>CAMVFC010000001.1 GCA_947166655.1 uncultured Prevotellaceae bacterium
ATTCACGTCCTCTAAACTTTAGACGTCAATCGTCATCAATCCAATCGTCAATCTATGAGAATAATATTTAAGATAGTAATACATCTATGACAGCTAACAACAGTAATAAAATTTAAAAAGATTGACGAACAGATTCACGGAGATTCACGTCAATAACAAATAACATTCACGTCATACGAGATAAAGACGTCAATTGTCGTCAATCTGAACGTCAATCTATGAGAATAATCTTTTCAAGCAAAATGAGTTTGATATGAAATTAGCGACGATTCTTGCGAAAGCGGGCAGACGCTGCCTTGAACGCTTTCCTGTCCCAGCGGCTTTTGTCACGGCATTGGCGGGCTACAGCATATTCAACATACTTGCTGAGATTACTCCCGACCGCCTGACGGGTGCCATCTACTACTTCCTGTCGGTTGGTTTTGTGCTGTCGCTCACGTTGGCATTATGGAGTGAGGAACAGGAACGGATGAAGAAGGTGAGAGGCATCTACATCATGTCGTACATCATACTGACGGCAGATGCCTGCTACCTCTACCATATCAAATTCGGGACCGGTGGTCAAGGCTATGAGACGTTCCTCATGCACGCCTCGGCGATTCTGGCTTTGGTGTTGACGGTCTTCTTCCTCTCGTTCCACCGCGAACGCAATGACATTCCTTCGTGGAACTTTGCGCTGCGCCTCGTGACGTATGGTGTTGTCTGCTGCCTCGTCGGGTTGGTACTCTGGGGCGGCCTCTACCTGCTGCTCAGCTCCATGAATAGGCTGTTCTCCATTCATATTGGGTGGAAATGGTACAGCATTGCTGGTGTACTCGTGGCCGGCTACCTGCCCGCGCTGCTGTTCCTTGGACGCATCCCTGGTGGCGAGAAGAAGCACGACCGTGAGCCGTTACGCTCAGGCTTCCTTGCGGGTGTGGTCCGCTATCTCTTTCTGCCGCTGGAGGCGCTGTACATCGCGGTGCTGTACGTCTATGCCCTTCAGATTCTCGTACGCTGGGAACTGCCGTACGGACAGGTGTCGTGGCTCATCATCGCCTCGATGGTCGGTCTCGTCGGCATCGAGTTCGGCCTCTACCCTACGCGTCACGCCGACAACCGTCGCTTCGACCATGCCGTGGCGCGTCTGCTGCCGCTCATCCTGATGCCGCTGTTGCTGCTGATGACGGTGGGCATCGTGCGACGTTTCTCGGACTACGGCATCACCATCGCCCGCCTCTACCTCGCTACGTTGAATGTCTGGTTCTACGCCGTCTGCCTTGGTCTCTTCCTGAGTCGTGCTCGCCGCATCCACTGGATAGCCATCTCCTTCGCGGCGTTCTTCCTGCTGACGTCGGCCCTGCCGCTGAACTACACCAGCCTCACGCGGCGCGTGCTCTATCATCAAGTGGAACGCGCGCTGGCACAGGCGAAGGCGACCGCCCTGCCGCTGGACTACAACCACTACGATGCGCTGATGAAGACTCTCTCGCAAGAGGAGCAGAACCGCATCAGCTCCAAGCTCGATTATCTGGAGAGCACCTTCAGCGCCAAGACCTTTGAGCCGCTGGTGACGCTGCGACTGGGCGGTATCGACTTCAAAGGATATATCCAAAAGCCAGGCAACCACACCGGCGCCATCGAAGACATCAGACTCTATGGCTACGCCAAAAACTCCACCCACCTCCACATCCCCGAGGGCTACACGGAGCTGTACTATAACGTCGTAGGCAACGACTTCATCATCGACCTGCGTCGTGACACCTTTGAAGTGCCTGTCAGGCCAGAACAAGGCAACGAGATATCAGACACCATCATCGTCAGCCTCCGGAAGCTGAGAGCGCTGGACAAGCAGATGGACGACCTCGTTCCCCTGCCCACCAAGTCTTCTACGAACCTCTTCTTCCTCCAGCAATTCGACGTCTATCGAGGTACCGCCACCGACGATGGCACTACCATCCCCACGCCCAAGCTGAATATCTCCGGCTACATGCTGACGAGAGGAACAAAGGAATCATCACAGACATCCGCCCAGTAATGAACTGAAACGACGGAAATATGAGAGTCATGAAAGCAACCATTGCAGACATCCACATCATCAGATGAACGAAGATTGACGGTCAGATTGACGATGATTGACGACCGATACAAGCATTCACGTCATCTGCAAGTAAGACGTCAATCGACATCCATCTCATCATCAGTCTATCGACAACCATCATTTCATCAATCTATCGAGAATAATTTTTAAGACTATTTATTATGACACGCGAACAATTATTTGAGAATATCAAGCAGAAGCAGAGTTTCCTGTGCGTGGGGCTGGACACCGACATGAAGAAGGTGCCGCAGCACCTGGTGGAGCGCGGCGAACGCGAGGCAGACTTTGACGTCCTCTTCGAGTTCAACAAGGCTATCATCGACGCCACAGCGCCCTACTGCATCGCCTACAAGCCCAACCTGGCCTTCTATGAGGCACACGGCGTGAAGGGATGGATGGCCTTCGAGAAGACGGTGCGCTACATCCGCGAGCAGCACCCCGACCAGTTCATCATCGCCGACGCCAAGCGCGGCGACATCGGCAACACGTCGAAACTCTACGCGCGAACCTTCTTCGAGGAGATGGACGTGGATGCCGTGACCGTGGCACCCTACATGGGCGAGGACTCGGTGACGCCGTTCCTGGGCTACCCCGGCAAATGGGTGATCCTGCTGGCGCTGACGAGCAACAAGGGCAGTCAGGACTTCCAGAAGACAGCCTCGCCGCAAACCCTCGACGGCGACAAGAAACCGCTGCAACTGTTCGAGAGGGTCATCCTCCGCAGCCAGGAATGGGTGAACGACCTGCTCGCATCCCAAGGCCAGGCAGCAGCAGCTCAGCCACAAACGCCTCTGCCCTGCAACGCGAAGCGAGAGGGCGAGGCGAGCGCCGACTGCCTGATGTACGTCGTGGGAGCCACGCAGGGCAGCGCCTTCGCAGACATCCGCAGGCTGGCACCCGAGCACTTCCTGCTGGTGCCGGGCATCGGCGCCCAGGGTGGCTCGCTGGAAGAGGTGTGCCGCTACGGCTGGAACGACCACTGCGGCCTCATCGTCAACTCCTCGCGTGCCATCATCTATGCCGACGGCACAGAGCGTTTCGCTGAGGTGGCCGGCGAGAAAGCGCAGGAAGTGCAGCAGCAGATGGCGACCATCCTTGCCGCCCACGCCTGACACGGCGGACGCACCGCCCCAACCACGTCAGGCCGTGTCGGCAGACACCTGCGGCCGACGGCACCAAAACGTACAGACGAGTCGACCAAATTCCCAGTACACAACAGGGAGAAGTCTTAAGGGTTCACAGCAGAACTCTTAAGACTTCTCCCTTTTTTTCGGTCATTTTTTGAGAAAAGTGTTAAGGGTTCTCAGCAAAACTCTTAAGACTTCTTCCCCTTTTTCCAGTCATTTTTTGAGAGATGTGTCAAGGGTTTCTGCTCGCACTGATGGGAGTGACGAAAACACTCCGCGGGTGTGATGCAAAAATGCGACACACCGTGCTTTTTCATGCAAAAACAGACAAATCTGCGCTGGCAGCGCATACTCTCAAAAAGCGAGGGAGAGGGCGCCGACTCAACCGCATAACCACCTATTATTCTTTTATTTAGCACACCACAAAAGCCGCATCTGCCGCCGCCAACGGCAGAAACAGAAACAGCACACTACAACGCTATTTTCTCAAAAAAAATTTTTGATATAAGGTACACCCCACTACCTTTTTGAGTTACAACCTTGAAAACAAAGCGTTTAGGGGGTAATGTAGTGGGGTGTGGTAGGTAATGTAGTCATGCCTATTTTGTGTCGATTTTGTAGCATTTGTTAAAAAAAATGATGCAAAAACTTGCACAAATCGGGAAGAATTGCTACCTTTGCCAGCGGAAACAGGAAAAAAAGCGCACAGATGAACTGTACGACATACCATAGGACAATAAGGAGTAAAGTAGAAAAGGCCAGTTTCTGGCGGCTGGACGAGCTCTTGGCTCGTTTACAGTCTGATGAAAAGAGGAGGTGGATGGTGGAAGCACTGCGCAATGACTTGCCGGGACTTCCGCCATCCCTTCATTGGAAGAACATCGACCACCTGCCACGCATCTGTCCGGGACTGGCCGTACACCCGAAGCAACGAGGCGTGCGTAGGACCGAATACACCGGCATCGTGCTTCTGGAAGTGTCAGACATCCAAAGTCTCAGCCACGCGGAAGAGGTCAAGCGCCGCGCCGCCCAATGGCCCATGACGATGGTCGCCCTGACGGGTGCCAGCGGACATTCGGTGAAAATCCTCGTCCGCGGTACGCTGACCGACGGCACCCTGCCGAAGGAAGCCGCAGACATCGAGCGTTTCCACAGCGCCCTCTACAGCGAATGCGCCCGCGTCTACGAGACCGTCCTGGGGTGGCCCCTCAAGATGAAGGCAGCCAAACCGAACGACTGGTTCCGCTGGACCGTCGACGACAGCCCCGTCATCCGTCTCGACGCACCGCCCCTGAGCATCGACAAGAGCGTGCTGCTGGGCCGCAACGCCGAGGGGACGACAGTCGCACAGGAGTACAGCCCCGAAAGCACCATGGCCTCCCTCGAGAGCCGCACCTATTACCGCCGCCGACTCTCGCTGGCCCTGCAGACCGTCGGCGAGACGCAGCCCACGCTGAAACGCTCATCGGCAGAGGAACTCAACGCCGTAGCCCTGGAGGCCCTGCGCCTGGAGATTCCACAGGAAGAGGCTGTGTACCAGGCCATCACGAGCCTGCGCTGGCGAAGCCTTAGCCGCAATTTCATCCGTACGACCATCGAGTGCGTCTACGCCGAGAATGCCGAACAGCGAGGGCGCGACCGCAGTCATCCCATGCAGGAGCTGAGTACCCGTCTGCAACAGTTTATGCAGACGCGCTACGAGCTACGCTACAACGAGCTGACCAACGGCGTGGAATGGCGCAGCAACCACGCCAGCAGCTTCGTCTTCCGGCCCCTGGACCTCCGCACGATGAACACGATGATCCAGGAGGCCAACGAAGCCGGTCTGGAGATCTTCGACCGCGACATGCGACGCTACCTCGGCTCCACCCGCATCCGCAACTATAACGCTGCCCTGGCCTATCTGGACAGCGTGTGCAACCAGTGGGACGAGCAGACCGACTACATCGGAATGCTGGCCGACCGCGTGCCGTGCCTGAACCCGCACTGGAGGGAATGGTTCCACACGTGGTTCCTCGGCATGGTGGCACAATGGCAGGGACAGGACGCGATGCACGGCAACTCGGTCGTACCGCTGCTCATCGGCCCGCAAGGCTGCGGCAAGAGCACCTTCGGACAGATTCTCCTGCCGCCCGAACTGCGCAGCGCGGGCTACCGCGAGCTGGTGGACTTCAGCAGCAAACTCGATGCCGAACGTCAGCTGGCGAGCTCACTGCTCATCAATCTCGACGAGTTCAACCAGATCTCGCCCAAGCTGCAGCAGGGATTCCTGAAGAACCTCATCCAGAAAAGTTCCGTCAAGAGCCGACGCCCCTACAGCAACGTGACCGTCGAGGTGCCGCGCTACGCCTCCTTCATCGCCACGTCCAACCTGACCGACGTGCTCAGCGACCCCTCCGGCTCGCGGCGCTTCATCGTCGCAGACATACGCAGCGGTGCCATGGTGGACAACAAACCACCCTACCACCTGGACCAGGCCTACGCGCAAGCCATGGAAGAACTACGCCAGCGCCGACGCCACTTCTTCACGCCCGAAGAGGTGAGCGACATCGAAGCCTACAACACACGCTACACCCAGATACGCCCCGAAGTGGAACACTTCCTGGAGGTCTTCCAGCCCGCCACCGAGCACGACAGGAACACGCAGAGCCTGAACATACGACAAATCATCCTGGCTATTCAGAAACGCACCCGCTACAAGTACTCCAACAGCGCCATCTATCGCCTCGGACGATGGCTGACCGCGGAAAACGAGAAGGGACGTATCAAGAAAACCACGGTGAAAGGCTACATACACTACCTGGTGCGACTGCAGGAAGAATAGCCGCAAAAGCACCCCTCCGATTGTCCGAAACAGCCCTTGGCATGTCCTCTTTTGCTCTCATGCGCAAAAATTAATGTGCAAAAAGTAGGTGGTATCGTCAAAATGTCGTATCTTTGCCGCGCTTAACTGAAACCACATCGACCGACATGCAATTCACTGCGCAACAAATCGCCGCATTCGTCAGCGGAACTGTAGAGGGTAATCCCGAAGCCAGCATCCACACTTTTGCCAAAATCGAAGAAGGCGTGGAGGGAGCACTCTCGTTCTACTACGACCCCAAATACGAGCCCTACGTCTATCAGACACGCTCCAGCATCATCCTCGTCCCCGACACCTTCCAGCCCGCCCAGCCCGTACAGGCAGCCCTCATTCGCGTGAAAGACCCGCGCGAAGCCATCGGCCGCCTGCTTTCCATGTACGAAAGCATGAAGCCCAAGCGCACGGGCATCGACCCGCTGGCCTACGTAGCCCCGACAGCCAAACTCGGCAAGGACGTCTACCTGGCCCCCTATGCCGTGGTGGGTGAAGGCGCAGAGATCGGCGACGGCACACAACTCTTCCCGCACGCCGTCGTCGGCGACGGAGCACACATCGGCGACAACTGCATTCTCTACGCCGGTGCCGTCGTTTACCACGACTGTCGCATCGGCAACCGCTGCATCCTCCATGCCGGAAGCGTAGTCGGTGCCGACGGATTCGGCTTCGCGCCCACCGCCGAAGGCTACGAGAAGATTCCGCAGATCGGCATCGCCATACTCGAGGACGACGTGGAACTCGGCGCCAACGCCTGCGTGGACCGCGCCACCATGGGGGCCACCATCATCCACCGCGACGTCAAAATCGACAACCTCGTCCAGGTGGGACACAACGTGGAGGTAGACAGTCACACCGTGCTCTGCGCACAGGTGGGCATCGCAGGCTCCACAAAAGTCGGAGAGTGGTGCACCTTCACCGGACAAGTGGGCGTCGCCGGACACATCAGCATCGCCGACCACACCACCCTCGGCGCACAGAGCGGCTGCCCTGGCAGCATCCGCAAGCCCGGACAGACACTGCTCGGCACACCGCCCATCGACCCGAAAGTCTTCGCACGAGCCTTCGCCGTCTACAAGAACCTGCCCGACATGGCCGCACAGCTGCGTGCCCTGCGCAAGGAAGTGGAGACGCTGAAAGCCGAGCTCGAAAACAAATAGCACAACACCGAAACTATGTCCAAGCAAAATACCCTGGGGGGCAGCTTCACGCTGCATGGCAAAGGCCTGCACACAGGCCTCAGCCTCACCGTCACCTTCAACCCCGCCCCCGAGAACCATGGTTATAAAATCCAACGCATCGACCTGCCGGGAGAACCCATCGTCGAAGCCATCGCAGAGAACGTCGTAGAGACCACGCGCGGCACTGTGCTGCAGCACGGCGAAGCACGCTGCTCCACCGTGGAGCACGCCCTCGCAGCCCTCTACGCCCTCGGCGTGGACAACTGCCTGCTGCAGGTGAACGGTCCCGAGGTGCCCATCCTCGACGGCTCGGCAGAAATCTACGTGGAGAACATCCGCCGCGTGGGCGTCGTCGAGCAGAACGCACCCAAGGACTACTACATCGTCCACAAGAAAATCGAAGTGCGCGACGAGAAAAGCGGCTCCGTCATCACCATCCTGCCCGACGAACAGTTCAGCATCACGGCCATGATTGCCTTCCAGTCGAAGGTCCTCAGCAGCCAGTTTGCCACCCTCGACGACATGGGCAAGTTCGAGAAGGAAATAGCACCCGCACGCACCTTCTGCTTCGTACGCGAAATAGAGATGATGCTCGCCGCAGGACTCATCAAAGGCGGAGACCTCGACAACGCCATCGTCATCTACGAGAACCAAAAGACGCAGGAAGAACTCGACCAGCTGGCAGCCATGATTGGCGCGCAGCGACACGACGCCGCCGAACTCGGATACCTGCAGACGAAGCCACTGATGTGGGAGAACGAGCCCGCACGGCACAAGCTGCTCGACATCATCGGCGACATGGCCCTCATAGGGAAACCCATCAAGGGACGCATCATCGCCACACGACCCGGGCACACCATCAACAACAAGTTCGCGCGACTCATGCGCAAAGAGATACGCTTGCACCGCGTGCAGGCGCCCTTCTACGACCCCAACAAGGCGCCCGTCATGGACATCAAGCGCATCAAGCAGCTGCTGCCGCACCGCTACCCGATGCTCTTCGTGGACAAAGTCATCGAGATGGACGCCAACAGCATCGTGGGCATCAAGAACGTCACAGGCAACGAGCCCTTCTTCCAGGGGCACTTCCCCGGAGAGCCCGTCGTGCCGGGCGTGCTGCTCATCGAAGCACTCGCGCAGACAGGAGGCATCCTCGTGCTGAGCAACATCGAGCACCCCGAGAACTGCAGCACCTATTTCCTGCGCATCGACCAGGCGAAGTTCACACAGAAAGTGGTACCCGGCGACACGCTTCTCTTCAAAGCTGAGTTCACCGCACCCTTCCGCCACAATATCGCACAGATGCACGGCTACGTCTTCGTCGGCGAGAACGTCGTCGCCGAAGCACAGCTCACAGCACAGGTCATCGCCAACAATGAGCAGGCCCCGCGCGTATAGAGTCTTCAGAAAACATTTCCCACAACAATAAACAGAACACAGTTATGAGTAAGATAAGCCCCCTCGCTTCCATACATCCCGACGCCAAGATTGGCGAGAACGTGGAGATCGGACCTTTCTGCTTCATCGACAGCGACGTAGAAATCGGCGACAACACCACGCTGATGAACTCCGTGACCGTACTGCCCGGCTCACGCATCGGACAGGGTAACATCATCTTCCCCGGCGCCGTCATCGGAGCCATACCGCAGGATCTCAAGTTCAGGGGCGAGTATACGCTGGCCATCGTGGGCGACAACAACAAGATCCGCGAGAACGTCACCATCAACCGCGGCACCGCCGCCAAGGGACAGACCGTCGTCGGCTCGGGCAACCTGCTCATGGAGGGATGCCACATCGCTCACGACTGCATCGTAGGCAGCGACATCATCATCGGCAACACCAGCAAACTCGCCGGAGAAGTGGTAGTCGATGACCACGCCATCCTCTCGGCATGTGTACTCGTCCACCAGTTCTGCCGCATCGGAGGATACACCATGGTCAGCGGAGGTACCGCCACATCGCAGAGCATTCTCCCCTACACCATCTGCGCACGCCACCCGGCAGCTTACTGCGGCCTCAACATCGTCGGACTGCGGCGCAGAGGCTTCGAGCGTGATGTCATCAATACCATCCACGAAGCCTACCGCATCATCATACAAGGCGGCATGACCCTCGTCGAAGCACTCGAGACCATCCGGCAGGAATTGCCTGAGACGGCCGAGATCAAATACATCCTCGACTTCATCGAGGACACCAAGAAACGCGGCTTCATCCGCTGACCGACGCCGCCAGAACCCGGACGCGACCGTCACGAAAGAACCGCCTGACGCACCTATGCTCAGCGAGCGTGACCGCAGGCACGGCGCTACAATCACTCCCTCCTTTTAATACACTCTCTCCGACTATGCTTCTAACCCTCACCGCTGCGAGCCCTGAAATTGAGGACTTCGTCATCGAACTGCAGATAGATTCCGATGCCACTTTTGCCGACCTGCACCAACTCATCCGACAGACCTGCGGATGGGGAAAGGCTGCACCATCGACCTTCTACGTATGCGACGAACGCTGGCATCGCGAGCGCACCATACCCGAGGACGGCTACGAGGACGACACCATGGAGGAAGTGGAACTCGGCGACCTGCTCGAGGACGAAGGACAGCGCCTGCAGTACGTCTTCGACCCCGACGAGGGACGCGCACTGCTGATGGAAGTATCGCGCATCGCCTTCGGAAAAAGCATCGGCCAACCATGCTGCCGACGCCAGCACGGAGAGCCACCGGCCCTCGTACTCGTCAGAGAAGAGCAGCCCAAGCGAGCCACCAACGCCGACCTGCTGGCCGCACTCAATGCAGCAGCACTCGCCGACGACGAGGAAGACGATTTCACACCCAGCAACGACGAAGGCTTCGAGATGGATGAGATAGACCCCGAAGGCTTCGACTTCACGGAAGGATGAAGACACTGTTCGTCCTCCTTGGCCCTACCGCCGTCGGAAAGACGACCCTCGCCCTTGAACTTGCAGAGCGCATCGGAAGCCCCATCATCAACGCGGACAGCCGGCAGATTTATCGTGACCTCCGCATCGGCACGGCAGCTCCCACCGCCGAACAGCTCGCGCGCGTACAACATTATTTCGTGGGGACACTGGCGGTGACCGACTACTACAGCGCTGCACGCTACGAGACCGAAGCCCTGCAACTCATCGAGAGACTCTTCCGCGACCACGAGCAACTCCTGCTCACGGGAGGCTCCATGCTCTACATCGATGCTGTATGCAACGGCATCGACGACATCCCAACCATCAGTACTGACGTGCGAGAGCACCTGCGAGAGCGGCTTCAGGACGAAGGTCTCGAACGCCTGTGCGAGGAGTTGCGCCTGCTCGACCCCGAATATTATGCTCAGGCCGACCTGCACAACACACGCCGCATCGTCCACGCGCTCGAGGTGTGCTACCAGAGTGGCCGGACCTTCACCAGCTTCCGCACCGCCACACATAAGCAGCGGCCCTTCCGCATCGTCAAACTCGGACTGCGACGCGAGCGCGAAGAAATCTTCGCACGAATCAATTCGCGCGTGGACCAGATGATGGCCGACGGCCTGCTGGAGGAAGCACGCACACTGCTGCCACACCGCGATGAGAACGCCCTCAACACCGTCGGCTACAAGGAAATGTTTCAGGTGCTCGACGGCACATGGGAACTACCGTTCGCCGTAGAACGAATGAAAAAGAACACACGCGTCTACGCGAAGAAACAAATGACATGGTTTGCTCGTGACCCGGAGATACAATGGTTCCACCCCGACGAGCCGAAACTCACCAACACCCTTCTGAACCTATGAAGAGCATCTTCCCCAATCATTGGCGCGACAAGATTCGTCGCCTATACGCCGGACCCTGGTACCGCCGCCTCGCGGTATGGTTGGCCACCGTCATCCTCGCCGTGATACTCCTGCTCGGAGCCGTAGATATTAACTTCCTCTGGCTCTTCGGACGCTCGCCCGGCATGAAACAAATCAAAGACCCTGTCACCAACGAGGCCAGCGAGATATACAGCGCCGACAGCGTGCTCATCGGACGTTTCTTCAGCGAGAACAGGACACGCGTCAGCTTCGAGGAAATCAGTCCCGTCGTCATACGCACGCTCATCGCCACAGAGGACGAACGCTTCTACCGCCATCACGGCGTGGACATCGTCGGACTCTTCGCAGCAGCGAAAGACATCGCTGGCGGACACGCACGTGGAGCCAGCACCATCACACAGCAGCTGGCAAAGAATCTGTTCCGCGTACGCACACAGTACACCACAGGACTCTTCGGACACATCCCGGGGCTGAAGATTCTTATCATGAAAGCCAAGGAATGGATTGTCGCCTTCAAACTCGAGATGGCTTATTCGAAAGAGGAAATCTTAACCATGTACCTCAACACCGTCGACTTCGGTTCCAACAGTTTCGGCATACAGACGGCTGCACGAACCTACTTCGGCACCACACCGGACCGCCTCAACTACGAGCAGGCCGCCACGCTGATCGGACTGCTCAAGGCCACCAGTTCATACAACCCACGCCTGCACCCCAAAGCCTCGAAGGAACGACGCAACATCGTCCTGCAAAACCTATATGAACACGGCGGCATCGTCCTGCATGGCGAGCCTGCTACGGCGAAGCAGTTCGACAGCCTCTGTGCACTCCCCGTCACCTGCGTGGAATACGTCGAAGAAAGTAGCTACGACGGAATGGCGCCCTACTTCCGCACCAACCTGCAAGAACAGATCAACCAGATCTGCGATGCGGGCCTCCTCTACGGCGGAATGCAGGAACGGCTCGACCTCTATGCCGACGGCCTGCGAATCTACACGACCATCGACACACGAATGCAGCGATATGCCGAGGAGGCTGTCAGACAACAGATGCGACGCCTGCAACAGCGCTTCGACGAGCACTGGCGCGGACAGCATCCCTGGCAGGACGCACAGCACCGAGAGATTCCGGGCTTCATCGAGCGGCTGGCGCGACGCACCGACGCCTACAAGCAGCTTGCGGCTCAGTTCCCCGACCAACCCGACAGCATCGACTTCTACCTCAACCAACCGCACCGCGTGCGGCTGTTCAGTTACGACGGACCCATCTACCGAGACATTTCGACACTCGACTCCATCCGCTACATGGTCAGCTTTCTGCACACTGGCTTCGTAGCCATCGAGCCTGACACACGCGAAGTAAAGGCATGGGTGGGCGACATCAATTTTGATTTCTGGAAATACGACAAGGTCACCGCAGCCCGCCAACCGGGTTCCACGTTCAAGCTCTTTGTCTACACAGAAGCCATGAACAAGGGACTCACGCCCTGCGAGATGCGCCTCGACGGATGGTTCACCGCCCAAGACTCCACAGGACGGCAGCCACAGCGATGGATTCCTCACAACGCCAACGGCAGTTACTCTGGCGCTTACATGAGTCTCAAACTTGCCTTCGCACAAAGCATCAACAGCATCGCGGCTAAACTCGGTTACGAAGTAGGCATCCACGATATCGCCAAAACGGCACACGCCATGGGCATACATACCAAGCTCGAAGAAGTGCCGGCCCTCAGCCTCGGAGCCAGCGACGTCACACTCTTCGACCTGGTCAACGCGTACTGCACCGTCGTAGACGACGGACGCTATTGCCCACCCATCATGGTCAGCCGCATTCTGGACAGAGACGGACACCTCCTCTATGAGGCAAAGCCAGAACCCAAGCAGGCCATCCCATACCGCTCGGCATTCTTCATGCAACAGATGCTGCGCGGAGGTCTCACGCAACCCGGAGGAACCAGTGCGGCTCTCTGGCAATACATCAATCCCGTACTGGGCAAGACGGAGTTCGGCGGCAAGACGGGGACTTCCAACAATCACTCCGACGCCTGGTACGTAGGCATCACGCCGAAACTCGTGGCAGGTGCATGGGTGGGTGGCGAATACCGAAGCATACACTTCCGCACCGGTGCGCTCGGACAAGGAAGCCGTACGGCATTACCTATCTTCGGCAAATTCATCGCCAGCGTACTGCGCGACCGCCATTTCAGCAAATACTGTGTACCTTTTGCACCGCCACGCGACGACATCGATCGCAGCGCCTACGAGTGTGCCCTCAGCATCGACCTGCCAAGAGACACCTTCGACGTGGATAGCATCCTTCCGCCCGCCACCCTCGAACCGGTGGAGGACAACGCTTTCGACCCCGACAAAATCGAAATCACGCCCGAGGACCTCGGCATTGATATCAGCCTATAAGAGGAACTATGCCTGCGTCCCAACCCACCATAGACACCAGCACACCCGAGTTCCAGGCGGCCCTGAACATGATTCGGTTCACCCATCAGTCGGTGTTCCTCACCGGCAAGGCGGGAACGGGCAAGAGCACGTTCTTGCGTTATGTGAAGGAGAACACGAAGAAGAAATGCGTCGTGCTGGCACCGACCGGCATCGCGGCCATCAACGCAGGAGGCGTCACTCTGCACAGCTTCTTCAAGCTGCCCTTCCATCCGCTCACGCCCGATGACCCACGCTATGCAGGGCGACGCATACGTGACTTCCTTAAGTACGGCAAGGAACACATACAGCTCCTGCAGAGCCTCGAGCTTATCATCATCGACGAGATCTCCATGGTGCGAGCCGATATCATCGACTTCATCGACCGCATCCTACGAACCTACAACCACAATCCGCGGATACCTTTTGGAGGTAAGCAGATGCTCCTCATCGGCGACGTCTATCAGTTGGAGCCTGTCGTCAAGCAAGACGAGCGAGATATCCTCATGCGCTTCTACCCCTCGCCCTTCTTCTTCTCGGCACACGTTTTCCGACAGATGGAATTGGTCTCTATTGAACTCACCAAAGTCTACCGTCAACAGGACCAACAGTTCATCGCCATCCTCGACCGCATCCGGACCAACACCCTCCTTCCCGCCGACCTTTCCCTCCTCAACACCCGCGTCATCCCCGCCCATACGACCAGCGTGCCCGCTGCACCCAGTGCACCCAACGAGCCCACTGCGCCCAACGAGCCAAGCGAGTCCGGTGTGCCCAGCGGTTTTCCCGCTGGGGCCTCCCTTTCCCCCGGGACCACCTCTCCCGCCGCCTCCTTTGCTCCCGCCGGGGCTGCCACCTCTTCTCCCGCCCCCACGCACCTTGGCATCACCCTCTGCACCCGTCGCGATGACGTCGATTTCATTAATGACCACGAGCTCGACCGCCTCGACGGCGATGCTATCACCCTGCGCGGCAGCATCCAAGGCGAGTTCCCCAGCTCCTCGCTACCTACGCTCCTTGAGTTGGAAATCAAGCTCGGTGCACAAGTCATCTTCGTCAAGAACGATCAGAACAAGCAATGGGTCAACGGCACTCTCGGCACCATCATCGGTATCAGCGAAGAGCCCTACGGCCTCCTCGTCTATACCGAAGAAGGACAGGAAGTACTCGTCGAAGAAGCACAGTGGGCCAACGTACGCTACACCTACAACGAGAAAGAGAAAAAGATTGAAGAGGAGGAACTCGGCACGTTCACGCAGTTCCCCATTCGCCTGGCATGGGCCATCACCATACACAAGAGCCAGGGCCTCACTTTCCAACGAGCCAACATCGACTTTGGCACAGGCACTTTTGCAGGTGGGCAGGCCTATGTAGCACTCAGTCGCTGCACTTCGCTCGAAGGGATGACGCTACGACGCCCCATCAGCCGGACCGACATCTTTGTACGCCCGGAGATTGTGCAGTTTGCGGCACAGTTCAACAACCCGCAAGCCCTGGAACGCGCCATGCAGGCCGCCAAGGCTGACATCGAATACGCCGCAGCGGCACAGGCCTTCGACCAACGCAAGTGGGACGACGTTCTCCATCACTTCTTCACGGCCATACACGCCCGCTACGACATCGAGCAACCCGCAGCACAACGGCTCATCCGCAGGAAACTTAATACAATCTCACGCCTGCAGGCTGAAAATGAAAGCCTCAAGAAGCAACTCAAGAAGCGCATCAAGCTGCTCAAGCAGTTTGCTGAGGAATATTACCTTCTGGGAAACGAAAGCCTCAAAGAGTTCCAAAACAACCGTGCCGCACTGCGCAACTACCAAAAAGCTGTTGACCTTTGGCCCGACTTCGAAGCGGCACAGCAGCGCCTCGGTGACTGCTTCGACCGCGACGGACAGCGTGAAGAAGCCGAGAAGCACTGGGCGATAGCTGCGAAACTGAAGAAAAGAAAGAAGAGACGCTAAAGCCGTTAAATAAACTTAATATTTACACACGCGCACATGTTCCTTATATAATTATAACTACTTTTGGAGCAGAAAACTGACTAAACTAAAGCATTATGAATATCAAAAAAGGAGTTATCCTGACGATGGCCATGGCTATGGCCGTCACTATGAGTGCAAAAAAGAAAACAAGCGCCTACCTCTTTACCTACTTTACGGGCAATGCTCCCGAGAAAGAGCAAATCTGCTATGCCATCTCTCACGACGGATGGAACTACACACCCCTTAACGACGGCAAACCTATCATCGCCTCCAAAGACATCGCCCGCACCGGATGCGTGCGCGACCCGCATATCCTGCGCGGCAAGGGAGGATGGTTCTACATGGTAGTCACCGACATGAAATCATCACTCGGATGGAGCAGCAACCGCGGCATGGTGCTTATGCGTTCGAAAGACTTGGTCAACTGGGAACATCATACAGTGCACTTCCCTACCCGCTACAAAGGAACGATGTTTGAGCACGTCACACGCGTATGGGCGCCGCAGACCATCTATGACGAGCGCACCCACCGCTACATCGTCTATTTCTCCATCCTGACAGACGACGGCTCCTGCCCCTACGACCGCGTCTATTGGGCCTATGCCAACAAGGACTTCAGCGACCTCGGCGAACCGCACCTCCTCTTTGACATGCGCTCCGCCAGCATCGACACCGACATCGTACGCGACGACGACGGACTGCTGCACATCTTCTTCAAGACAGAAGGCGCCAAGCAGAAAGGCATTAAACAGTTCATCGCAAAAGACTTCTACGACGGCTCCACATGGGAACTGCAAGACGGATGGTGCCAAGACACAAACAAGCAAGTGGAAGGCTCCGGCGTGTTCCGCCTGCACGACGGCACGTGGGTGCTGATGTACGACTGCTACACCAGTGGCCACTACCAGTTCTGCAAGAGCACAGACCTCAAGACATTCAAGCAGGTGCAAGACACGAAGACTGAAGGAGCATTCACGCCCCGCCACGGAACTGTCATTGCCATCACGGACAAGGAACTGAAACGTCTCCAGAAAGCGTTCCCCAACCATTAATAAGCACTTCACGAAATAAACAAACAGGAACAGCCCTATGAAAAGATTTTTCATACTCCTTTTACTGTCACTTCCCTGCGTTGCGCTATGGGCTTCCAACATCCGGAAGTCCGTCAGTCAAGTCGCAGAAGGTGTAGATCTCACAGAGGATGTAGACTATCACATCACCTCTGCTACGCCATTTACGGATGAAGGCTTTGTCAACATTGTCAACACCGACCACGCCGTCATCATCTTTGACAACGTAAAGCCTTCGCTTGCGCTGAAACTTCTCAGCCATGTCTTCATCAACGGAGAGGCTGCCAAGAGCGAGTCGAACTGCCAGGTCAGACTTTATAACCGAGGTGCCATCCTCTATCCTTATGGAAGAGAGAGCACTTCCGAAAACGGTTTCCACCCACTCACGGTCTATGCCGAGCAGAACTGTACCGGTGAGTCCTACGAACGTTTTGCCCTGGAAAGCAGCGGCGGATACATGAACACGCTGACAGCAGCCAAGCTGAACAACCGCATCCGCAGTTTCGTCCTCAAGCGCGGATACATGGTCACGTTCTCCCTTCGCGCCGAAGGCCGAGGCTATAGCCGCTGCTTCATCGCAGACAAGGAGGACCTTGTCATGAACACGCTGCCCTCCCTGATGGACAACCGCATCTCCTCTTACCGCATCTTCCGTTGGTACGACACCAGCAAGTCCGGACTCGCCAACAGCACCAACTACGAAGCCACACAGGCACTGAATGTCACCTCGTGCTACAGCTTCGGACTTGGAGAGACACGCCTTCCCGATGCCGAGTGCGTCCCGCATCACATCTATGAGGACTGGCCTTCCTCTTCTGCCTGCGGCGGCGTGAATTTCTCACCGCACATGAAGACCAACAACGAACCGGGCAACAGCGCCGATGACCATCCGCAGACCGTCGACCAGATCTTGGCGAACTGGGAGAACCTCATGCGAACGGGTATGCGTCTATGCTCACCGTCGTCTCACGACGGAAGCCTCAACCATCTTCGTGCATTCATGGATTCCATTGATGCCCGCGGATGGCGATGTGACATCATCGACCTCCACTGTTATTGGGCCGAGGGCAGCTTCAGCACTTGGAGCTTCTATGACCAATGGGCCAACCGCTATGGACGCCCCATCTGGATTTCCGAATGGGTATGGGGCGCCTCCTGGAACAGCAACGGCGCTTTTGCCGGCAACGTGACCGAGGCACAGAACCGCGACGCCATCAAGCGCATCACTGAAAAGCTCAACGGATGGGACTGCATCGAACGTTACTACTACTGGAACAGCGAACGTGACCCGTCGCGCGTCTACAAGAACGGCAAGCTCACACCAGCGGGCGAGTACTATGCCTCCATGAACACCGGGCTCGGGTACTGCAACTACGGCAAATACATCCCGAAGACACCGCGCATGGTCTCGATCACAGACCTCGCTGTCACGTTCAATGCAAAGACGAACAAGGGCGAACTGACCTGGACCAACGCCAACGGCGACTTGACAGAAATGTCGGTCCTCCAGAAGAAGGTAAATAACGTCTGGACGGCACTCGTCACCATCCCCCAAAGCGACGAGAATACTCAGACCTACGCCATCGAGTTGGACGGTGCCGATGCCTTCGGCCTGCACGAATACCGCATCATGAACCTTGACGTCGACAACAAACGACGCTACAGCAATATAGCCAGCGTATTCGTGGGCGGTGCCGAGGACCTGGGCGACATCATGGTGGGACGCATCGAAGTCACGAACAGCGACCTCTCCACCATCTACTTCTCCAAGCAGGAAACAGCGCCGATGGTCTTCACCGGCATCCCGTCCAATGCGAACAACAGCAACGGATTAGTCAACCACCTCACGGCCATCAGTAAGGAAAGCTTCAAGTTCTTCTTCGACCCATGGACCGCCGGGACAGCCATGGAAATCACCAAGACAGAGTCCACCGACTTCATCTTGCTGCATCCTGGCAGAGGCACGTGGGGGACAATGCAATACGAGGCTGACACCTGTAAGTACGAGAATGCTTCGGGAGCTATCAGCAAGATGAGCCGCGGCGACACCATCGAGGTGACGTTCAAGGAGCCCTTCACGGAGATTCCCGTCGTACTCGTGCAGAACTTATACGCTGCGAGCAACAAGACGCCCACCTTCGCACGCGTCTTTGACGTGACCACAAAGGGCTTCAAGATGAGACTACTGAAACAAGAGGATGTCACCACTGCCATCGTGAACCAGTACTGCTTCTACCTCGCCGTCACGCCCGGAACGGCATCCATCGGCGACACGGGCAAGCGTATCTCGGCAGGCATCGCAGACAACCCGACGGGCGGAGCAGGCACCATCCAGAACTACTTCCTTTCTCCAACAGGCGACACGCTTTATTTCGAGAATCCGTACATCATCGCAGGTGCTCAAACCCACTTCCTGGATGTGCCCAGCGTGATGCGTAAGGCATCCAATATCACCAAAAGCGAAACCGCCGAAGACGGGAAAACCCGTTTGCTGACCTATGGTATGCGCGTGAAGAGGCAAACGGATGCTACATCCACGATACCGACGGGCATGAACACCGCCTCAAAGAGCGGCGATCTCATGGGATGGATTGTCATCGACAACGACCGCACGGGCAGCTCCATCAGCACGCCTGCCAGCAGCCACTCCAAGCTGTTCGTCGAGGTGCGTGGGCGACATATCTACCCCAGCGACCCCACTGCACGCATTTATACGGCAGCCGGCACGCGGGTACGTTCGGGACAGCAACTGCTTCCGGGCCTCTATATCGTCTCCAACAACCGCGAAAGCGTGAAGCTGATGTTACGCTAACGGCTTCGATACGACAAGACACGGGCGACCAGCAATGGCCGCCCGTGTCCTTTTATGAGGGGCCATCTGCCTGGTATCACCAGGGGGGAATGACCTCTGTGTTCAGCCGATATGCCACCCACCCTTTTAGCCTGCAGATGAAAGTGCAGAGAGTTCCTCCCGTTTTTCCAGTAACTTTTGATCAAAAGTGCCTTGAGTTTTGCCTTTTTTTCCTATAACTTTTCATCAAAAGTGCCTTGAGTTTCGACCCTTTTTCAAGTAACTTTTCGCCGAAAGTGCCTTGAGTTTTTTTCCTCCCCCTATTCGCCTTCAAATGACAGTGCTGAAAGAGGCCCCACCCTCCCCATCGGCAGCAGGGAAAATCACTAAGAGAAATCATCCTTCTCGCCGCTAAAACAACGACCCTACTCGGGTAAAAAAACATCCTGCGGGCCCGCCGGTTCTGGCATAGTTCTCTGTATATCACAGCAAATAAAGCCACCGTTCCGCCTATGGGTCAAACCGCCTGTCAACGCCTGTTCCCATGGCCATGAACAGATGGCACTGGGCGGTGACAACCTGCCCGCTCTTTGAGGCGACACGAACGAATGTACGTTGCCGCGTGACAGCGGAGACACCGAAACTGACAAAGCCCTCTCCCAATCGGCCATTGAGCCTACATTTTCTCACGCCATGACCTCCTAAACAATAAGGCACGGACGCCCGACCACAGCTTGCCGTTTTTCTTAAGAAGAGGCAAGGCAAGAATATTTGTTAAATTTCCTTAACATCCACGATTTATATCGGCCTCCGCGCGCGTAGTAATGAAAAAAAGGCTTAATTTTGACCGCTTGAATGTGAGATTCTCCTAATATGAAAGACCTTATCAGGTCGCAATTTACCTATAAGCACAACAACTAAACAAACTATAACAATCTCAATTTCAATGTGTATGAGAAACCGATTTAGCACATTTGGCAAGCACGCGCCACGCGCGTTGTGCTTGCTGGCTATTTGTGGGCTAACATGGGCATGCAAGGACGACTACACGCTCGACGACGAAAAGCCGAGCTGGCTGAACTCCAGCATCTATCAGAGCCTGCAAAATGGCATGAAAGAGACTGACGCAAACGGCCAGGAAGTGACACACACCTTCCAGACTTATCTGCGTCTGTTGGCCGACCCTGAAGTCAATCCCGCCAATGCACGTCCGCTCACGGAAGTCCTGAACAGAACAGGCTCCAAGACCGTCTTCGCCGCCGACGACGAAGCGTGGAATGCCTTCTTCCGCCGCAACGGACAACTGCCCGAGACCAATCCCTGGCACAATGCCACAAGCTACGAAGGTCTGAGCGCAGCACAGAAAAAGCTGCTCATTCATACCAGTATGCTCAACAACGCCATCGTGATGGAAAACCTCGCCAGCAGCGACGGCTCCGGTCAGACACCTCCCACACGTGGCGAATACATGCGACGTTTTACAGACGTCATGCTGACTGACTCGATCACATTCATCCCTGCAGACCAAGTACCCTATGCTTACAATGCAGAGAAAGTCTACCAGCCCGACAACGAAGGCAAAGTCTATACGCCCGAGACCAACTACTGGGCTCGCTTCAGTTCACGCAAAAACGGAAAAGGCGTCTACATCGTGTCTGACTCCACCGCCAGCATGATGCTCCACTTCACCGCCGAGCACATGTCCAAGCAGTCCATCACAGACGCCGACTTCGCTATCTTCATGGGACGCGAGCGCAAGACCAGCGACGTGCACATCTACGACGCACTGCTCGCTCAGAAGGACCAAGTGGCAGAGAACGGATACCTCAACCGCACGGAAAAGGTGATTACGCCTCTCCCCAACATGGCAGAAGTGATCCGCACCAACGGAAAAACCAACATCTTCAGCCATATCCTCGACCGCTTCTCGTATCCCTCATACAACGTAGCTGTAACTGAGGCTTATAAGACGCTGCACCCCGAGTTTACCGACTCCATCTTCACACGCCACTATTTCGCACAGATCGGCCCCTTCCACCAGGCTTGGCTGACGGGCCCCGACGGAGAAAAGTTCCAGGACAGCGACGGTGAAGTGGCGCTGAAGTACGATCCGGGATGGAATGGTTTCTACGATGAGACCGACCTGCGCACCGACATGGCAGCCATGTTCGTCCCCAGCGATGACATCCTTTGGGACTACTTCGCTGAAGGCGGTGGCGGATGGCAGCTTGTCCTCACCTACTCCACCGATCCCTTTGCTGAAGTAACACGCGGTGACTACGAGGCTCTTTACAGGAAGATTGACGACATACCCATCTCCACCCTGCAAGACCTGGTGAACGTGATCATGTTCCGTTCCTTCACAGGCTCTGTACCGAGCAAGATGACTCAGCTGCGCAACGATGCTCAGGAAGACATGTTCGCACAAGAGGATATTGAGCAGATTGACACCTGCATGCTGGCCAACAACGGTGCCGTATATATAATGAAGAAGGTGTACGGACCGGCCAAATATACCTCTGTCGCTGCTCCGGCCTATATCAGCAAGCGCAACAATATCATACGATGGGCCATTGACAACGGTAGAATCGAGAGTCAAGACCAGATGAAACTGAACTACTACGCCTATCTGATGGCTATGAAGTCCAAGTTCACCCTCTTCCTGCCGAGCGATCAGGCCATGAAGCGTTATTTCGACCCCGTCAGCTTCACGAGCCAGAAGCCTCGTGTCTTGGAACTCACCTACACGGGTAAAGGCACCTTCCCCTTGAGCAACAGGCTTCTCCGCTTTGACCCTGCCACCGCTACGTCGGGCGAGGCATGGGGCAACGAGAACATCTCTAACGATGAAATCGTCAACCGACTGAAAGATATTCTGGAAAGCCACACCATCGTTCACGACGGTACGAACCCCATCGACAGCGAGGATGAGTACTATCTCACCAAGAACGGCTCCGCCATCAAGATGACACGCGACGCCAACAACCGCATCATCAAGGTGCAAGGCGGTTACCAACTGGAGAACGAACGCGCCGGACTCACCTCAGGCGACCGCGGAACAATCTCCATCGAGGTTACACCTGAGAACACCAACCAGATGGAGAACGGTCGCACTTACGTGCTCGACGATGCACCCATCATTCCCGCAAGCAAGAGCGTCTACGGCATCCTGACTCAAGATCTGACCGAGAACGGTCCCTTCTCTGAGTTCTATAGCCTGACCGAGTCCAACGACGAAATCATCAAAGCCTGCGGTCTGGTGCGCTCCACGCTGAAGAGTAACGAACTGACCCGTGCGCTGAATAAGTACCACGTCTTCGTCAATAACTTAGGCGGCGTCGACCAGAACATCCAGTTCTTCAACAACTACTGGTACACCGTTCTGGTTCCTTCCAACGAAGCCATCAAACAGGCCGTTGCTAAAGGACTTCCTACATGGGAATCCATTCTGGAAGACTACGAAAGCCTCCCCTACTACGAGGCTATCATGAAGAACGGAACTCACACGGTGAATGGGCAGACAATCGAAGAGCCTTATGTGATTGACACGACCAACAACAATGATACCATTTGGGTGAAGACATCACAATACACTGACCGTTGCCTGCTTCACGCAGACAGCCTGCGACTCCAGGCCAAGATTACCTTCCTCAACAACTTCGTTCGCGGACACTTCCTGGACAACAGCATCTTCGCCGACAAGTCCGAACGTCCTGCCGCCGACTATGTGACATCCAGCTATAACAACGAACTGGGCGTCTTCGTGAAGGTACACTGCCAGCGCATCAAAGAAGGCGGCAAGACCATACTTCAAGTGCGCGACGACCTGAAAGATGAGAACGGGAACCTGACTTCACCCTACCTCACCGTCAGCGAAGACTATAAGAACATTATGGCGCGCGACCTCACGTGCACGCGTACCAATAATTATTATTCGCCCACCGCAGCCAACTCAATGAACAACATCATTATCCAAGGCTCCAGCTTTGCTGTCATCCATCAGATCAATGGCGTTCTGAACCATACGCCTCTCAAAGAAGACGGCACCTACGACATCGACTTTAATGATGAAAGCGACTGCAAGGCTTATCTTAAAGAATTTGCAATCCCCGAAGAGGTAACCCTGAAAAGATTAAAAGCAAGACTATGAATAAAATCATCAAACTGATACTGCTTTGGACCGTTTGCCTCTTGGCAACCAATGTCAGTGCCCAACAGCGACGTATTTCAGGTACCGTATCGGATGACTTCGATGTAGTGCCTGGAGCCAATGTCGTTGAGCGAGACAAAAATAACCGTATTGTCAGTGCCACCGTCACAGACATGAATGGTAACTTCACGCTAAATGTCAAGGATCCCAACAATACGCTCTCTATCACGTTCATGGGTCTGAAGCCGTGGGCGCAGAAGATTGGTACGCGCAATGTCTTCAAGGTCAAGTTGGAAGACAACACCAAGACGATGAAAGACGTCACAATCGTCGCCAAGAAGAAACAACAGAGCGGCGGATTGTCGATTCCCGTGCGCGAGTTGGCCGGTGCCACACAGACCTTCAACATGGAAGAAATGGAGGGTATGGCCTTCGAGTCTGTCGACCAGGCCCTGCAAGGTCAGATCGCTGGTCTTGATATCGTGCAGAACTCTGGTAACCTTGGTGCAGGTACGACCATGCGTCTGCGTGGTACAACCACCATCAATGGTAATGCACAGCCGCTGATTGTCGTGAACGACCACATCTTCGAGCTCCCCGAAGACGCACAGGATGTGAACTTCGAGACGATGGATAATGAAGAACAGTTCTCCACGCTGCTTAACGTGAATCCCGAAGACATCGAGAGCATCGAGGTGCTGAAGGATGCCTCCACAGCAAAGTGGGGTTCCCGTGGTGCCAATGGTGTCATCGAGATTAAGCTCCGCCGCGGTCACCGTGGTCCCACCAACGTCACCTTCTCCTATCGTTTCAACGGAACATGGCAGCCCGATGGCTACAACATGCTCGACGGTGACGGCTACACCATGATGCTGAAGGAAGCCTATTACAATCCTCAGCAGATTGCCACCAACCTCCTTGAGTTGGACTACAACACGGAATATCCCTACATATACAACCACTTCAGCCACAACACCGACTGGATTGACGCAGTCAAGCAGTTCGGTCAGGAACATAAATATTATGTGACACTCTCCGGCGGTGGCGAAAAGGCTACATTCCGTATTTCTGCAGGCTACGATAAGAGCAAGGGCTCCATCATCGCTCAGAAGATGGACCGCTTCACCACTCAGACGGCTTTGGACTATTGGGTCAGCGACCGCATCAAGTTCAGTTCCAACATTGGCTTGACGTTCACCACCAACTACAAGAACAACCCAAACAACATCCTCGCCCGTGCTTACAATGCCATGCCTAACATGAGCATCTATGAATACGATGCACAAGGCAATAGAACTGGCAACTATTTCAACCTTCTGCCGTTAGCAATGACGGTAGGCGGTAACAACCAAGCCAGCGGCACCGCCAACGACGGTACGAAAACCAGCTGGAACCTGCGAGACATGTTCTTCAATGGCAACCCCGTCGCCTCTGCACGTAACGCATGGAACAAGGAACGCCAGTACAACCTCACGCCGCAGTTCTCTATCGACTACAAACTGCTTGGTAAAGACGACGATGAGACACAACTCAACTATAAGGGTGATGTCCAGCTCAACGTCTACAACACCTCCAACGACACTTATCTGCCTGCTGAACTTCGTAATATTCCCTGGCAGTACGGTGGCAAGAATGGTTTGAACATCGGCACCAACCAGCGCAACGAAGTGGGCAATTCCGAGTACAAGAGCTTAGAGTTCACCACACGCCACGACCTGCAGTTCTATCCCAAGTTCAAGAACGAGGACTTCAGTCTCAGCGCACTCTTGCGTTGGGAACTGGCCAGTGGTTCCTCCAGCAGCCAGAACACCAACCTCTGGAACGTGCCTAACGGCATCACCGACCCCACGGTTACTGCATTGCTGAATACGGCAGGTGCTTACAACAACGAATGGCGTAACATGAGCGTCTTCGCTCAGGCACACTTCTCCTATAAGAGTAAGTATAACCTCGATGTATCTGTTCGTACCGATGGTAATACCAACTTCGGCAAGGGCCACAAGTTCGGCACCTTCCCGTTCTTCGGTGCCCGTTGGAACATCATCGACGAGCCCTGGATGAAATGGTCGCGCAACATTCTGAGCATGTTGGCCTTCCGTCCCACCTATGGTATGACAGGTTACACCAGCGGTAGCTTCAACCAGTACAACCGCTACGGTCAGAGCGGTCTCTACAACGGCCACACGGTGGTACGTCCCGAGAACCTCTCCCTGAAAGAGATTCGCTGGCAGAAGACACGCAAGATTAACTTAGGTTTCAACGTTGGATTCCTCGATGATTTGATTGGCTTCGAGCTGGATATCTACGACCACAAGACCACCGACCTGATCATGGACAACTACCGTATTGCTTCGGCTAACGGCTATACCAGCCTCGCCAAGGTAAACGCAGGTACCCTCCGCAACAAGGGTTGGGAATTGAATGCCCACACGGGATGGTTCGCCAAGGTCGGCAAGTTCCAGATGAAACTGCGTGGTAACATCAACCAGAACTTCAATGAAGTCGAAGAGATGGACCCGCTATTGTTGGAAAGCTTGAATGGTGCTGATACGTATCAGCCTGGAAACCTTGCATACAATCAGCGCGTACAGGTGGGCAACGCCCTCGGATCCATCTACGGCCTGAAGTACAAAGGTGTCTACAAGTATGACTACGAGCACAACGGATATACGACATCTTCCATTGCTGCTTACGGATACGCCGACACAGGCAACGGCTTTGATGCTGCTGGCAATCCCATCAACACGGCTGCCGCTGCGGCACGTCGAGGCGATATCGCAACTTGCCCCATCGCATACGATGCCGATGGCAATATGCTGACAGACAAGCAGGGCAATCCCCTTCCCATGTACTACTGCTACAACGAGAGTTATCGCTATAAGTTCCAGGGTGGTGATGCCATCTACGAGGACATCAACCACGATGGTCAGATTGACCGCTACGACATGGTTTACCTCGGCAACTCCAACCCGAAATGGTATGGCGGCTTTGGCTTCACTCTCAAATATGAACGCCTGCAGCTCACCACCGGTTTCAACTTCCGTATCGGCAATCAAATCGTCAACATGGCTCGTATGAATGCCGAGAGTATGCAGACCAATGTCAATCAGAGTTTTGCCACCACCTGGCGTTGGCGCAAGAATGGAGACGAGACATCCATCCCACGTGCCCTCAACACCAGCGGCATGAGCAGCTACAACTCTCTCCCCAGCGACCGATACGTAGAGGATGGCGACTATCTGCGCCTGCAATACGTGCAGCTCAGCTATGACATCGACCCCAAGATTCTCAAGAAGTGGGGCATCCGTCAGCTGAAGTTCTTCGCTTCCGTCAACAACCTTTGGTGCTGGACCAAGTACACCGGTGTGGATCCCGACGTCAGCCCGCAAGGCTATGCCGTCAGCTTGGATAACAACCGTACGCCGCGTACCCGTTCCTTCACCGCAAGTATCAACCTTGGTTTCTAAATCTGAACGGACATGAAAAGATTCTATCAATTCAAGAATATCGCACTGATGAGCCTGATGGCGCTCGGTGCAACCTCCTGCGAAGACTGGCTGACGCTCTATCCTCAGGATCGCATCGTCGAAGAGAACTTCTGGGAGGACAAGAATGACCTCGAAGGTGTCCGCTATGCGGCTTACAGCCAAATGGCTGGTACCATCTCTAATATGATTATCTGGGGAGACCTGCGCTCTGACAGCTATCAGCTCAATTCCGATTTCACCGTTTCGTCTGACGGAAACGGAACAGCTGCCAAGAACACACACGATCAGTACAAGAAAGTGGTGGAAGCACAGCTGGATTCCACAATGTCATTCTACGACTGGGGTAGCGTTTACACCACCATTAACTTCTGCAACAAGGTGCTGCAACACGGCCCGGAAGTATTGGCCAACGATGCTCAGTTCACAGAACTGGAATGGCAGGAGATGAAGGCTGAGATGACAGCTCTGCGCGCCCTCAACTACTTCTACCTGATACGAGCTTTCAAGGATATACCTTACAGCACTCGCGTCATCAACTCCGATGAGGAAGTCATCGACTTCCCTCTCTCCAATGGGTTGAGCGTCCTGGATACGCTGATTACAGACGTGCGTCAAGTCGCTGGTCAGGGGCGAAACCGCTTCACCTCCATTTACGACACTCACGGCATGATGACCAACACCAGCATCTATGCGCTTTTGGCCGAGATGTACCTGTGGCGTAGTGCTCTGCGCGAAGGTCGCAGCGGTGATAATGTCATTGGAGCAAATGACAGTACAACAACGACTACCGCCGGTTTCACCGAAGCACAAATCAAGGCCGACTGTGACAGCGTAGTTTTCTACGGTCAGCTCTCACTCGATGCCTTGGCCAACCAGAATGCCTTGTCACTGACAGGAGGACTGGATCGCACCTCTAAACGCACAAAAAACTATGGTGCCGGCATCCCCAATTCCGAACTGCTCGCCAACGAGTCGATGTCCAGCTCTTATGAGAGTGGTTCATCTCCCTACGTCAGCAGCTACACGGCCATCTTTAATTCCGGCCTCTACGGAGAAGGAGGCAATAGCAGTGAAAGCATGTTCGAGATGCAGTTCAACGATACCGACAAACGCAAGAACGGTACGGTCGCTCATTTCTGGGGTGCTCCACAAGAAAACAACTGCCACCTCTCCGTCAGCAACACGACGATTCTGAACATCTATGCCAGCAGTCAGGACAAGATGAACAAAGACAGCCGTAACTGGTACAGCTGCTCTAACCTCATGTCTACGAGCATTCGTCCTCTGGCTGGCTATTACATGTTCAAATGGATGAACTGTAATTTCGAGAACAACAACAAGACAATCTCCACCAAGACCTCATCTACCGACTACAGTCACTGGATTTTCTATCGCCAGACCGATGTCATGCTGATGATGGCCGAGGCTTATGCCGTGCTGGGTAACTTCGACAAGTGCCGCAGTATTGTAGATGCCATCCACAAGCGCTCCACGGTGGGTGAAGTCGCAGCCGAAGGTTCCTCCAACAACAAGGCCAACTGCCTCAAGCTTGTGATGAACGAGCGTCAGATTGAACTGCTCGGTGAAGGCAAACGTTGGTTCGACCTTGTTCGTTATGCAGAGCGAATCGGCGGTGGCGTCAACCCGGATGTCCGCGAACCTCAATATCTGGATGGAACCAAGGGTGTACAGGAAATCATCACCGAATATCTTGCTAAATCCAACTCGGACCTAAAGGATATTTATAATCATCGTATCAAGAACCGCTATGGCCTCTACAGCCCCATCTACTACATGGAACTGAAGGCCAGCCACGGACAGATGGTACAAAACCCCGTCTGGAACAGAGAGAAGTAACCGAACAACCTGCTAATCTTGTAACGTATGAAACAACGTTCTATTTTCCAACATGTAAGTCAACTCCTCATGGGGATATGCTGTATCTCCATGCTGATGGCCTGCACAGAGGAGATTGATACGTCCAACCGCTACACCTTCACCGAAGAGACGATTCTCAGCTATCTGGAGAAGCATGAGCAATACAGCGATTATGTGCAGCTTATCAAGCAAGTGCCCGTGAGTAGCGTGTCGGAATCTACCGTTGCACAGTTACTCTCAGCACGTGGCCATTTCACCTGTTTTGCCCCTACCAATGAGGCTATTCAGCTTTACTTGGACTCCCTACAGCGGAAAGGCATCTTAACGGAAGCCTCCTGGGAAGCTTTGCAGGCGTCGGAGAGCCTTGACTCGATCAGCAAGGTCATCGTCTACAACAGCATCATCGACGGTGGCGACATTCAGTACTATGAGACCTCCGACTTCCCTAAAAAGGATAATGACGAGTTCCCCATTTCCAACATGAACGATCGCAAGCTGAGCATCATTCGCGGAAAAGTGAACACCGACAGCATCTATATCAATGGTGAAGTGCCCGTTTCCCTGAGTAATCGCGACATCGAAGCTATCAACGGCCGTATTCACGAAGTATCTCTGGTCATTGCTCCGAGCAATGATACCATGCGTGATATCCTTCTGTTATGGTCCGAGGACAAGAATTCCGGCTACATGGTCATGGCCAAATTGATCCTCGCTTGCGGATTAAGTGATACACTGAGTGCCGTACGCGACGAGGTCTATGAGGTGATGTATCAGAAGGGACAGATTCCAGACCTCCCGAAGCATAACACCTTCGGGCAAGTGGGCAGTGCTCCTTCACACCGCAAATATGGCTTCACGATCTTCGCTGAACCCGATGCTCTGTGGGAGCGCACGCTCCAAAAGCCAGCAGAACAGATTACTGTGCAAGACGTCAAAGAGTTTCTCCTGAATCAAGAAGCACTCAACGAGAATGGAATGACAACCGACGACAACTTTATGGACGAGAACAACATCCTCAATCTGTTCGTCACATATCATATCCTGCCTGAGCGAATCAGCCGAGACAAGTTGGTTGTGCACTACAAT
The DNA here is from genome assembly GCA_947166655.1 of uncultured Prevotellaceae bacterium. Lineage (GTDB taxonomy): Bacteria > Bacteroidota > Bacteroidia > Bacteroidales > Bacteroidaceae > Physcousia. Next base: position 29,927 of record CAMVFC010000001.1, read on the forward strand.
GAGAAGGGATACAACTACCAGACTTCGCAGAACTACACCATTGCCATCTCCGATTTTTATACGACGATGGGCAAGCCCCGCCTGCTCAAAGTTTACGAAAGCAAGGAGAGCAACGGCATCTACCTCAACCGCTTCCCCATTCTGAGGAACGGACGAGGTGAGTACTCACCTGAGAATCTGGACGTGAACGACTACCACGAAAGCGGTAAGTTCAAGAAGCTCTATGCAGAAGGCACCTATCTGAGAGAAGACGAGAACGAAGGCATACTTGTTCAGAACCCGACCGAGGTCGGCACCAGCACGGTAAACGCCCTCAATGGTCTGGTCTACCCCATCGAGAAGATCTTGGGCTGCACAGAGAACGTTCGTCGCCAGATGCAGAGACAACGCATCCGTATCGACGCATCATCGATGTTCCCCGAGTTCATGAACAACGACCTGCGCGGCATTAAGCAGTTCTTTACAGAAGGAGCTACCAACTGCCGCGGCTTCTCCACGGCCTATCAGTATCTGGCAGACGTGGAAATCAAGGAAGGTACCGAGTTCTATTACCTGCCCGGCCTCAACTGCGGTTGGTGTAACCTCGAAGCTGATGAGTTCAATGTCATTGGCCGATACGAGTTTACAATGAAGCTACCTCCCGTACCTTGCGAGGGGACCTACGAGTTGCGCTTCGGCGTGGCTACGGGAACATCCCACCGTGGTATGTGCCAAGTCTATTGGGGTACAGACAAGAACAATTTGCCCGCACGCGGTATTCCTATGGACCTTCGCGTCGGCGGAAGGTATCGTCGTCTGATTGGCGAGACCCAGACCTCCACCGTCGGTTGGGAAGAGGACAATGACGATCCCGAGCATAACGACGAAATCGACAAGAAGATGCGTAACAACGGATTCATGAAAGCTCCAGAGGCCTGGACAGCTGTCCTTGGCTCCAGCACCACGGTCCGCACGTATGAATATGTCACCCGTCGTATTCTTGTCAGGGAGCACATGGTACCCAACACGAATTACTACATCAAGTTCAAGTCCGTTCTTGACGACGAGAAAAAAGAATTCTTCATGGACTATATCGAATACTGCGCCAAGGAAGTTTATGACAACCCCGAAGAAGGCGAAGATATCTGGTAAGCCCAACTACAAAAACAATATCAACAAATGAAGAACATCAAACGATATTATTCCATGCTGGCAGGCCTCTTAGCCCTTGTCATGGCCAGCGTGAACACAGGATGCACCGAGGACATTGATACAAGCAATCGGTACACCTTCACCGAGTATACCGTGCTCAGCTATCTTGAAGAGCATCCTGAATACTCAGAATACGTAGAATTGCTGAAGCAAGTCAAGATCAGCGATGTCAAAATCGGCACGCTCGAGAGTTCTACCGTAGCCCAGCTTCTGTCTGCCCGCGGCAACTTCACCTGCTTTGCACCCACCAACGATGCCATTCAGCTTTATCTGGACACGCTCCAGCGTAAGGGCATCATTACCGAGGCCTCCTGGGAGGGCCTGCAGGCATCTGAGAGCCTTGACTCCATCCGCAAGGTCATCGTTTACAACAGTATCATCGACGGCGGCGACGTCACATTCTATGAAACGTCGACCTTCCCGAAGAGCGGTAACGAGTTCCACATTGCGAATCTCAACGATCGCAAGCTCAGTGTCATCCGCGGTACTGTTAACTCTGACAGCATCTACATTAACGGCGAATATCCTATCAGTCTGCAGAACCGTGATATCGAGGCCATCAACGGCCGCATTCACGAGATGGCACAAGTCATTGCGCCGAGTAACGACACCATGGCCGACATTTTCCGGAAATGGATTCAGGAGAACGAAGGCCACTATCGCGTGATGGCTAAGCTCATCCTTGCCTGCGGTCTGGGAGACACGCTCAGCAAGGTCCGCGATGAAAATTGGGAGACCTACTGGCTCACGAAGAGTCCCAACATCGGCGACTTCGATAAAAACAACCCCCAGTCGGGTATTCCTCCCGAGCACCGCAAGTATGGCTTTACCATCTTTGCCGAGACCGATGAGACATGGGAATCTCTTCTGCCTGGTAAGACTGTTGAAAGCATTACTGTTGAAGACGTCAAGAACTATCTTGTTGAGCATAACGCCTACGAGGGTGCTTCCACAGACGAGAACTACAAGGATCCCAACAACATCGTTAATCAGTTTGTTACCTACCACATCCTGCCCATGCGCATCAGCCGCGACAAGCTGGTGGTTCACTACAATGAGAAAGGCTACAACTATGCCTCTTCCAGGAACTATACCATCGCCACTGCCGAATATTACACCACCATGGGTAAGCCTCGTCTTTTGAAAGTCTATGAGAGCTTTGAGAGTCAAGGCATCTACCTCAACCGCTTCCCCATACTCCGTAACGGACGCGGCCGTTTCTCTCCGGAAGAGGAAAACATCAACGACTACCGTGAGAGCGGCGACTTCTGTGAAATCAGAGGCACATACATGAGAGAGGATGAGAACGAGGGTGTCAAAGTTGAGAACAGCACTGAAGCCAATCTCACGACAGAGTCTACCCTCAACGGTATCATTTACCCCATTCAGAAGGTGTTGGTCTACACCGACAACGTTCAGACTCAGCTGCAGCGTCAGCGCATCCGCTTCGACCTGGCTTCCATCCTTCCTGAGATGATGAGCAACGACATCCGTCGCCCGCTCGAGGCCTACCCCACCCTGCACGCCAGCTATCGCGGATTCCCCACCGATTACCAGTATTTCGACAACATCGAGATCAAGGAAGGTTCCCGCTTCTATTACCTCAATGGTCTGGGCAAGAACTGGTACAACTGGCAAGGTGATGAGTTTAATATCATCGGTCGCTACGAGTTTATCATCAAGCTGCCTCCCGTGCCCAAGGAGGGAAACTATGAACTGCGTCTGGCAGTACAGAGCAACTCCAACCTGCGCGGCATGTGTCAGGTTTACTGGGGTCCCGACAAGCAAAACCTTCCCGCCATCGGTATTCCTCTTGACATGCGTATGGGCGGACAATATCGTCGTCTGACCAACACTACGCAGCCCTCTATCGTAGGCTGGGTGGCCGACTCACAGTTGGATGGCCAGGAAGCCATCGACGAGGTCGACAAGATGATGCGTAACAACGGCTTCATGAAGGGTCCGGAGCACTTCAGCCCCACCCCCGGAAGTTCCACCACGGCACGCCAGCTGGCCGACCATACACGTCGTATCATGGTGAGTGCCCACATGGATCCCGACAAGACCTACTACCTGAAGTTCAAATCGGTGCTGGATGACGAACTGAAGCAGTTCTTCATCGACTACATCGAGTACTGCGCCAAGGAAGTCTATGACAATCCTGTAGAAAGCGAAGATATCTGGTAAATCAATAAAACATATAAGATATGACTAAAAAGAATTTCATCCGATTCATCCAGACAAGCCTTCTGGGCGCAGCCATCGCCGTGGCCCTGCCGGCTTGCACCGATGATCACTTCGATGTCGCCAATGGCGGCGGCGAAGGGAGCAATGCTACCAAGACCCTATGGGAGCAATTGGAGTCGCGCCCTGAGCTGAGCCACTTCGCAGACATCGTGAGCAAGACTCCTTATTTCAAGGATGAGGCTCATCCTTCCAAGAACTACACCTACAAGGATGTACTCAACAGCACACAAGTCTTCACCGTCTTTGCCCCCACCAACGAGGCGTTTGACGATGCAGCTTACAACGATGCCTTGGAACTCCTGAAGACCGACCCCTACGATGTCTATCTCCGTCTGGTCGGCAACCAGATTGCCATCCATCGCTATGTCGCCACAGGCACAGGCAAAGAAGAGCTGGTCACCATCAACAGTAAACGTGCCACTTTCGACCGCGCAGCAAAGACGTTCAAAGACCTGCCGCTCGCAAAAGCCAACATCGAGGCAACGAACGGTACACTCCACACGATGTCAACCCTGGCACCCTTTGCCTACAATATCTATGAGTATATCAAGGCTCACGGTGACCAATTCAGTGAGCTGAAGAAATGGATCACTGAACACGATACCATCTACTTCAGTGCAGACAACAGCGTCGAGGGCGGCTCGGACAGAGACGGCAATCCCATCTACGTGGACAGCGTCTATTTCCGCACAAACACCCTGTTCAGCATCATTGATTACGAGAAAGCCAACCAAGACTGGCTGATTCCTCACAAAGCTTTCATGGGCAACATCGAGGCTGAGGACAGCGTCTGGGCTATGGCTCTCCCGACAGATGCGGCCTGGAATGCCGCAGCCACCGCATTGACTCCAAACTATGTCTACTCCGCCCTATATACTAATAAGGAACGCGAGGACATTGGTGCTACAGGTGAGACGCTTGTCGGCGAGAGTGCCGAGTCCGACTCGCTGCAGAAGCTATCCATCCGCATGGACCTGGCTTCCGGGCTCCTCTTCAATGCACGCCTGCAGCCCCGCAAGGGCGAAGACCGCCGTTTCTGGACAGCAGAGACGTTTCAGGCGGCTGAGTTCCCCAAGATGTTCAACACACGCATCGACACCTTCACCTACGACAAGGAAGGTCTGCAGGATGTCAAGAACCTGCTCTTCGACGGCAACACGAATCCCATTGCAGTCAGCAACGGCCTCGTCTATCCCGTCAACAACTGGCGATTCTTCGAACCTTATGGTGCCACAGACCTGGAGATCGAAGTTACTGACCGCAGCATCTTCCAGTACAGCAACCTCGGTACGACGCGCGTTGAGTACGTAGCCTTCAACAACTCCACCAGTGCTCTGAGCAAAGACAGCTTATTGGGCAGTGTGTATAAGGATCGTTTCTACTACATCAGCAACGGCACCTCTGCTCCCAGCATCAACATCAAGCTTATCGACACCGAGCACAACCGTCAGGTAATGAGTAACGTGGAGTACGAAATCGGCTTCGTCATGGTTCCCGACTTCTTCCGTGCCAATCCCGACAGCATCGTCTCCACCAACCCGGAACGCATTGCAGTGCAGAAGAACAAGCTCCGCGCACAGATCACCTATAACAATGGCGTCACCAGCCGCGGTGCCGTGGAAGAGAAGAGAAGCAGCAACTTCGACTTCGAGTATGCCGGCACGAAGGTAGATACTATCTGGATCGATGCCGACGAGAAGCCGATGACCTTCACGTTCCCCAAGTCCTACAAGAACATCATCAAGAGCTATCCGACGCTGAACATCACGTCGCGCTCTCGCTCTTCGGACCTCCGCGACAATTATCAGCATCCCTTCTCCATCGACCGCATCATCCTGCGTGCAAAGAGATAAGTTAAACCTGTGTTGACCCTATAAACATCTAAAGACATGAGAAAAAGATTCAACAAATCGATCTTAGATAAAGCAGTTCGCCCGGCCCTCTGCCTGGCCCTGCTGGCCGGCATGGGAACAACGCCAGCCTTCGCTCAGGACGATGTATCCGAAGAAGTCCAGGCTCCCCGCCGCGTTGTCAAGAAGCAGAAAGTCTATGAGACCCGTCCCGTGGCCGGCACCATCACCGATGCCGCCACCGGCCAGCCCATGGGCGGCGTACGCGTGCAAGCCCTTCAGCTGCCGCAGTATTCCACGCTGACCGAGGAAGACGGCACCTACAAGCTCGATGTGCCCACGTTCTGCGACGTGCTCGTCGTCGATGCACCCGACTACAACCTCCTGCAGCTCCCCATCAAGGGACAGAAGGCACAGGATGCACAACTGCTGAGCAACGACTTCCGCAGTTTCTACACCGATGCCACGTCCATCACCTCACAGCGTAAGGTGACCCTCAACGAGACCAGTTCCATCAGCGTCGAAACCGACATGCAGAACCTTCTGGCCGGTGACCTCCACTCCACCAACCGCAGCGGCCTGCTCGGACAGGGGGCTTACTTCACCATACGCGGTATCAACTCCCTCAATGCCAATGCCCAGCCGCTGTTTATCATCGACGGCAACATGGTCGACCTCGAGGAAGAACGTACCAGCCTGCACGAAGGTTACTTCAACAACCTGCTGGCAGGTCTCGACCCTGAGAACGTCGAGAGCGTACAGGTCATCAAGAACGCCACTGCCCTCTACGGCGCCAAGGGTGCCAACGGCGTAGTCATCATCAACACCAAGCGCGGCCACAGCATGGCCACCAAGATTAACGTTCGCATCTACGGCGGCGTAGAGTTGGCTCCCAGCCGCATCAAGATGATGGACGGTGCTGCCTACAAGACCTATCTGGGCGAGCTGGCAGGCACGGTGAAGGATATCCGCGAGAGCAAGGCTGGCGGCATCGACCGTTTCCCCTTCCTGAACAACAACTCCTTCTATTCGCCCATCTTCAACAACAACACCGATTGGCAGAAGGACATGTACCGCACCGCCCTCACACAGAACTACAAGGTGAGCGTGGAAGGTGGCGACGACATCGGTATGTACGCCCTCTCGTTGGGCTACACCACGGGCAAGTCCACCCTTAAGGGCAACGACTTCAGCCGTCTGAACCTGCGTTTCAACACCGACATCAAGGTCTTCGAGAAGGTACATGCCGGCATCGACATCGCTTACAACCAGACCTCCTACAGTGTCCTCGACAACGGATGGAGCGAGTCCTACGACATGCAGAACATCGGTTCCACCAACGTCCTGGGTGTCATTCAGGCTCCGTTCCTCTCGCCCTATGCCTGGTACCTCAACGAGAACTGGCAGCAGCAACCCAACCAGAAGCTGCTCCTCTCCGGCGAATACGCAGGCAAGTACGCCAGCACCAATGCCGGCCGATGGATTCAGAACCCCTTCTCCTTCCCCAAGAGCCTCGGCATCAACGAGAGCCTGCGCAACCCCTATTGGATTCTGTCCAACGGAGAAGGTGACAACAAGAACCACGCCGAGCTGACGCAGATCAGCATCAACTTCGCACCACGCTACGAGGTGAACAAACACCTCACCATCAGCGACCGTTTCAACTACACCCTCAACCGCAACAACGAGAAGTACTTCCTGCCCATCAATGGTGCCACGATGTTCACTCTCACCGACCTCGGTGACATCTCGTCCGTACTGAAGTCGCAGTTCACCAAGGAGACAACCATCAACAACGACTTCCGCATCCGTTGGAACAACGTCTATGGTGCCCACAGCATCGACGTCTTCGGCGGCTGGCGCTACAACAACTACAGCTACAGCTATTCCTACATGCGCGGTTATAACAATGAGAACGACAAACTGCCCAACATCTCCGAGAACATGCAGTACGTCAACTATGGCGGCACGAAGGACAACTGGATTGACATGGCTTACTACGCCAACGTCGACTACAACTTCAAGAACCGCTATTTCGCTCAGGTGACAGCCTCTGCACAGTCCAGCAGCCGCTTCGGTAAGGAGACTGACGGCGGCATCAAGCTCGGCGGCGTCAGCTGGGGTGTCTTCCCCAGCCTGCAGCTCGGATGGCTCATCAGCAGCGAGCCCTGGTTCCGCCCCGGCAAAGCCGTACAGTACCTGAAGCTCACCGCCGGCATCGACCAGAGCGGTAACGACGGCATCGACTACTATGCCGCCCGCACCTACTGGGAGAGCCAGCAGATGACAGAGAACACGGTGGGCCTTGTGCTCAAGAACATCGAGAACACCAGCATTCAGTGGGAAACCACCACACGCTTCAATGTGGCGCTCGAAGGTTCGTTCCTGAACAACCGCATCAACGCCGGCGTAGACTTCTTCTGGAGCACAACGAACAACCTGCTCACGATGAAGGACCTCGACTACATTGCCGGTGTGAAGAAATACTGGACCAACGATGGCCAGCTGAAGAACCGCGGCTTCGAAGCACGCGCTAACGCAGCCATCATCAACACGAAAGACTTCAAGTGGGAACTCGGCGCCACCGTCGGACACTACAAGAACGAAATCACCAAGCTGCCCAGCTCCGATGTCATCACACAGAAAGACATCCACGGCAACACCACCAACGTCATCCACGGCTACACCAACAGCATCTACGGCACCGACAACGTGCTCACCGCCGTGGGCTATGCCGCAGGCACCTTCTTCGGATGGGAGACCAACGGCGTACTGGCCGACGATGCAGAGGCCAGCACCGCAGGCCAGCAGGGATACCTGAAGTACCCCACCGGCATCAAGGAAGACCCCTATCGCAACTTCCAGGCAGGTGACGTCCGCTTCGTCGATCAGAACGGCGACGGCGTCATCGACGACAACGACAAGGTGGCCATCGGCAATCCCAACCCCGACATCTACGGCAACATCTTCACCAACCTCACTTGGAAGAACCTTCGCCTCGACGTCAACCTCAAGTACTCTCTGGGCAACGATGTCTTCAACTATCAGCGCTCCATCATCGAAGGCGGCAACACCACCTACAACCAGACCAAGGCCGTGCAGAACCGCTGGACCTACGAAGGCCAGCGCACCGACGTGCCGAAGGCCTGCTACGCCACCAGCGAGGACTGGCGCAATAACGAGCGCTTCTCTGACCGTTGGATCGAGGACGGCAGCTACTTGAAGGTGAAGAACATTCGCCTCACCTACACCTTCCCCTTCCGCAACGAGTTCCTCCAGGGCCTGCGCGTCTGGGGTGAGGCAAACAATGTCCTCACGCTCACCAAGTACTACGGCACCGACCCCGAGACCTCCAGCCGCAACAGCGTCCTCTATCAAGGCATCGACACCGGCCTTCTCTCTCTGGGCCGCAGCTTCAATGTCGGTGTGACCATCAACCTCTAATCAGACAAGAAACATGAAAAAGAATCTCATTAAATCTCTTTTCCTGGCCTTGGCGTTGAGTGTCGGTTTCTCCTCTTGCGAGGATATGCTCACGCCCGATATGGATCGTCACAACGAGGTTGACGAATTGGCCACCGATACGCTCTATTCCTACTGGGGCATCCTGCGCAGCCTGCAGGGCATCGCCGAGCGCTATGTCATCCTCGGCGAATGCCGCGGCGATCTGGTCAGCGGCACCGAATACGTCAGCGATTCCATCCACTCCATCCTCGAGTTCGGCCGCGAGGGCGATGCCAGCGACGGCGCCTGCCGCTACCTGCAGGCCAGCGACTTCTACCAGGTCATCAATTCCTGCAACGCCTACATCGCCCACTGCGACACCCTGAAGGTCACCGGCACCAACCGCAGCGTCATGCTGAAGGAGTATGCACAGGTGGTCAGCATCCGTGCGTGGGTCTACATGCAGCTCGTGCTCACCTATGGCCGCGTGCCCTATTTCACCGAGCCCATGCTCTCCACGGCCGAGATTGACAACTTCTGGAGTGCTCCCGAATACGTCAGCAACGAAGACCTGAGCGACAAGAGCGTCGTCACCGAACTCGAGAAGGTGCGCAACGTAGACACCCCGGACTACGGCAACTATGGCCGCAACCCCGTCATCGCTGCCGCCACCCAGTGCCTGTTCCCGCAGAACCTCGTGCTCGGCGACATCTATCTGCTGAAAGCCAAGAAGGGCGACGTGGCCACCTATGCCAAGGCCGCGCAGTACTACTACGACTTCCTCAACACCAAGATGGGCGGCTGCATCAGTCCCAGCACCTACTACAACCTGCTGAACCGCGATCAGATCTCCGACCAGCTGTTCAACGCCCTCGATGCATGGTCGCAGATGTTCACCTCCAAGGTGAGCGTCTCCAGCAACAGCGAGGTCATCACCGTCATCCCGAGTTCGCAGAACAAGCTCTGGGGCACGGTCAACCGCGGCATAGGACAGCTCTTCGGCTACAGCTCAGAGATCTCCGTACGCACTGAGGCCAGCGACACCACGACCTCGGCCAGCATCTCCCTGGACTACAACTTTCAGCATGAGCTCGATGCCTCACGCGCCTACATCAACCTGAACCACGCACAGACCTACGAGACCTACATCAACGACATCACCCGCTGCACGCCCATCGAAGGAGGCTTCGATGCCCGTCTGGGTGCGGCCACCATCGATGTGCAGAACCGCGAGGGCGACGGCACTCAGGTCAGATTCGTACAGAAACAGAACCCTCGCTTGATTTTCTCCACCACCTACCCCATCATCTACCGCAAGGGTAATGTCTGGCTCCGCTTTGCCGAGGCGCTGAACGGTGCTGGCTTCCCGGGCTATGCCTTCGCCATCCTCAAGAGCGGCCTCTGCGGTAACAGCAACTGGCTGCCCACGAGCGAGACGCAGTATCAGCCTAAGACGTCTAAAGCCTACGATGCATCAGAGATTAAGGTCGATATAGAAGGACAAAAGGACACGGTGTTCTATGAGAACAAGAAAGACTGGTATTATCACCTCTACCAGCGGGCTTATACCGAGCAGGCAGAGGTCCTGAATGATACCATCCTCACCAACCATGGATGGAGCTTTGGCACAGACAGCCTCAGTGCCGAGGATTTCAGCACCATCTTCAACAACATGAAAGCGCAGCAAGATGACGCTGGTGAGTGGAAAGTTAATTATGAATATTACTTCATTTATATCCTGTTAGATAATTGGGCCTATAACACCCATTCAGCCGATCTGAAATTTGTTCCCACCAGCTACTATCCCTGGCCCGATCCGGGTCTGACGAACCTCGTATGCAACCACATTCCCCTGCAGGAGATGCAAGCTGCCCGTTCGGCAGGCTTCCTGAACTTCACTACGCTCTACCTGCGTGGCATAAACAATTCGCAGAGCATCGCCGTCGCTCCCAGTCAGTACGGCATGGGAACAAGCTCAGCACTGGACCTCTACACACGCAACCAGGATCCTGTTACGATGGGCATCCATGCCCGCGGCTGCGGCCTCATCCGCTACGACGAGCGAAACACCACGTTCAACTACACCACTCAGGTGAACAAGATGCTGGGCAAATATGAGAACAATCTGCTGCCCACAGATACGGCAGGCCAGACGAGGACGCTCACCCGCGAAGAGATCTACGCTCCCGAGAACAAGGAGAAAGTGCAGATCGCCATTGCCGACCTCATCCTCGACGAGATGGCGCTGGAGACCAGCTTCGAGGGCAACCGCTTCTTCGACCTGGTGCGCTATGCCCGCTTCCGCGGCGACAACGACCAGCTGGCCAAGCGCGTTGCCGCACGCAGCGGCAGCGAGGATGCCGGACTGCGCAGCTATCTGCAGAGCACGGACAACTGGTTCTTCAAGATTCCCACCCGTTAATCCCGCTCGTTCATACACCCTTTCAGCAGCTACGCCCGTTCCCTTCGGACGTAGCTGCTTTCGTTTTTCCGACCCGCACGCCCCTGCACTGCCCCACCACGCCCGTGCCCCCATCCCTCAGCAGCCAACCAGGCCGCCTGCCACCGTCCGCAGTTCAGACAGGGACTGCCGAGGGTCTGCGGTAAAAGTGTCTTGAGATTTGCAAAAAACTCAAGGCAGATTTGTCCAAAACTCAAGGCAGATTTGTCCAAAACTCAAGGAAGATTTGCGCAAAAGTCAAGGCAGATTTGCGCAAAAGTCTTAAGAAAAAAAGCGGTGACACTTTCAGACTGCCCGACACACCCTGCCGTGAGGGGTTGTTCCATCACGATGGAACGATGGTTCCATCACCATGGAACGATGGTTCCATCACGATGGAACAAACCCCTCTTGCTGCAGTATCCTCTCTCACCGCCTGCGGAGCAGAGCCGCACTGCGGGCTGTGCTGCGCATTTTCCTTAGAAAAATTTGGTCTGAATGGCAATAATGATTATCTTTGCAGCACCATTCTAACTCAAAAATCTCAAGCTCCATGAAGAGAAACCTCCTCATCTTGCTGGCCGCGATGATTTCGCTGCCCGCCCTTCATGCCCAGGACCAGAAGGAACCCTGGCTGAACCCCAACATCACACGCGTCAACACCGAGAAGCCGCGCGCCAGCTTTTTCGCCTACGAGACCGTCGACAAGGCCATCCGCGGCGATAAGCGTCAGAGCGAACGCTACCTCTCGCTCGAGGGACAGTGGCGTTTCCATTTCGCCCTCAACCACAACGAGGCGCCGGCCAACTTCTTCGCTCCCGGCTTCGACGACACGAAGTGGGTGAACTTCCCCGTGCCCGGTCTGTTCGAGATTGAAGGCTACGGCGACAAGATCTACAAGAACGTAGGCTACTCCTGGGACACACAGTTCAGCAGCAACCCTCCCTATGTCGAGGAGCGCAACAACTACACAGGCAGCTATCGCAAGCTCGTCACCGTGCCCGCCGCATGGAAGGGGAAGGACATCTATCTGCACGTGGGCAGCGCCACCTCGAACCTGCAGGTGTGGGTCAACGGCAAGGAAGTGGGCTACAGCGAGGACTCCAAGATGGAGGCTGAGTTCAACCTGACGAAATACCTCACCCCCGGGCGCGAGAACCTCATCGCCATGCGCGTCATGCGCTGGTGCGACGGCAGCTACCTCGAAGACCAGGACTTCTGGCGCTTCACCGGCATCGCCCGCGAAGTCTATCTCTATGCGCGCCCGAAGGTGCACATCCAGGACATCAAGATGCGGCAGGACGTGGAGCTCGACAAGCAGCAGGCCTACATCGGCTATGAGGTGAACATCCCCAACGGCAAGGGCACCGAGCTGGTGGTGCGCCTGGAGGACCAGGACGGCAAGGTCATCTACGAGCACGGCGGCAAGAAGTGGCCCATCATGACCACCGAGCATTTCCTGCTCGACCGCAACCAGGTCAAGCTCTGGTCGGCTGAGGAGCCCAACCTCTACAACATCTTCTTCACCCTGAAGAAAGGCAACGAAGTGCTGGAAGTGGTGCGCCAGCGCATCGGCTTCCGCCACATCGAAATCAAGAACGGACAGGTGCTGGTCAACGGTCAGCCCATCCTCATCAAGGGTGCCGACCGCCACGAGCTCGACCCCGACGGCGGATACATCGTCAGCGTCGAGCGCATGATTCAGGACATCCGCATCATGAAGCAGCTGAACATGAACGCCGTGCGCACCTGTCACTACAGTGACGACCCGCGCTGGTACGACCTCTGCGACGAATACGGCCTCTACGTCGTGGCCGAGACCAACATCGAGAGCCACGGCATGGGCTACGGCGACCGCACTCTGGCCAAGAACCCCATCTACCACAAGGCACACGTGGAGCGCAACCAGCACAACGTGCAGGTGCAGAAGAACCACCCCAGCGTCATTTTCTGGAGCCTCGGCAACGAAGCCGGCTACGGCAAGAACTTCGAGGATGCCTACGACGCCGTGAAAGCACTCGACGACTCGCGCCCCGTACAGTACGAGCAGGCCGGACAGAAAGGCAAGACCGACATCTTCTGCCCCATGTACTATGACTACGGCAACTGCGAGCGCTACTGCCAGGGCGACAATCCGCGCCCGCTCATCCAGTGCGAGTATGCACACGCCATGGGCAACAGTCTGGGCGGCTTCGCCAAGTACTGGGAGCTCGTACGCAAGTACCCCAAGTACCAGGGCGGCTTCATCTGGGACTTCGTCGACCAGGGTATGCGCTCCAAGAGCCGCGTGACCGGCAAAGACATCATGGCCTACGGCGGCGACTTCGGCCGCTATCCTGCCACCGACCATAACTTCAACTGCAACGGTGTCATAGCAGCCGACCGCCGACTGCACCCGCACGCCTACGAAGTACAGTACTACTATCAGGACATCTGGGCCACCATTCCCGAAGGAAAGACACTGCTCGACGGCGAAGTAGAGCTCTACAACGAATACTTCTTCCGCTCCACCGACGACGTCGAGGCCAAGGTCACACTGCTCACCTACGACGGCAACACCCTGAAAGACATGCCCTACGACCAGCCCATCCCCGTGCGCCTGGCTCCCCAGCAGCGTCAGCGTTTCAACATCCCCGCCCAGATGCTCACGGCCCTGAAGCAGATGATTGCCGACAGCAAATGGGCCGCCGTGAACGTACAGTTCCGCCTCAGCGCCGACCGCGGCCTGCTCAAGAAGGGAGAAGTCATTGCCAAGGCACAGTTCGAGGTGAAGCCCTATTCGTTCCCGGATGTCGACGCCGTCATGAAAGCCGCTATCCCGGCTCCCGCCGTCGACAAGAAGGGCAAAGTGCTGGCGCAGCAGCCCGAGGCTGTCAAGAAGGACGACGCCAAGGCCTGGCTCACCCTCTCGGCCAACGGCACCAGCGTCACCTGGAACAAATGGACGGGCAACATCGACTACTTCGACGTCAACGGAAAGCCCGTGCTGGAGGACCGCAAGAGCGTAGAGCCCAGCTTCTGGCGCGCACCGACCGACAATGACTACGGCGCCAACATGCAGAAGAACTTCTCCGCATGGAGAAATCCCTACTGGGAGAAGAAGAGCATGGAATGCACCCAGCTCGACAACCAGAGCAAGTCGGTCATCGTCGAGTACCACTGCGACGCCGTGGATGCCGACCTCATCATGACCTACGTACTCACACCGAAGGGCGAACTCATCGTCTCTGAGAAGCTGAAAGCCGGCGACCACAAGGGCTGGCAGATGTATGCCATGGGCATGACGTGGCGACTGTCCAAGGCCTACTCCACCGTACGCTACATCGGACGCGGACCCGTGGAGAACTATTGCGACCGCAAGGACAACGCCTTCATGGGCATCTACGGAGGCCCCGTCAGCAAGCAGTACTGGGACGGCTACGTGCGGCCTCAGGAAAGCGGCAACCACACCGACATCTTCTGGTGGCGCATGGAAGGCGAGGGTGACTATCCCTCCATCTACTTCGAGGCTGCTGGCCCCATGGAAGTCTCCGCCCTGCCCTATGAGATCAGCGACCTCGACGACGGACCCAACAAGAGCGATCACCAGAGTCACAGCGGAGACCTCGTCGCACGCGACTACACCGTGCTGCAGCTTCGCGCCTTCCAGATGGGACTCGGCTGCGTCAACAGTTGGGGCGCATGGCCGCAGAGCCAGTTCGTGCCGAAGTACCAAGACCACACCTTCACCTACATCGTAAGGCCCCAGAGATAACCAAGAGCCCCCGCCCTCACTGCGAGGGAGGGGGCACCTTTCAAGAACTAAACGTTAACATCCTGCCTTGCTGCATAATAAAGAATCTATAATGTCTGAAAAGAATAAGCAAACAGCAAAAGCATCCACCCCCTCCCTCACGAAGAGGGCAGGGGGTGGGACTGCTTCCTCACCTGACAAGAGGGCTGCAAGCGGGTCCGCTTCCTCGGCGGAAGCGGTGAAGAGACTCCTGAGCAGCCCTCTTGTCTGGTGGCTCCTCGTTCTCTTCGCCCTGGCAGCCGCCGGCATCACACTGGTGCGCTTAGAGAGCGAGACTTTGCTGCGCGCTCAGGAACTCAACCTGTGGCTGCCCACGGGGCTGTACTGGAAGACCATGATGCAGTACCCCGGCGGCGCTGCATCATGGCTGGCCACTTACCTCACCCAGTACTTCTTCTATCCCTGGCTCGGCACTGGCATCCTCTGCGCACTATGGCTCATCATCTGCCTGCTGCTCGCATGGACGTATCGCCTTAAAGGACCCTGGATCGCGCTGACGCTGCTCGTCCCGATGGCCTTGCTGGCGGCCTTCACACAGACGGGCTACTGGATTTACTATCAGAAACTCCAGGGACACCTCTTTGTGCCCACCGTCGGCGTACTGTTCGCCGTGCTTTGCCTCTGCGTGCAGCGGCTGCTGGACATGACCTTGCCCGCCAAGGCTACCCGCTGGACACAGCACGCATGGATGGCTCTCGTCTGCTGCGTGGGCTATCCTTTCTTCGGCGCCTGGGCCTTAGGGGCTACAGCCCTGCTGGCTCTCTACAGCTTTGCCGCATCCGCTTCGGACTCTGACTTTCCGATCCGCCGAGGACTGGCTGCCCTCCTTCTCGCACTCATCCTCATTGCCGCCGTCCCGCAGATCTACTACCAGCGACTGTTCGAGATGACCGAACGCACCTACGTCTACGTGGCGGCACTACCCTCCATGCGCTACGGCAAGGACAGCTTCGAGCAGTACCGCCTACCCTACTACGCCATTATCCTGGCTTTCCTTCTCATCACGGCTGTGCGTGTGGCCGAAGGGTTCCCCTCCGCCAGACGCCTGAAGCCCTGGGCTAAGAACCTCATCGTCCTCGCCCTCCTCGCTCTCGCCGTCATCGGCGTGCAGCAAGCCTGGTACCGCGATGTCAACTTCCAGAAGGAACTGGCCATGAACCGTGCGGTGGAAGAATGCGACTGGGAACGCGTCCTCACCTATGCCCGCGATGGCAGCAGCGATGTCAAGCCTACGCGGCAAATCGTACTCTACAAGAACCTGGCCCTCTTCCGCCTGGGACGCGCCGGCGACGAGATGTTCCACTACCCCGAAGGCGCCACACCGCAGAACGTGCCCTGGCGCGTTCACATGACACAGGTCGGCGGAAAACTTATCTACTACCACTACGGCAAGGAGAACTTCTGCTACCGCTGGTGCATGGAAGACGGCGTGGAGTTCGGGTGGAAGGCAGAGACGCTGAAGTTCATGGCGCGCACCAGCCTGCTCAACCGCGAGTGGGTGGTAGCCCGCAAATATCTCGACCTGCTGAAGAAGACGACATTCCATCGTCCCTGGGCCGAGCACTACGAGAAGCTACTGGCTAACCCCGATGCGTTCGACCTGTCGAAGCTCGAAGCCTCTGTCCAGGCGGGCAAACCTCTCATGGAAGAGAGAGACATGAAGGAGTTCGCTCCCATCATGCACCTTATGACCTACCCCGACCGCCTCGACGGTGACAACACGCTCATCGAGATGTATCTCCTGCAAACCTTTGCTCGCGGCAACGGCGACGACCCGCTCTTCCAGGAGATGACGCTCATCTGCGCACTCTACATGAAGGATATTGACATCTTCTGGCCGCGCTTCATGAAGTACGCCACCATGCACCCGAACGAACGGATGCCGAGGCACTACCAGGAAGCGGCCTACCTCTACGGACACTTGGAGAACAAGGTGGACATCAGTCACATGCCGTTTGACCAGCAGGTCCGAGACACCTACGACCGCTTCATGAAGTTCAACACCCAATGTGGCCCGATGACCGACGAGCAGAAAGCCGTAGCCTTCTATCCGCAGTTCGGCGACACCTTCTATTATTTCTATTTCCTGGTAAGAAACCAAAAGACAAATTAAGACACATGACTGACAAGAAGAAACGCCGTTGGCCCCTCTGGGCTATCGTCGCACTCATTATCTTCCTCCTCATTATATTCGCCGGTACGGGCTTTGCCATTTTCGGTGGCAAGGCAAAGGTGCCTTCTTCCTTCACAGAAGTCAACACCCTGCCCACCATCTACCCCGACTACGTGGGCGTCACTGTACCTCTCAACATTGCCCCTCTGCATTTCCACATCGACCACGATGCCGAAGCTACGGACTTTGTCACTCGCGTCACCGCGGGGGACGAGGAATGGACTTTCGGCGGCGAGGACGTGCGTCCGGGCCTGAAGAGATGGCACGCCATGGTGGACAAGGCGCTCACTGCCGACGGCCGACTGAAGGTAGAGGTCTTTACGAAGCAGCAGGAACAATGGCAGCGGATGAAGCCATTTGACATCTTCGTCTGCAAGGACAGCATCGACCCCTACATCTCCTACCGACTCATCTCGCCAAGTTATGTGACCTACGAGGACCTGACGCTCAACCAGCGCTGCCTGGAGACGTTCGACGAAAGCCTCATCTACGGCAATATGATCAATGGCGACGAGCACAACGGGCAGTGCATCAACTGCCACCACGTCCAGGCCTACGACCCGCAGCGCCTGCAGTTCCACGTTCGACAGTATCTCGGCGGCACCGTCATCGCCTACGATGGCCAGCTGCAGAAGGTCAACCTCAAGACCGACAGCACGCTCTCCGCAGGCGTCTACCCCTCCTGGCATCCCACGAAGCCTTGGATCGTTTACTCCACTAACAGTACCGGACAGAGCTTTCACACGCGCGACGTGCAGAAGATAGAGGTTCAAGACACCAAGAGTTGTCTCATCTTCTACGACCTTGAGAACAACACTGTCACGCCCATCACCCGTGACACCACCGACCTCGACTGTTTCCCCTTCTGGAGTCCCGACGGACGTTACATCTATTATGTCAGTGCCCACTGGCAGCGTCGCGATACCGTCAACATCGACTTCGAACTCATCAAGAACTATAAAGAGGTACAGTACAACCTCTACCGCATGGCGTTCGACGAGCAGACACGCAGCTTCGGCCCTCGCCAGCTGGTATATGATGCCGTCGGACGCAACCGCAGCGTCACCCTGCCCCGTATCTCACCCGACGGACGTTGGCTGATGTTCACTCAAGGAAAGTTCGGTGTCTTCCACATCTGGCACAACGATGCCGACCTCTTCCTCCTGGACCTCAAGAAAGAAGTGCCTGTGCCCGAGCCTATCGCCTATACGTCATACTCGCCCGACAACCTGCCCGAAGGTGTCTTGCCGCCGACGGCAAACAACATAGAGCGGGAAGAAGCTGCCGACAGTCTTCGCGAAGCAGCGGGCGCGCGCTATCCGCTGCCCGAGAACATACGAGCCATTGACGAGCTGAACTCTCCCGACGTGGAGAGCTACCACTCTTGGTCGAGCAACGGCGCCTGGGTCATCTTCTCCAGCCGACGCACCGACGGAAACTTCACACGCCCCTTCATTGCCCACTTCGACGGCAACGGACATTTCACACGCCCCTTCGAGCTTCCGCAGGACAACCCGCAGTATCACCGCGAGTTCCTTCGCAGCTACAACATTCCCGAGTTCATGAGCGGGCCCGTCACCATTCGTCCGCAGGAATTTGCTGACATCATCAAGAAAGACGCCACGCAGGCTCAGCTGAAAATGAAATAAGAGACTCTCCCCGCCCTCCCTCAAAGGGCGGGAGAGTTTTCATTTCAAGAATCAAAAATATTATTGTGCCCCAACATGGCAAAACCTTACGACCCATCTTCAAGAGCACACCTTCTCCCCCTTGAACAAGGGCGGAGGACAGATGTTCTCCTTCCTCTTCTCCTCTTCTCGTCCTTTCTCTGTCCCCTGTTGCTCCGTGCCCAAGGCACACTTGCCGACTACCAGCATGCCTATGCCGTGCAGAAGGAGTATTCATGGGCCAAAGTCAAGAACCATGTCGACGATGCACGTTGGCTGCCCGACGGTCGCTTCCAGTATCACCTCACCGACGGTCAGGGCGGTGGCCTCTGGCACTTCGGACAAATAAACACCACCTCCGCCACTTCCCCCGACGGCACTGCGACAGCCAGCACAAGCCCCTTCCCTGCCGAAGTCATTACTCTCGCCGACAGCACCTCAGCCCATCCCGTCGAGACGCAGCACGCCGCAGGTGCGCGACGCTTCTCCCGCCGCGACAATCGCGTCCGCTTCATCGCCAACCCCACCAAGCGCCGCCACGAACGTCACTGGATGGAAACCGACGACGAGCGCAGTGCCGACCCAGTTCTGTCGCCCGACTCCTCCCTTGTTGCTTTCATCCGCAACGACAATGTATGGGTGGCCCGGCCAGACGGATCGGAAGCACGTGCCCTCTCCGTGGAAGGCACACTCAGCCATTACTTCAGCAGCTACATCCAGTGGAGCCCCGATGGCCGCTATGTCGCCACCTGCCGTATCCGTCCCGTCGATAAGCGCTACGTCTACTATGTAGAGTCGTCGCCCGCTGACCAGCTACAGCCAGTCCTCCATAAGCAGGAATATGCAAAGCCCGGTGACGAGCTGGCACAGAAGACACCCTACATCTTCGAGGTCGCTACAGGCAAGTCTGTACACCCCGAAGCCCATCTCATCGCCCATCAGTACGACCTCTCACGGCTGCAATGGCGCAACGACAACCGCGGCATACGCTTCGACTACAACCAACGAGGCCATAAGCTCTATCGCATCTACGAGATGGATGCTCCCGCATCAGCCCAGGCATCAAAAAACCGCGCCCAAGCATCAAAAGAGAACACATCGAAGGCCCAAGCATCAAAAAGCCCCGCCCAAGCATCAAAAGGTTCCGCCCAAGCATCAAAAAGCCCCGCAGCCTTTTCCTCCGGTCCAAGCGCCGTGGTGCCTTCGCCGTCCGGCGAAGTCCCCCTCCGCACCCTTATCGAGGAGCGCGCCGACACCTATGTACGCTACTCCACCTACATCCGCCAAGACCTTCACGGCGACAGCCTCATCCTCTGGCTCAGTGAGCGCGACGGCTTCCCCCACCTCTATCTCTTCGACACCGCCAAGGGCAAGATGCGCCAGCTCACTCGTGGCAGTTGGTGCGTCCGTCGCCTTATCCATATAGACGAGGAGCGAGACATCATTTATTTCACCGCCAATGGTCGCAACGCTGGCGAGGACCCCTACCATATCCACTACTACCGAGTCAGCCTCGACGGCAGCAGCCTTCAGGACCTCACCCCCGAGCCCGGCAACCACTACGCCCGCTTCAACGCCGATTACTCCGCCCTCATCGACACTTATTCAACCCAGGACACCCCTCCCACCACTAAGGTGAGAGCGCTCGGCGATTTCGTCGCCGAGAAAAAACGCCCTGCCAAGAAGGCCCTCTTCGCGGAGAAAACCCACCTTGCCGAGAAGACCCTCGCCACCGCCGACATCACTGCCCTGCAAGCCACCGGCTGGACAGCACCCGAAATCTTTGTGGCCCCAGGTCGCGACGGGAAGACACCCATGTGGGGCATCATTCAGCGACCCTCGCATTTCGACCCCTCAAAGAAATATCCTGTCATTGAATATATCTATGCCGGCCCGGGCGACAGCTACACGCCCAAGTCCTTCCAACCCTACAATTATTATACCTCTTCCTTGGCCGAGCTTGGTTTCATCGTCGTGCAACTTGACGCCATGGGCACCAGCAACCGCGGCAAGGCCTTCGAAGAAATATGCTACAAGAACCTCAAGGACGCCGGTTTCCCCGACCGCATCGCATGGATAAAAGCCGCAGCCGAGAAATATCCCTACATGGACATTAACCGAGTAGGCATCTACGGCTGCTCGGCCGGCGGACAGGAAAGCACGGCTGCTGTCCTCTTCCACGGCGACTTCTACAAGGCAGCCTACAGCGCCTGCGGCTGCCACGATAACCGCATGGACAAAATCTGGTGGAACGAGCAGTGGATGGGCTATCCCGTGGACTCCTCCTACGTTGAATGTTCCAATGTCGAGAACGCCCATCGTCTGGAACGACCCCTCATGCTCGTCGTGGGAGAATTAGACGACAACGTCGACCCCGCCAGCACCATGCAGGTGGCTGATGCACTCATCCGTGCCAACAAGCCCTTCGAGCTCGTCGTCATCCCCGGCGCTCATCACACCGTCGGCGAGAGCTACGGCGAACACAAGCGCTTCGATTTCTTTGTCAAGCACCTCCTCGGCGTAGAGCCACCAGCATGGAACAGCCTCAATCCCTAACCCACATTCTAACGGGCGAAGCAGGAAAAAAGCAGACCTTCGCCATACGAGTTTCATGAATACTGAAAAAGAAAATACAAACAGCCAGGCAGCCTTCCCCTCCCCTCACCCCGCAGGAAGAGAGGTGGGCAGCAAGGCACTCCTGTCTCCCTCTCAGATTTCCCTTTGGCAGCAGTTGCTCTCAGCCGCCCGCCATATCGTCATTACGTGCCATCGCGGGCCCGACGGCGACGCTATCGGCTCCACTACCGCCCTGGCATCCTGGCTCCGACGTCGTTATCCGGAGGCCGACATCCGTATCGTCGCCCCCACTCTTTTCCCAGACTTCCTCAAATGGGTGCCGGGCGCCGAGGACATTCTCCTTTATGAGAAGCACGAGGACGAGGTGCGCCCCGTCATTGAGCAGTCCGACCTCGTCATCCTCTGCGACCACGGCGAGCTCAAACGCATGTGGACGCTCGGCGATGTCGTCCGCGACCACCCCACCCCGCGCATCATGATCGACCACCATCTCGATCCCGAACCCGGCATCGCCGACCTGGTCATCTCCCATCCCGACCTCTCGTCCACGTGCGAAGTGCTCTTGCGCATCATGCTGGAGCTGGAGCCTGCATCGGCATCCCCCTCCGCGTCCGTGGCCGAGGGCTGTCCTGCCGAGGCCCTTCCGCTGCTCACCCACGACGAAGCCGTCTCCCTCTACACCGGCATGATGACCGACACCGGCGCCTTCACCTACGCCAGCTCTCGCCCCGAGATCTTCGAACTCATCAGCATCCTCCTCCGCTACGGCATCGACAAAGACAAGATCTACCGCAACGTCTTCTACACCTGCAGCCCCAACCGCATGAAACTTCAGGGCTACATGCTCTATGCCAAGCTCGACGTGTGGAAGAAAGCCCATACCGCCCTCATGACTTTCACCAATGCCGAGCGTCGGCGCTTCGGCACCCTCAACGGTGACACCGAGGGCCTTGTCAACCTGCCTCTGCAGATTCTCGGCATGAAGCTCTCCATCTTCCTCCGTGAAGACACCGAGCACCCCTGCATCCGCGTCTCGCTGCGTTCTGTCGATGACTTCCCGTGCAACGAGATGGCCGCAGAGTTCTTCGGCGGCGGAGGCCACAAGAACGCTGCCGGAGGCGAAGTCTGGGGCACCATGGACGATGCCGTCGCCATCGCCAAGAAAGCCGTCCAGAAATATCTCCCTCTTCTGAAAGAATGAAACAACCTAATATAAATTATATGAAGAAACTTCTCACCCTGCTCGTCGCATGTGCTGCTTTGTCGCAGCACCCCCTCGTGGCTTCTCCCCACATCAGCGGCACCGACTACACCGAGGCTACCCAACGCTCCGGCACCGTCCTCGAACAGATCATCAAGGTCAATAACTATTGGCAGGCACACAACACGCCCTACGTGCGTTCCTTCTGGGATCACGCCGCCTACCACACCGGTAACATGGAAGCCTACCGCCTCACAGGTCGTGCCGACTGGTACGCCTACACCGACAAGTGGTGCCGCCACAACGAGTGGAAAGGCGCCAAATCCGACGACCGCTCGCGCTGGAAATACAAAACCTACGGCGAAGGGCAGGACTTCGTACTCTTCGGCGACTGGCAGATCTGCTTCCAGACCTATATAGATATGTATAACCTCGTCCCGGCCCCCTACAAGGTGGCCCGCGCCATCGAAGTGATGAGCCACGAATGCTCTATGCAGGACACCCACTTCTGGTGGTGGGCCGACGCTCTCTATATGGTGATGCCCGTCATGACGAAGATGTACCTGCTCACGGGCGAGGTCAAATACCTCGACAAGCTTTATGAGAACTTCCTCTGGAGCGACAGTCTGATGTACGACAAGGACGAGCAGCTCTACTACCGCGACGCCAAGTACATCTACCCGAAGGTGAAGACCGCCTGCAACGGCGGCAAGAGCTTCTGGGCACGTGGCGACGGATGGGTGCTCGCCGGCCTGGCCAAAGTGCTGGCCGACATGCCGCAGGACTATCACGGTCGCCCCATCTTCGTGCAGCGTTTCCGCGAGCTGGCCGAAGGCGTGGCCCGCGTGCAGCGGCCCGACGGCTATTGGAGCCGCTCCATGCTCTGCGAGGATGACGCCCCCGGCCCCGAGACCTCCGGCACGGCTTTCTTCTGCTATGGCCTCGCATGGGGCGTCAACAACGGCTACCTCGACAAGGCCACCTTTGAGCCGGTCATCCTGAAAGCCTGGAAATATCTCTCGGAGACGGCCCTGCAGCCCGATGGCAGCATCGGTTTCGTGCAGCCCATCGGCGAGAAGCCCGACCCCACCAAGACCGTCGATGCCCACTCCCAGGCTCCCTTCGGCACGGGTGCATGGCTGCTGGCAGCCTGCGAGATGGTGCGCTACATCAACGCCGACCCGCTGATTCCCCTGCCCGACCCCGACAAGACGACCAACTCTGTCTATCACCACACGCCCGGCACCCCCACCGTCAGCGCAGGCAGTGCTTTCCCCGCCGCCACCCTCAACGGCCGTCCCACCGCTGCGGACCCTATGCTTCGCTACCGCGGACATGAGGAGTTCGGCAGCTACGAGATAGCCAACCCCACCGACGAACTCGTCTCGCAGGTCATACAGATCGGGACGATGGACGCACTGAAGCGCGCCAACATCGCCGTTGCCCGCGAATTCTTCTTCCTCGACGGCGACCGCAACGAGGTACCCTACCAGATCACACACGACGGCCGCATCCTGGTCTTTGCCACCGTGCGCCCACACAGCAGCATCGCCCTCACCATGTGGAAAGGACAGCCCCTCGACTATGAACTCACGGCCAACGGACGCATTTACCCCAACCGTTGGGACGACCTGGTCTGGGAGAACGACCGCTCGGCATGGCGCTTCTACGGCCCCGATGCACACAAACACATGAAGAACGCGGCCTACGGCTTCGACACCTTTGTCAAGAACACACCCCACCCCATGCAGGATCAGCTCTACCACAACGAGCTCACCTCCTACGGCGTCAACAACCGCATGAAGAAGGATAAGAGCGCGCTCAACTGGAACGAGGTACACCGGGGCTACACCTACCACCGCAACCACGGTGCAGGCATGGATGCCTACACCGTCGGAGCTACCCTCGGTGCCGGTGCCGCTGCCCTCGTGGCAAAGGACGGCTCGCTGCTCTATCCGCTCTACTATGAGAAAGCCGAGATCCTCGACAACGGGCCCCTCCGCTTCACCGTCCGCATGACCATGCCCCGGCAGAGCCTGAACGGCGACAGCATCCGCGAGATCCGCCTCATCACCCAGGACTGCGGCAGCCACTTCGCCCGCGTCGAGATCACCTACGAGGGCCTCGACCGCGCCACGCCCGTCTGTGCCGGCATCGTCGTCCACGAAGCAGCCCCCACGGCCTATACCTTAAATAAGAAAGAAGGCTTCGTCACCTATGCCGAGCCCCTCGACCTGGCCGACAAGCGCATGAACGGCGAGCACTACCTCGGCATCTTCATGCCTCCAATGAAAAATGAAAAATTAAAAATGAAAAATGAGGTGAAGTATCTTCCCTTGAGCGAGAAGCGTGCCGGCGGCATCGGCCACGCCCTCATCCAAGGCACCTACCAGCCCGGACAGCCTTTCGTCTACTACACCGGCAGCGCCTGGAGCCTCTACGACGTCCCCACCCACGCCATCTGGCAGCAGACGCTGCGCCACGAAGCGGCCATCCTGCAAAACGGTCTGCAACTCACAGAACACTAAAAAGTCATGAAACAAACGATCCTCACCCTTTTGCTGTCAGCCTGCTGCCTCACCCTTTCCGCAGCGTCTGACACCCTCCTGCCTGCATGGTTCGGCCAGGAAGATGCCTCCACACGCATCGGCATCGCGCCGCCTGCGACCGACGAAGCTCAAGCCCGCTCCATCGCTCTCATCAATGCCACCTTGAGCTATCTGCGCACACAGCAGGAGGGCAAGATGGCAGGCCACACCAGTTACAAACTTTCTACGGAAGGGGAAGGCGCCGACGACTACGACTCCTACCTACAGATCACCAGCAAGAGCGCTGTCCGCTACAGCGATTTCGACTGCAAGATTCTCGATGAATACCGCAACAGCCGCGGAGAGTACTTCGTCCGCTGCCGCTTCAGCAAGAACGCCTCTGCGCACAGCCACTTATCCATCGAGCAGGAGATGCGAAGTACAGGCTACGGCGAACATTCCGACCAGCTTCTTACGGCAAAGATAGAGCTGACGCTGAAAGACCATCGTTTCCAGAGTCTGTTCAGATGTGACGTGAAAGATGGCCAAGACGCCGCCGTGACCATTGCTACGAAAGAAGGCGAAGTGGCGCTTCCACAAGGCCTGTCTTACGGACGATGGACAGCCAGCAAGACCTCGGGCTACAGCTCTCTGCCTTTTGCCCCCGCAGAAATGGGCCTGTCATTAGGAGCCCTTCAGCTGTCGACCTACTGCATGCTGCCTTTCATCCCCAAGCGCATGGCGGCTTCCGGGCAAATCATGTCCCAGTCCACCAATGAAGAAAACGGCGGCGACAAGGGCTTCTCTTACCGCTCCATTTTCAGCGCCCTCTCAGACTCCGTCTGCACGCCCTATGACATCCGCTTCGGTTCCCTGTCCAAGAAGGGCCTCCAACTGCAAATCCAGCACGCTAACTTTAATGATACCGAGAGCAGCTACGAGACACCCGGGACGGTGCAAGCAGGAGCGTTCGCCGACAACGACCGAAGCACGGGCATTCAGCGACTGATGCAGGCACAGACCTTGTACATCTCCGGCCTCTTCGAAGCGTGGACTTACAAGAGCCGTGAGCAGCAGTCTGAGGGCACCTTCAGCAGCGAGCAGAGCACTTTACGGACCACTGTAAGCAGAAACTCTGCCACCAACATTGGCGTTCGCTGGGATTTCAGCAATGTTCCCTCCGAGAAAGCCTTGCGCGCCGAGGTAAAGAAAGCGGTGAAGAACGGACAAGCCTTCCCCCGCCACGGCTTCTGGGTTTCCATCCGATAAGGTTTTCGGCGAGCGTTTCCCACAGCTTCCACGCGCGAAACAGAGCTTCACGCTCACAGATGTGGCCGGAGTTTCAACCCCTTCTGTTGAAACTCCGGCCACTCTTTTCTGAAACCCTTGGGACTTTTGCAAAAAACTCTTGGCATTTTTGCCCAAAACTCTTAAGGGTTTTTGCCAAAACTCTTGACACTTTTTGCGAAAACCTTTAAGACTTTCAGCCGAGGCCCTCAAGAGTCTGGCGCAGAAGCCCTGTCGCTGTTCGCCAGGAACGGACGGCGATGGGCGGTAAGTCACTGCAAACCACGCCTATAGCTCAAGGAACCAGGGGCGTGACGGCCATGGGCACGAGGTTGGCGGCATGGGCGGCCTGCTG
Organism: uncultured Prevotellaceae bacterium; assembly: GCA_947166655.1. GTDB lineage: Bacteria > Bacteroidota > Bacteroidia > Bacteroidales > Bacteroidaceae > Physcousia. The sequence continues at coordinate 56,680 of CAMVFC010000001.1, forward strand.
GGCCAGCGCTGCCTGCTCGGCGGTGACGCCCTTGGGACGGTACTTGAAGCCTACGGCCGAGACGCCGGTGAGGGCTTCGAGCCATGTGCATGCCGCAATGTAGCGACCTATGGCGAGGTTGAGGTGATAGCCGTCGCGCGTCAGCTCGCGGTTGACGACGGCTTTCTTTCCCGCCCCCGTGGAAGGAAGGTTGACGAGCGACGTGGCGCGCGCATTCTGGATAGCCGTGCCCGTGGGGACGTAGAACGACAGGTCGTCCTCGTGATAGCGCATGGCCACCTCCACGGCTGTGGTGATGTTGGCGTACATCAGGTACTGGTTGCGGTCGTAGTTGGCAAAACCCTTGTGGTCGGAGTCCTGCGCGTAGGCCCATGTCTGCTGGAAGCCCAGCCGCACAGAGTCGACGCGCGCCAGAGCTCGCACATAGCCGATCATCAGGCTGAGCCCCGGCTCGTAGGTGTCGGGCCGTCCGGCATCGTAGCTCACCTGCTGGAAGGTGATGACGTCCCAGGGCTCGTCGGTGATGATGGCACGCAGGCTCTTCCCTTTCTGATTGGTGCGCTTGCCGCCCACGACCTTACGGTATTCTGTCGCCGTGGCGCGGGTCGAAGCATCGCGCCAGTGGGCAGCCAGGCTCTGTCCAGGGCGGTAGGCATTGCCGATGACGAACTCATAGCCGGCCTCGCGCCCCAACTCATAAAGGTGCTGCTCCACAGCATCCTCGGAAAAAGAATTACCGATGGCCAGCACGCGCAGCGTGGTCAGTGCCTGCTGCGCCAGTGCGCCTTCTGCGGCGAACACGAGGAGCAGCGCCAAGGTGCGCAGGCGGAAGGCCCAGGCTCCCTGTAGTCCCACGAGGGGGAAGAAAGAACGATTCATGTGCATCCGTTGTTCAGTTTCTGTTTACAGCCTGCAAAAGTAGGCATTATCAGCAGAACCGACAAGGATTTGCGCAAAAAAAGAACGAGGAATGACGAATGATGAATGACGAATGACGAATGACGAATAAGTTTTTCTAATGGCTTTTGACACACTTACTGCCATCAAAAGTAATCCTTATTCGTCATTTGTCATTCGTCATTCGTCATTCATCACTCTTCATTCTTCACTCTTCATTAAGTTCTTCACTAAGATTACCACGTACAGCCCTTAGGAGAAAGCCACCGTCAGGCCTGCCATGACGATGCTGACCATGGACATGAGCTTGATGAGGATATTGAGCGAAGGGCCGCTGGTGTCCTTGAAGGGATCGCCGACGGTGTCGCCAACGATGGTGGCTTTATGGGCAAAGCTGCCCTTGCCGCCGAAGTTTCCCTCCTCCACCATCTTCTTAGCATTGTCCCAGGCACCGCCGGCATTGGCCATGAAGACGGCCAGCGTGAAGCCGCCGGCCAGCCCGCCGACAAGCAGACCCAGCACGCCGGCCACGCCGAGCACCAGCCCCACGACGATGGGGATGGCGATGGCCAGCAGCGAGGGGAAGATCATCTCGTGCTGAGCGGCACGCGTGGAAATCTCGACGCACGAGCCATAGTCGGGCGTGGCCTGGCCCTCGAGGATACCTTTGATCTCGCGGAACTGGCGGCGCACCTCTTCGACCATCTTCTGTGCGGCACGTCCCACGGCTTCCATCGTCAGGCCACAGAACAGGAAGGCGGCCATGGCGCCGATGAAAGCGCCCACCAGCACGCGCGGGTTCATCAGGTTGACCTGGAAATAGTTCATGAAGTCGGGGATGGTGGCGTCGGCAGCGCTGATGACCTCGCCGCGGAGGTTCGTCAACGTCGTGCCGGCACGTTCCATGGCAATCTTTATCTCCTCGATATAAGAGGCCAGCAGGGCCAGGGCCGTCAGGGCTGCCGAACCGATGGCGAAGCCTTTGCCCGTGGCGGCTGTCGTGTTGCCGAGGGCATCGAGGGCGTCCGTGCGATGGCGCACTTCCTCGCCCAGCTCGCTCATCTCAGCGTTGCCGCCGGCGTTGTCGGCGATGGGGCCATACGCGTCGGTGGCCAGCGTGATGCCCAGCGTGGAGAGCATGCCGACGGCAGCAATGCCAATGCCGTAGAGGCCCTTCGAGAGCGCCTCGGCCGACATCTGCATGTCGAAACCGTTGGCAAAGAGATAGCTGAGCATGATGGCCACGCCGATGGTGACAACGGGGATGCACGTCGAAATCATGCCCGTACCGATGCCCTTGATGATCACCGTGGCAGAGCCTGTCAGGCCAGCCTCGGAGATCTTCTGCGTAGGTTTGTAGGAGTGGGAGGTGTAGTACTCGGTCGCCTGCCCGATGATGACGCCGGCGGCCAGGCCGGTGACGACGGAGCAGGAGAGACCCAGCCAGTTGTCTATCCCTAACAGATAAAGGATGGCAAACGTCGCCACGGCGATGAGCGCCGCCGAGACGTTGGTGCCAACGGCCAGCGAGTGAAGCAGGTCGCGCATGGTAGCGCCTTCCTTCGTGCGCACCAGGTAAATGCCGAAGATGCTCAGGAAGACGCCCACGGCGGCTATCAGCATGGGGGCCACGACGGCTTTCATCTGCATCTCGCCGCTCATGGCAAAGGCTGTGGCGCCGAGGGCTGCCGTGGAGAGGATGCTTCCGCAGTAGCTCTCGTACAAGTCGGCCCCCATACCAGCCACGTCACCCACGTTGTCGCCCACGTTGTCGGCTATGGTAGCAGGGTTACGCGGGTCGTCCTCAGGGATGTCAGCCTCGACCTTTCCCACGATGTCGGCTCCCACATCGGCCGCCTTTGTGTAGATGCCGCCGCCCACGCGGGCAAACAAAGCCTGCGTCGAGGCGCCCATGCCGAAGGTGAGCATGGTGGTGGTAATCGTGATGAGCGCCATGCGGTCGCCCTCATAGAACTGGCTCAGGATGATGAACCAAATGGCGATGTCGAGCAGTCCGAGGCCGACGACAGTCAAACCCATGACGGCACCGCTGCGGAAGGCAATGCGCAGACCGCCGTCGAGGCTGCGGCGGGCGGCATTGGCCGTACGGGCACTGGCGTAGGTCGCCGTCTTCATGCCGAAGAAACCGGCCAGGCCGGAGAAGAAGCCGCCCGTGAGGAAGGCAAACGGCACCCACGGGTTCTGCCACTTCAGGACGTAGGCCATGAAGGCAAACACGATGGCCAGCACCACGAACACCAAGGTGACCACCTTGTACTGCTGCTTCAGATAGGCCATGGCGCCGCGGCGCACATGGCCCGCTATCTCACGCATCCGAGGCGTGCCCTCGTCCGCAGCCATCATCGTGCGGAAGAAGTAATAGGCCATGCCCAACGCCACGACGGACGCCACGGGCACGAGCCAGAAAGCTTGAGGTAAGTTCATAAGGTTAAAGGTTTTATAGGTTGATAAGTTTATAGCATCGTCTATGTGTTCATCCGTTAAAAGGTTATATATTCATCCATTAATATGTTCGTCTGTCAGTCGACGAAGTACACGCGCTTGACGCGGGGCGAGACGGAGGTAAGAATCTCGTAGGGGATGGTGCCAATGGCAGCGGAGAGGACGCTGGGCGAAAGCTCAGGACCGAAGATGACAGCGGTGTCGCCCTCCTGGCAGTCTATGTCCGTGACGTCTATCATGCAGACGTCCATGCAGATATTGCCCACATAGGGAGCCTTCTTTCCGTTCACCAGACAGTAGCCGTGCCCGCAGCCCAGGCCACGGTCCAAGCCGTCGGCATAGCCGATGGGCAGGGCTGCGATGCGGCTGTCGCGCGTGAGATGTCCGCGACGCGAGTAGCCCACGGTCTCGTCGGCCGGCACATCGTGAATCTGCAGGATGGTCGTCTTCAAAGTAGAGATGCACGTCAAGCGGTCCTCCTCGCCCTCGACGGGGTCGATGCCATAGAGGCCGAGACCGAGACGCACCATCTCGCAGTGGCGCTCGGGGAAGCGAGGGATGCCGGCAGAATTGCAGATGTGGCGCAGAATGCGGAAGGGGAAGGCTGCCTGCAACTGCTCTGCAGCTGCCGTAAAGAGTTCCCACTGGCGCAGAGAGAAAGCATCGAAATCCTCAGAGTCCGAACCCACGAAGTGAGAAAACACGGAGCGGGGGATGAGCGCCTGCTGGGCACGCAGGCGTTGGATAAGCAGGGGCATGTCATGTACGGGGTCGAATCCCAGACGGTGCATACCCGTATCCAGCTTAATGTGTATCGGGAAAGAGGTGATACCCTCGCGCTCGGCAGCGTGACAGAGCGCTTCGAGCAGACGGAAGCTGTACACCTCGGGCTCAAGATTGTACTCGAAGAGAGTGTGGAAGCTGGACATCTCGGGGTTCATGATCATGATGTTGGCCGTGATACCCGCGCGACGCAGCTCGACGCCCTCATCGGCTACGGCCACGGCCAGATAGTCGACACGATGGTCTTGAAGCGTCTTGGCCACCTCGACAGCACCGGCTCCATAGGCAGAAGCCTTCACCATGCACACCAGCTTGGTCTCGGGTTTCATGAACGAGCGGTAGTAGTCCAGATTGTCCACTACGGCCGAGAGGTTCACTTCGAGCACTGTCTCGTGAACTTTCTGCACGAGGGCATCGGCGATACGGTCGAAGCGGGCCTGACGGGCGCCCTTGATGAGGACGACGCGGTCGCGCAAGTCGGCAAAGACAGACGATGCCAGGAAGGCTTCGACAGAGGGGAACAGGGAGCGATGCCCATTCTCAACGTTTGCCAGGCCGGCACTGACTTCGCGACCGATGCCAATCAGTTCGTCCACGCCGTACTCGTCGGCCAGGCGTACGACCTGGGCATAGAGGTCGGTCAGCGTGAGGCCCGTCTGCTTGATGTCGGAAAGAATCAGCGTGCGACGACGGCCGGCAGCATCGGGACGACGGCGCATAAAGTCGAGAGCGATCTCAAGGGAAGCCAGATCGCTATTGCAAGTGTCTGTGATCAGGGTGCAGCCCGCGCGTCCTTCCTTCACCTCGAGGCGCATGGCCACAGGCTCGAGACGCGCCACACGCTCGCGAATCGTAGGCTCATCGAGACCCAGATAGCGGCACACGCAGACGCAATGGGCTATGTTCTCCCGGCTGGCAGCATCGAGGTGCAGGGAAGCATCCGACGCGAAGTAAGAGGACAGGCCCTCGTCCTTCATGCTCCAGCCTATCAGCTGTCCCTGAAAGCCGCTCTTGCGGATACATTCTTCCACTATCTCGTCGTCGGCATTAAAGATCAGGGCTTTGGCGTGACGGAACAACCGCAGTTTCTCGCGGCATTTCTCCTCGCGGCTGGCGAAGTTCTCGTCGTGGGCAGGACCCAGGTGGGTGAGCACGCCGAGCGTCGGCTGGATAATGGCTTCGAGGGCTTCCATCTCGCCTGGTTCGCTGATGCCGGCTTCAAAGAGGCCCAACTGCGTCTCTGAAGTCAGGCGCCACACCGAGAGAGGAACACCAATCTGCGAGTTCCACGAGCGCGGCGAACGGGTGATATTGAAGTCGGGCGCCAGCAGTTGGTAGAGCCACTCCTTGACGATGGTCTTACCATTGCTGCCAGTGATGCCGATGATGGGACACTCAAACTCTTCACGATGACGCTCTGCCAGGCGTTGTAAGGCCCTCAAAGGCGAGGGTACCAGCAGATAATTAGCGTCTGGCTCGGGGCACTCGGGCAGCTGACTCACTACGAAAGCGCGCACGCCACGCCGGTAGAGTTCGGGAATGTAACGATGTCCGTCGTTCTTCTGCGTACGGATGGCAAAGAAAAGGGTCGTCTCAGGAAAGACGAGCGAGCGGCTGTCTGTCAGCAGCCAGTCCACAGAGGCATCGGCCGTGCCCGTTCGATGAGCGCCGATGAGTGTGGATATCAATGAGATTGAATAGGTCATGGTTCGATATGGTATTTTTCCATAATGGCATTAACTTGTTCCTGTGTGCGCTCGCGGAAGCGAATGGCAGCCGGCGACTCAGGGTCGTCCGGCCGATGCAGCAGGGCCTTGCGAATCGGTTCGTAGTCGACGAGGAAGCGGTGCGTCTCGGCATCCAGCCACCGGTCGGCAAAGCGTTCCCAGATATAGTCCACCGCCTGCGGTGAAGGATGCAGCATGTCGACGTCAAAGAAGCGGTAGTCGCGCAGCTCATCGAGTTGAATCTCGTAGGCAGGGAAGTAGCTTGCCTGCTCCGGCCGGCGACGAACCACCTCGTCCACCGCCAGCAGCAGCACCGACTTGGCCAACCGGCTCTCGTGAAATCCGTATTTGGAATAGCGGTATGGCGAGACGGTCAAGATAATCTGCGACTGGGGAAACAGGCTACAGATGCGGTCCAGCGCATCGGCAGCCTCGGCCACCGACAGGTTACGCTCCACGAACTCGGCCTGCGGACGCTTGTGGCAATTACCGACCACAAGGGAAGGAGCGCCGGCAGGCGAGGCGTCGGCCGCAGCATCTGCCGGACAGGCGGGGCGTTCGTAATAGCGATTGGTGCCCAGGGTGATGATCAGCGTGTCGGGATTCCAGCCGAACAGACGTCCGCGCGCCGAGAGAATCCCGGCCTGACACGCCTCACGCGTCGATGCGTTCTTTGAGCTGTCGGCCAGCCAGCAGTGCCATCGCCCGTCCTCATCAGCAAAATACAGAGCATCCTCCATCAGGTTTTGCGTCAACATCTGGAGGATGCTCAGTGGGTTATACAGCACACCAAAGGGATTGACCAAGGCTGGCAAGCCACTCTGGCGCATCTTCTGTCCTATCTTCTCAGCGAAACACGAGCCGATGAAGGCGATGTGATTACGAAGTCCCAAGAGGCGCTTCGGCTGAGGTATTTCTATCGTCGTTTGTAATTTCATGCTGCAAAGATACACCTTTTTTATGATTTAGCGCACGACAAATCATAAATTATGACTATCTTTGCAGCGCAAACATATCTTATGAAAGAAAATAAGCCCAACGAATATACCCTTTTGCAGCAAATACAGCTGCCAAAGGACCTACGTAGCCTCCCGTTGAAGGACCTGCCCGAGGTGTGCAGGGAACTACGCAAGGACATTATTGCCGAAGTGGCCGACAATCCCGGACACTTTGCTTCGAGCCTCGGCGTCGTCGAGTTGACGGTTGCACTGCATTATGTCTTCGACACGCCCTACGACCGCATCGTCTGGGATGTCGGTCATCAGGCTTATGGACATAAGATCCTCACAGGACGGCGCGAAGCATTCTCCACCAATCGCCATCTCCACGGCATCAAGCCCTTCCCTTCGCCCGAAGAGAGCGAGTACGATGCCTTCACAGCCGGGCACGCCAGCAACAGCATCTCGGCGGCACTCGGTATGGCTCTGGCTGCCAAGGCTAAGGAAGAAGAGCATCGGCACGTGGTGGCCGTCATCGGAGACGGGTCGATGAGCGGCGGTCTGGCCTACGAAGGTCTGAACAACGCTGCCAACACACCCAACGACGTGCTCATCATCCTTAACGACAACAACATGAGTATCGACCGCAGCGTCGGCGGCATGAAGAACTTGCTGCTTCGTCTGCAGACCAGTCACACCTATAACAGATGGCGCGACCGCGCGGCTCGCAAGATGTTCTCCTGGGGATGGCTCGACGAAAGACGCAGGCGCAGCATCCTCCGCTTCAACAATTCCGTGAAATCGTTCCTCACCCGACAGCAGAATGTCTTTGAGGGAATGAACATCCGCTACTTCGGCCCTGCCGACGGGCACGACGTCATCGAACTCGTGAAGACCCTGCGCGTCATCAAGGACATGCGGGGCCCCAAGCTATTCCATATCCACACTATCAAGGGAAAGGGCTTCGAGCCGGCCGAGCACGGAGGCGCCGTCTGGCACGCACCGGGCAAGTTCGACCCGCAGACCGGCCAACTGATTCGCTGCGACGAGACGGGAATGCCGCCTAAGTTCCAGGATGTCTTCGGAAAGACGCTTCTCGAGCTGGCCCGGTCGAACGAGCGCATCGTGGGCGTCACGCCGGCCATGCCGTCGGGTTGCTCCATGAACATCATGATGGAAGCCATGCCCAACCGCGCTTACGACGTAGGCATTGCCGAGGGACACGCCGTCACTTTCTCTGCCGGCATGGCAAAAGACGGGCTGCAGCCGTTCTGCAACATCTATTCCAGCTTTGCCCAGCGCGCCTACGACAACCTCATCCACGACGTCTGCATCTCGCGGCTGAACGTGGTGCTCTGCCTGGACCGTGCCGGATTGGTCGGCGAAGACGGGCCCACACACCATGGCGCTTTCGACCTGGCTTACCTGCGTCCCATCCCCCACCTCACCATCGCTTCGCCGATGGACGAGCACGAACTGCGCCATTTGATGTACACTGCTCAGCTGCCCGACCGCGGGCCTTTCGTCATTCGCTATCCGCGCGGACGCGGTTCGCAAGTCGACTGGCAGTGTCCGATGCACGAGATTCCCATCGGACACGGGCGCAAGCTGAAGGACGGAGCCGACGTCGCCGTGCTCACCATCGGGCCGATTGGCGTGACAGCACAGGAAGCCATCCGTCAGGCCGAGGCAGAACGTCCAGGGCTGACCGTGGCACACTACGACATGCGCTTCCTCAAGCCCCTCGATGACCGGTTGCTCACGGAGGTGGCCGCACGCTTCCGCCGCGTGATCACCATCGAGGACGGCGTGCGCACGGGCGGCCTGGGCAGTGCCGTGCTCGAGTGGATGTCCGACCATGGGGCGGCTCCGCACGTCATCCGGCTGGGGCTGCCCGACCATTTCGTCGAGCACGGAACCATACAAGAACTCCATCGTCTCTGCGGCATCGACGCGGAAAGCATCAAAAAGGCCATCTTATGAAAATCATCATCGCCGGCGCAGGCGCCGTGGGCAGCCACCTCGCCGCCTTACTTTCCAAGGAGAACCACGACATCGTCGTCCTGGACGAGGATGCCGACAAGCTGGCCAACGCCACCGGCGAGCTCGACGTGATGACGCTCTGCATCAAGCCTACGAGCATCCGCGGGCTGAAAGAAGCCGGCACGCCGCAGGCCGACCTTTTCATCGCCGTCACGCCTTCCGAGACCAAGAACCTGACCTGCTGCACCCTGGCGCACCACCTGGGAGCGCGCAAGACCGTGGCCCGTATCGACAATGCCGAATACCTGCAGCCGAAGAACGCCGCGTTCTTCTCGTCCTCCGGCATCGAGTCGCTCATTTACCCCGAGGTGCTGGCCGCCCAGGAGATTGCCGAAGGGGTGAAACGCTCGTGGGTCAGACAATACTGGGAGGTGCGCGACGGGGCGCTCATCATCCTGGGTATCAAGCTGCGCGAAGAGGCCTCCAGCCTCTACGGCAAGCAGCTGAAAGACCTCTGCCCCCCGGATTCGCCCTACCATATCGTTGCCATCAAGCGCGACGAGACAACCATCATCCCCGGCGGCTTTGACGAGCTCTGCCAGGGCGACATCGCCTACTTCATGACCACCAAGAAGTATGTGCCCTACATCCGCCAGCTCGTGGGCAAAGAGAGCTACCCCGACGTCCGTAAACTGATGATTATGGGCGGCGGACGCATTGCCGTGCAGACCTGCCGCCTGCTGCCCGACTACATGAATGCCAAGATCATCGAGCGCGACTACAACCGCTGTCGTCAGCTGGCCGACGTGCTGGAGAACGACGATGTGATGGTCATCAACGGCGACGGCCGAGACACCCAACTGCTGCTCGACGAAGGCATCCGGACGACACAGGCTTTCTGCGCCCTCACGCCGGAGACCGAGACCAACATCCTGGCCTGCCTGGCCGCCAAGCGCATGGGCGTCCGCAAGACGGTGGCGCTGGTGGAAAACAACGAATACATCACGATGGCCGAGAAGCTCGACATCGGCACTATTATTAATAAGAAGAGCATCGCCGCCAGCCACATCTACCAGATGCTGCTCGAGGCCGATGTGGCCAGCGTGAAGAGCCTGACCATCGCCGATGCCGATGTGGCCGAGTTCGACGTCGTCGAAGGCGCGCTTGTCACCCAGCAGCCTGTCATGAAGCTGTCCCTGCCCAAGGGCATCACCCTCGGCGGACTGGTCCGCAACGGCGAAGGCGTGCTCATCAACGGCCACACACAGATACAGCCCGGCGATCACGTCGTCGCCTTCTCGCGTACGGCGATGTTCAAGCAGCTGGACCGCTACTTCAGCAAGCCCAAGGAGGGCTTGTTCAGTATATTTCATTAACCCTTTTTATTCACCCTAAAAACTTTGTTATGAAGAGAAAACACCCTTCATCCAAGGCGGTTGTGTTCAACCGCTTCTGCCGTAAAGGCTACGCTGTCTTCGCCAGTCTGCACCGCGAAGTGCGCATCGGCGTGCTCACCGTGGGCATGTTGGCCAGCGTGATTCTGCCCAAAGTGCAGGCCTCGCAGGCTACGACAGCTCCCACCCTCGAGGACGAGGCCGAAGAGCAAGAACTACAGGAAGTGGCGGTGGCGGGCACGATGACGCCGCTGAGCCAGCTGCAATCGGCACGCATCGTCGGCGTCATCACACGCCAGCAGATTGAATCCTCTGCGGCGCAGAGTATCAACGACCTTCTGAAATTAGCCGTCGGCGTGGACGTCCGACAACGTGGCGGCTTTGGTATTCAATCGGACATCTCTATCGACGGCGGCACGTTCGACCAGATTACGCTCCTGCTGAACGGCGTCTGCCTCTCCTCCCCCCACACCGGACATCTCGCTGCCGACTTCCCCGTCAGCCTCTCCGACATTGAGCGCATCGAAGTACTCGAGGGCGCTGCCTCGCGCGTCTATGGAGCATCGGCCTTCGGCGGAGCCATCAACATCGTCACCAAGGAAGGTGAAGCGACGCTCGACAAGGAGAAGATCCTCTCGGCAGAACTCGGCGGACACGGCGGCAGCTACGCCACTTTCGGCGCCGACGCCCGCGTTGCCCTTCGCCAACGCCAGTCCTCACCGGCGGCCAAGGGCTGGGCAGGCTCTCTCTCAGCAGCCTATCAGCGCTCCGACGGCGCCACCGCCAACAGCCGTTTCTCCCGCGGCAATGCGTATCTGCGGGGCCTCTATGATGCCGACGATTTCCGCATCGACTGGCAGGCAGGCTACAGCCAGAAGAGCTACGGCGCCAACACTTTCTACAGCGCCGCTTATCCCAACCAATACGAGCGCAACCGTCGCTTCTTCGTCAGTGCCGGCGCAGAGACGAAAGGGCCCGTGCGCGTGCGGCCGGAAGTCTTCTGGAATCGCCTCTACGATAACTTCGAACTCATCCACGACACGCCGACGGGCGAGAATTTCCACCGCACCGACGTCCACGGCGCACGCATCACAGCCAGCCTGGCATGGGCGGCCGGACGCACAGCCATCGGTGCCGAAGTGCGCGAGGAAGAGATTCTCAGCACCAGCCTCGGCCTGCCTTATGCCGATGCCACGGCGGCTGTGCCCTTCCCACGCGTGTGGCCGCATCAGGACGGCGGCCTGCGATACAGCCGCAGCGACAGCCGCACCAACCTCAGCATCAATGCCGAGCACACCCTTCTGCTGCCACACTTCACCGCCAGCGTGGGGCTGCTGGCCAACAAGAATACACGCTTCGACAGCCACCTGCGTTTCTATCCGGGCATCGACTTAGCCTATACACCCGACGAGCACTGGCGCATCTTCGCCTCCTACAACAAAGGTTTCCGACTGCCCACCTTCACCGACCTCTACTACAAAAGCCCCACGCACGAAGGCAACCAGGGCATGAAGGCCGAAGAGAGCCACAGCTTCCAGCTCGGCGCGTCGCTGAAGATGCAGATCTCCCAGGCCCGCGTAGCGCTGCTGGCCAAGGGTTTCTATCACCGCGGCAACGACCTCATCGACTGGGTCATGTACACCGCCGACGATGTCTTTCACAGCGCCAACTTCGACATGGACAATTTCGGCGCACAGGCTCAGGCCACCGTGCAGATGGCCGGGTGCGAACTCCAGGCAGGATATACCTTTATCCATCAGGACCGACGCGACGACGCCGTCATCTTCAAGTCCAACTACGCCATGGAGTACCTGCGCCACAAGGTGGTGGCCACACTCTCCCACCCCATCGTCTCGCGTCTCTCGGCGGCGTGGTCCTTCCGGTGGCAAGACCGCACGGGCAGCTATCTGCTCTATGAGAATGCGCAGTCCACGGGACGCCTCGTCGACTACTCGCCCTACGCCACGCTCGACCTGAAGCTTCGCTGGACGGCGCCGCACTACGAGCTATGGGCCGAAGCCACCAACCTCACCGACCATCGCTACTACGACCTCGGCAACATCCCGCAGCCGGGCATCGTCGTCCTCGGAGGCATCAGGATTCGGCTGTAAGACGGCCCTGCCATTGACACCATGCTGTTAAGAGCGGTGACACTTCGTCTGAAAGTGTCACCGCTCATTTTCCTAAAGACTTTTGCCGAAGTTTGCCTTGACTTTTGTGAATTTCTGCCTTGATTTTTGTGCAAAACTCAAGGCACTTTTACCAAAAACTCTTGGCAGTTTTTCGCAAAACTCAAGACACTTTTTCCGGAGGCCCTCGGCAGTCCCTGCCCAAACGGCTGCCAGTGGCGGCCAAAGCCCTGAGGAGTGGCAGCTGAAGCCTGAGCCGTCCGACCCTAAAAAGAAGAACCTGCCTGCCGCCTTTTTACGGTGACAGACAGGTTTCTTTATGGGCGAAGGCATCCTTCTGCGCTGAGCCTTTGTCGCATTCTCCGACCGATTTTCGCGTTTACCGCCAACGGTAATCGCGTTTAACGTCAGCGATTATTTCTTCTTCCGTCAACGGCCCTGCGGGAATGCCATCGGCGACCTCAGACGATGCCCTGGGCCATCATGGCTTTCGCCACCTTCATGAAGCCGGCGATGTTAGCGCCTTTCACGTAGTTGACATAGCCGTCGGGCTCGGTTCCGTACTTCACGCACTGCGCGTGGATAGCGTGCATGATGCCGTGCAGCCGCTGGTCCACCTCCTCGGCGCTCCAGCTGATGTGCATGGCGTTCTGGCTCATCTCCAGTCCGCTGGTAGCCACGCCGCCGGCATTCACGGCCTTGCCCGGCGCAAAGATCATCTTAGCTTCGATGAAGGCATCGATGGCCTCGGGCGTACAGCCCATGTTGGAGATCTCGCCGACACACTGAACTCCGTTCGCGATAAGCTGCTTGGCATCGTCGCCGTTGAGCTCGTTCTGCGTGGCACACGGCAGAGCGATGTCGCACTTCACTTCCCAAGGCTTCTTACCGGGGAAGAACTGCGCGCCGGGGAACTCCTCTGCATAGGGTGCACACACATCGTTGCCGCTGGCACGAAGCTCGAGCATGTAATCAATCTTCTCGCCACTGATGCCCGCAGGGTCATAGATATAGCCGTCGGGGCCACTGATGGTGACGACTTTGGCTCCCAGCTGCGTGGCTTTCGTAGCAGCGCCCCAGGCCACATTGCCGAAGCCGCTGATGGCCACCGTCTTGCCCTTGATGTCCTTGCCGTGGGTGGAGAGCATCTCGTTGACGAAGTAGAGACCGCCGAAGCCCGTCGCTTCGGGACGCACCAGCGAGCCGCCGTACTCCAGACCCTTGCCCGTGAGCACGCCGCTCCAGTCGCGCGTCAGCTTCTTGTACTGGCCGAAGAGGTAGCCGATCTCGCGGGCACCGACGCCGATGTCGCCGGCGGGCACGTCCACCTCAGGACCGATGTAGCGGAACAGTTCGCTCATGAAGGCCTGGCAGAAGCGCATGATTTCGGCATCGCTCTTGCCGCGCGGGCTGAAATCCGAACCGCCCTTGCCGCCACCCATGGGAAGCGTGGTCAAGGCATTCTTGAAAGTCTGCTCGAAGCCGAGGAACTTCAGGATGGACAGGTTCACACTGGCGTGGAAACGCAAGCCGCCCTTGTACGGGCCGATAGCTGAATTGAACTGCACACGGTAGCCCAGATTCACCTGCACCTCGCCCTTGTCGTCCACCCAGGGCACGCGGAACGTGATGATACGCTCGGGCTCCACCAGCCGCTCTATCAACTTGGCACGCTCGAACTCGGGGTGCTGGTTGTAGACCTCTTCAATGCTCATGAGCACCTCGCGAACAGCTTGCAGATACTCTTTCTCTCCTGGATGCTTGGCTTCCAGGTTAGCCATAATCGTTTCAATCTTCATGGTGAGTTTATTAGTTTATAAATGGATGAAGTTGGTAAGTTGCTTCGTTGTCTGTTGACACTGCAAAATTACGCTTTTTCCCGTTCCCCGCCAAACTTTTGCGCCTTTTCTTGGCGGGTTTCGGCGAAAAGCCCTATCTTTGTGCCACAAAAGAAGTAACAATATAAAACTATCAGCATGATGAAAAGACTCCTTATCCTGATGGTGGCCGCGGTATGCGCGGTCACGACGGTCTGCGCACAACAACAATTGTCGCTGGACGATATCTTTCGAGGAACCTATGCCGCACGAGGCGTGCGCGGCGTACGCCCGCTGCTGGACGGCGAGCGCTATGCGCAGATGGACGGCAAGCAGATCACGGCCTACTCCTTCCGCACGGGCGAGCAGACCGATGTGCTCTTCGACGTCGAACAGACAAAAGGCGACTGCCACATCGAGAACTTCTCGGACTACATCATGAGCCCCGACGAGAAGAACATCCTCATCCAGACCAACCGACAGCCCATCTATCGGCACTCGGCCACGGCCACCTATTATATATATAATGTGCGCAACCGCACGCTCGAACCGCTCAGCGACGGCGGACCGCAGGAGGTGCCGGCCTTCTCCAAGGACGGAACGATGATCGCCTTCGTGCGCTCGGGCAACCTCTACCTGGTGAAACTGCTGTTCGGCAATGCCGAAGTGCAGGTGACGAAGGACGGCGAGTTCAACAAGATTATCAACGGCAAGCCCGACTGGGTGAACGAGGAGGAGTTCTCCTTCGACCGTGCCTTCGACTTCAATGCCGACGGAACCATGCTCGCATGGATACGCTATGACGAGTCGGCCGTGCGCGAATTCTCGTTCCCCCTCTACAAGGGGGGACTGCCCGCACGCGAGGAGTTCGCCGACTATCCCGGACAGTACACTTACAAATACCCGATCGCCGGAGAACGCAACTCCAGCGTAAGCGTGCATTCCTACGACATCAAGAGCCATCGCATACAGAAAATGAGACTTCCCCTGGACGAGGAGGGCTACGTGCCGCGCATACAGTTCACCAACGACCCCAACCGCCTGCTCATTCTCACACAGAACAGACACCAGGACCGCCTCGACATCTACGCCGCCGACCCGCGCTCCACGGAGTGCAAGCTCATCGTACGCGACCAGGTGCAGCCGTACATCACCGAGGAACCCTATAAGAACCTGCAACTCTTCGACGGGGGATTTGTGCTGATGAGCGAGCGCTCGGGCTTCAACCACCTCTATCTCTACGACCTCAACGGCACGATGAAGCGGCAGCTCACGCAGGGCGACTTCGTCGTCACCAGCTTCTATGGCTACGACCCCAAGACGGGCGACACCTACTACGCCGCCAACGAACAGGGGCCGCAGTACCGCGCCGTCTACCGCGCCGACGCCAAAGGCCGCGTGACTTGTCTCACGGAACAGAAAGGCACCCACAGCGCCATCTTCTCCAAGACGTTCAGATACTTCATGGACACCTACAGCAGCACCACCACGCCCACCACGGTGACGCTGTGCGACGCCAAGGGAAAGGTGCTACGCACGATGGAGGACAACGCAAGCCTGAAAGACAATGTCGAGCGCATGAAGCTGCCGACGCCGCAGTTCTTCTCGTTCCGCACGGGCGAGGGCGTAGAGCTTAATGGATACATGGTGCGCCCCACGGACTTCTCCGAGAACAGGAAGTACCCCGTCATCCTGTTCCAATACAGCGGCCCCGGCTCGCAGCAAGTGCTCGATCAGTGGAACATCGGCAACATGGGCGGCGCCATGCTGGAACGCTATCTGGCTTCGCAGGGCTTCATCTGCGTCTGCGTGGACGGACGCGGCACGGGCGGTCGCGGAGCTAAATTCGAGAAGCAGACTTACCTGCACCTGGGACAGCTCGAAGCCAAGGACCAGGTGGAGACGGCTCTTTACATGGGCTCGCTGCCTTACGTCGACAAGGAGCGCATCGGCATCTGGGGATGGAGCTACGGAGGTTTCTGCACGCTGATGTCCATGATGGAAGGGCGAGGCGTCTTTGCCGCAGGCGTGGCCGTAGCGCCGGTGACTAACTACCGGTTCTACGACTCCGTGTACACCGAGCGCTACATGCGCACGCCGAAGGAGAATCCCAAGGGCTACGACGACAATCCCATGACGCGTGCCAGCCAGCTGCACGGGGCTTTGCTGCTGTGTCACGGAACGGCCGACGACAACGTCCACTACCGGAACACGGCCGAACTCACAGAGGCCCTCGTGCAGGCCGACAAACCTTTCATGCAGCTCGTCTACACAAACCGCAACCACAGCATCTACGGCGGACGCACACGCCTGCATCTCTACAAGAGCATCACGCAGTGGTTCAAGGACCACCTGCAATGATACGAAAAAAGAGCCCTCCGCAAACGCTGCGGAGGGCTCTTTCTTTGTGCTTAGTGAAGGACTTTCTTCACACTCCCGTCGGCCATGCGCACCAGGTTGATGCCGCGGACGGGGCGGCTGAGACGTTTGCCGTCCACGCCATAGCGTGCCACCTCACGCTCGCCGCCCGTGCGCATATCGTGCACGGCAGCCTCTTCGGCCGTGAGGACAGTCTTCTGGTCGGCATTGACGAAGCGCTTGGCGGTCTTGTCATACAGCAAAGCCACGACACGCAGCTCCGTTGCCTTTTTGGCCAGCGCGTTGCTCTTGATGTTGAACTTGGAGGAATGGCTCACCGACTGTTCTTCCTGCACCAATGTCTTCAGGCTGCCCGCAATACCGCTGACAATACCGTTGGCTGCGACGGCGACGTCGTCGTAGACGATGCCCTCCACTGACGCAGGCCACTCCGTAGCTTCCTTCAGATAAGGATCGCTGTCATACATTCCGGCAAAATAGGCATAGAAGTTGGTCTGTGCCCAGTTGGCGCCACTGCCTGTCAGGCCGTCAGCCACCAGGACGTAAGCCATCAGATAAGGAGCTGACGCGCGGTTGAGCAGGAAGGTGACATCCGTCGTGAAGGAGATGATGCCCGTCGTCTCGTCCAGGATGGGCTGCTGCAGTTCGACGGCAGCCTCAGCCAGATGGTTCTGCTCGTCTTCGATGACGGCACCAAGCCCCCAGCCATCGCTGTTTTCGCCCATATAGGGGTCCACGGAACGATAGCGGTTGACCTCAGCCGACGGGAAAGAATGACCCGAGATCAGCGAGGAGAATGCCGACACCTGCATGGGGTCGGTCGAGCTTCCGCTACCGCTGTGGATGGACATCAGCACGGCCTGGTCGCCGTACTCCTGGCGAGCGCGCTTCAAGCCCTGCAGCCCACGCGGACACCAGCCGCACCATGTGCCGGTGTATTCCTCGACGACGGTGCGACGCGGCACTTTGCGTGTGATGGTGACGAGCGAGCCCGAAGCCGATTTGCCCGTGGTAGCTTCATTTTCCACGCCGTTCACTTTCGTCAGCGTGATGACGTGGTTCTGCACACCGGTCTCGGACGGAGCCGGCACGTCGAAGGCGACTGGCTGGTAAGCACCGAACGTGGTGATTGGCTGCTCGAAGTCGATATGCAGCGTGTCGCTGTTGACACCTCCGGCACGCACCACGTAGTCGAGGCTGTGGATGCCGGCCTGACCGAAGTTGGCCACTGGCACGTTGACCTTAGCCACATCACCTTTGATGATGGTCGTCTGCTCGAAGTTCTTCAGCTGAACCTTGTTCTGCGGGAAATCCTCGGCAATGACCACCGGACGAATATCGGCATTGACGATGCTGCCGCTCTCTGTGTTGAACAGAACGGCCACGACACTCAGGTGGTCGAAGTCCTGCATGAAGGCATTGCCCGTCAGGTTGAACGAGCTGCTGACAGTGCGCGTGGCGCCCTCTACGATGGGTGCTGCGATGCTGCCGCTGACGCCGTTGGCCATTCCTTTAGCGGCGATGGGTACACGGTTATAGACCATGGGCATATAGTTCTTGCCGTTGACCCATTCTGCGAGGTTCGCATCGTCGGCATAGCTCTGGCGATTCTCGTCCTGACACAGGTAGTTGGCCTGCGCCCACTTACGGCCGGGGCCACTGAGGCTGTCGGCCAGAAGGACATAGCCCATGGCATAATTGGATTTCTTGGCGCTGTAACCGAAGGTCACATCAGTCTTAAAGCTGACGGTGCCGTTCTTGGTCAGGGTGGGTTGCTGCAGGCTGACTTCTGCCTCGGCCAGCGTCTGGTTCATCTCGGCAACGAGGTCGAGGATGCCAAGGGGTTGGTCCGAACGGCCGTAGTAAGGATGTGCGGGCGTCGCGCGGTCGACAAGCGCATAGGGATAGCTGGGCGCTGTGACGTCATAACCGATATCCATGGGGTCATCGCCATGGATGATGAGCGTGATAGCGCGGTCGGAGAATTGCTCGTTGACCTTCTGCATACCCACGATGCCCATCGGGCACCAGCCACACCACGTGCCCGTGAACTCTTCGATGACCGTGCGACGGGGCACAGCCTTGGACAGAGTGACGAAATATCCTTCGGCGATGGCCAGCGCTTCGTTCTCGCTGCCGTTGACTTTGGTAATGGTAACGGTGCGCAAGGTGCGACCCGTTGCGGCATCTGCCGTCAGGGGAATACGGATGGTGGTCTGCGCATCCATCCCTTCGAGAGGCTGTTCCAGCGTGAGATGCTGTTCCTCTCCCGTGACTTCGCCTGTGGTAACCACATAATCGATGCTTTCCACACGGCGCAGACCGCGGCTATACAGCGTGAGCGTTGCCTCGGCCGTGTCGTTGGCCAGCGCAAAGACATCATAGAACGAGCTGCCCAGTTCCACGGCATTCTGAGGGAATTCGCCATCAAGCAGCACCTGGAGAGCCAGCTTCCCATAGCCGGCGTTCGACTCGGAAGGGTCGCTCCAGTTCGGTATGCCGCCCGACGTGCGAATCCAGATGGCACCAGGAATGTTCGTACCATCGTAGTCGATCAGCACCGGATAGTTCGAGGACATGCCTTCCTCGCCCGCCTCGGTGATGTCGAAGGAGTAACCCACATAAAGGGTCTTCGAGGGAATGGGATAAGGCTCGGGCAGGACAACTTCCGTCAGTCCGTTGTCGACGACATCTGCCATGTCGACATCGACGGAGAAAGTTGCCGGACGAGCATCGGTCGGCAGACTTTCCGAGAGCCACACCTTGAAGTTCTGCATCTGCGCCACACCCGCCACAATGAAGCGCACCGCACAAATGCTCTTGTTGCGAGGCAGAGGCTCGGTAGTGGGAATAGCCGTAGCAGCGTAGTAGGTCTCTGCAAGGCTGGTGCCAAGACCCACCAAGTAGCCACCGCCCTTGTAGTAGCCCCACCACATCTGATTGTCGCCGACCTCGACGGCACGACGCTGGAGGCTGCGCCGAGGAGCATCGGCATAGCGGGCCCAAGGCGCACGAAGCGCACTGGCCGGGGTCTGAGGCCGCAACGTGCCTCCGAGGCGGAGTTGCTGGCCCATGGTAAATCCTGACACAAGCAGGAACAGCAATAATAAAGGTAATCTTTTCATCATAGTTTGAGAGACATTAGTTAATTATTGGTTTTTGATTTTGATTTTGTGCGCTATATGCTTTCATAGGGCGGTAAGATCTGATGCCATCAGGTCGCTCATCACATCGTCGGACGTCATCAGTGCCTGCGGGCTTAGCCGCAGCCGACGGCCCGACTGCTGCAAGCGGCCGGCAAGAAGATGTGGCGCTGCCGCAGCCAGAAGATACCGATAGCGGGCTGTGCCGAAGCGCGCTGCCAGCGCATCGAGATCGATGCCCTCTGCGGTACGCAGCCCACACATGACTGCCTCATCGTAGCATTCTGCCTCGCTGAGTCGTTCGACTGTATGCGGAACGGCCGACGAGCGTAAATAGGCTGTCAGATCTGCGGCATTCGCACGCCGCGTGTGCTGCCCGTCATAGCTGTGGGCGGCCGGCCCGAAACCCAAATAGGGCTGGCCCGTCCAGTAGCTGCTGTTGTGACGGGAGCGGAAGCCCGGCAGGGCAAAGTTGGAAATCTCGTAATGCTCGAAACCAACATCGAGGGCGCGCTGGCACAACCGCTGGTACATCGTCACCTGCAGCTCATCTGGCACTTCGCAGACACGGCCTTCGTCGCGCCAGCGCGTAAGCGGCGTGCCGGACTCATAACTCAAAGCGTATGCCGACAAATGCTGCACGCCGAGAGAGAACGCGACGTCGAGGTCATGCTCCCAACGCTCTAAAGTCTGCCCCGGCAGGCCATAGATAAGGTCGATACTGATATTGTCGATGCCAGCTTCCTGAAGGCATATTACCGAACGGATGGCCGAGGCGCCGTCATGCCGGCGGCGGATGAGACGCAGTAACGCGTCGTCGAAACTCTGAATGCCAAGAGAGACACGGTTGACACATGAGACGCTGTTAAGAAGACGCTCATGGACGTCTGCCTGAACGTCATCCGGATTCATCTCTATGGTAACCTCAGCTGCCGCGTCTATGGCATAATGACGATACAAAGATTCCTGTATCTCTCGCAGTTGACTTGCCGTCAGCATCGACGGGGTGCCTCCACCGAAATAAACGGTATGCACGCCGACGCCGGCGAACTCATCTCTGCGCTGAGACAATTCGCGACACAGCGCATGGACATAGGCCTCACGCTCCTCCAGACGCGTGGTGGAATAGAAATCGCAGTAGGCACAGCGCGAACCGCAGAAAGGGATATGGACGTAGATGCCGGCCATCATGCCTAACGTAACATGCGAAAGAGAGTATCGCCGTTTTCCTTCAGCAAGATTTCATCTTTTTCCTGAAGCACTAAAGCTGGAATCTATAGCCTATCGTCAGGAAGAGACTGCGGTTCCGCGTGTTGCCGTCCTCGTCCTTCTCTTTGTTCACTCGGCTCAGCCCAAAATGGTA
Organism: uncultured Prevotellaceae bacterium; assembly: GCA_947166655.1. GTDB lineage: Bacteria > Bacteroidota > Bacteroidia > Bacteroidales > Bacteroidaceae > Physcousia. The sequence goes on from CAMVFC010000001.1 coordinate 77,696, forward strand.
GCGGGCGTCAATGATAAGTTCATCGCTCAGCTCATAGGAGATGCCGACGGGGATGGACAAATCCCACCTGCGGCAATCGCTCAGGATGCTCTCATCATTCTTTTCTATTTCATGGAGGCCACCCGTCTTTTCCACGAATGTGCTTTGAGCATTGGCATTCGTGAGAAAGCCCACCTGCACACCGGCCTTGAGGGCAAAGCCGTCAAAAAGATAGACGTTCGCCAAGACGGGCACGTTGATATACCCGAGGACGATCTGCGTCTTCTTAATCTCAAATTCCGGCCTTCTGTAGTCTTTCCACTTACCACCCTGCGCCGTATAATTAAGACCTGCCGCAAGGCTGAACCTATCCGACAACTGATATTCACATTCCGCCCCGATGAGGAAGCCCGGGAAGAACGTCCTGTCAAGCTCAATATGCTCCGCGACAGGCAGGGCAGGCATATCCGTCAGTGAGGTGCTCGCCAGACCGAGCTTGGGCTGTATGCTAAACGACCCAGGTTCGAGCTGAGCGTGAACGCTTGTTGTACCGCAAATAAGGAGGGCGGTCACCGCCCCTAAAAGAGACTTTTTCATAAACTAAACTTTATTATTTCATGTATCTGCCTGCAAAGATACAAATAATCCCGTTACATTCATCCGCTAAACTCATTTTTTTCCTCCACACCGCGAATACGTTATACCCACGAAGCCCACGGTACGCACTGGAACATCTTCCGCGCGGACTGCGACCCCTAACAGGCAAAAAGGCCTCCTCAATGACGACAATCCCCTCCAAATGCAGTACAAAACACATACATTTTCAGTCTCTTGCCCCCCTTTTTGCCATTTCTCTATCACTTCTATCACCTATCTATCACCTCATCTATCACTTCGTACACGTCTTATTAACAATACATTAAACCAATTTAGTGATAGAGTGAGGGATGTTTTCGACTTAAATCGCAAATATATGTTTTATTTGCTTAATCCCTGTTGTATGGATGTTCCCACACTCGGCTTTGCCACTTTGCCATGCAAAGAACTTTAGTTGTATCAATTGATTATAAACGTATGGTTCTCGCAATGTAAACATCAAAAGATTGGCATTTTCCTCAAGTTTTTGCTTGACAGACGGTGATTTTTGAAGATTCCTGCATCGATAACGATTATTTTTAATAAATTTGCCCTCAAATAACATAATTCCATCATGGCAAAGTTAAATCGTATAAGAGTCGTTCTCGCAGAACGCGACCTCAACAATAAGTGGCTGTCCGACAAACTCGGCAAGGATCCTGCTACAGTGTCCAAGTGGGTCACCAATACCACCCAGCCGAGCCTTGAAGCCCTCATTGCAATAGCAAATGCGCTTGAAGTGCCTGTGCAGGAGT
>CAMVFC010000002.1 GCA_947166655.1 uncultured Prevotellaceae bacterium
TTGAAAACTCCAAACAACTCATGCTATTCTAAATGAGTTATCCCGAACTGAGGTAGAGAATGCATAATTACCGACACTTTCCACATTTTGAGGAATGGTAATCCTTTTCAGACCATTACAGTCGTAGAACGCATAGTTGCCGATGGCTGTCAGTTCATCATTCAGCACATACTCTTCAACTTGTTTGCCGAAATAATGGCATAATGAATTGTTGTAATTTCTGTCATTGGACACCCACTCCTTGTTTAGCAGCGTGACAGTTTTCAGATTCTCACATCCGTAGAAAGCATCGCTATATATACTTGTCACGCTTTCTGGGATATAAACCTCACCTAATTGCGTACATCCAGAAAATGCGAGTTTACCTATTTTCTGGACAACATCACCAAGGACGTATTTCTCTACCTGTGTTCCAAAGAAACTGGCAAGCGATGTGGATTGTCTGTCGATGGAGACCAAGGTGTTGTTGTTGAGAGTCACCGTCTTCAGACTTGTGCATCCTTCACAGGTTCCCTGCCCTATGCTGGTGATGGTCTTAGGTATGGTGAGCGATGTCATATATTTACATTGACGAAAGGCATTCTCAGATATAGAGATGACCCTCCACGTGATACCTTCATTATAAACCGTCTCGGGAATCACGACATCGCCAGTGTAAGCAACTTGATTGTCCAAGTCTGACTGATTGGTCACTTTCACCGTTCCTTCAACATCACTGATAATATCGAAGTAAATTCCAGACCTCCAAAAGTCATACGCACTGGCCCCTACCACTGGCAGGCAAGCCACAAGGATGTTTAGTAATACTCGTTTCATTATGATCACTCCTCTGTAAAGTCTTGGTTACGGAAAGTACAGGTGACGATATAGCTGCCGCTGTCACCATTCACTTCGTCTTCGTCGTGGTATTCAATCTCAATTTTCCCGCCCTTCTGTATGATGCGGTAAGAAGGTTCCTCGGCACCCGTCCATTTCTTGGCGGTTCCGTTTCCCTGCAACTGTTGCTTCAGCTGTTCAACACGTCCCTTGGCCTGAGCCTGTGTATAGGATTTGACATCACGCAGTGAGACGGTGACCTTCCCGTCGTACTCATCGACATATACGGCAGCTGTCTTGCCGTAAAAGTTGCCTTGTGTTTCTTTCGAGTCGTATATCGTGACCTCCTTGAAGCCCTTGGCTTTCAGTTGGCTTTCGACGGCACCTTTCGGCTGTCCTAATGAAATGCCGAGGATGTTGAGGTTATTAGCATCCGTAGCATTGGTGGTCTCCTGTACTACCGTAGAATCGGAAGAGTTCCCCACCTCTCCATCTGCCTGATTGTTCTTGGCGGCATTCTTTGCTTTGTTCCAACTCTCCTTGGCCGTGTCGCCAATGGCCTTGCCCAGTTTCTTCAGAAACTGCGCCTCGGCCTGCTGTGGTGCAGCCAGTAGCATAACCGATGCGATAGCTGCCGTCAGAAATGTCATGCTTGTTTTCATAGTCGTATGTTTTGCTTATTACTAAAACCTTGGCCTTCTCTGCTGGTGTGGGGCTTTCTTAAACTCCTCATCACCGGTTGTCACCAAAACAAAATGGTCAATATCAAAGATGTAATCATCCAATTCCAACACTATATCCATGTTGACAAAAGACTCTTCTGTGACATTTTCCTCTTCGTCCTCTTCACCTACAACATCAATCTCATCGTCAGATACTATTTCTCCCCGCCATAATTCCACCTGGATAGCCACGATAGGGGTTTCAGCATTCATACCCACCACTGCCAGCCTGTCCTGAATGGCTTCAAGGTCTTGAGTCTTTATTGTCTCTTTAGCGATTAATCGTGCCGTAAAAGCCTGCTTGTTTTGCATGAGTTCACTTTCGCCAATAGTCAGGCCGTTTTCCGAGTTGAAAGGAACGATTGCCGATGTCGTCAACGGAATAGAAGCGTCTTCATACTTTTCTTTGAATGTGTTGATCTTAGATTCCATCTGCATCCACCTGTCCATACCCTCAGGACCGTTAATATTGGTTTCCTTACTCTCCTTCAGCAAACCGAGGAAATCCTTCAAGGGAATGCTGCTTGAAGACGAAACTGATGATGTGGTCCCATTGCAGGCAACAATCATAAGGGCAGAAACCATGACGGTCAATGCCGTGACATACTTCTTGTAGTTGTTCATAATGTTGTTTTGTTAATTATAATGTAAATAATCTATCCGACTGACGTTCTTAGCCATGTTCTTCGCACTGTATCTGGTTTGCTAACGGGAACGGACAGGGCGAATCGTTCGTCCATAGTGTCGGACACCCGAATTGGCGTAAACTCTGTAGTTGTAAGAATAAGCGTCGTATGAATATAAGGAGAAACCCAGTCCATATGCATCGTCGGAATCCCAATCAACAAGCGAACGTGACCAGTATTGTCCGTCAGAGCCAACGCCCGTTGACGACAAATATGAGCGGTCGCCGGCAGCAGGGAGGAAGATACTCTTGTTGTTTGCAATGCTGGTGACAAGGATACCACTGATACCGTTCTGCTGTGTCCACTCTGTTGTGGTGTATTCACTGTCTATCAGTTCCAACAGTTGCTCGCGGCTTGGCATCTGCCAGTCACTACCCCACAGAGCCGTGGCAGCATCGTCTGCCGGTTCCAGTTCTGTCTTGCCATCTTCTGTTCCATAGCTGCTCTCAGTACAGTACTTCGTCAGAGAATACCTTGACCCATCGCAGTGCTTATAGCTGTTCCATGTGTACTCGTCTTTTGTGACAGTCTCGCCCCATGCGAAATAGTCGCCATATTCTTCTGGACTGTCGGCCCCCACGTTACAGGTAGCCCAGAGGGTACCACTGGGCAGGTCGAGGTCAACCCAAGCGTGGCTACCGTCCTCATCAAACACCGTTACCTGACATTCGGCCGAAACGCCACTGCCATCGCAGGCGCGACAAATGATGGCGCATGAGCCCGTTGCCAGTGCTGTCACGACACCGCTACTGTTCACCTTTGCCACATCTTCATCGCTACTCTCCCATGTGACATCTTTGTTCAAGGCTCCACTGGGATAAATGGTGGCAGTGACTTGTTTTGATTCTCCTGTGCTTAGCAAGAGTGTTGTTGGGGTCAGCTCAATCTGTCTTACCTTGTCGTCGTTTTGTTGTTTACGTACAGGTCTCACATTTGCTCCTATGCTGCGCAAAATGCCAGCACAACCAATGTCGAATATGTATCCACATGCGTGTAATTCGGCATTTGAATCGTTGTAGTCTGTACACAGTGTGCGCGACCAAAGGTAGCCGCTGTACCTCTCACTTTCAACCTCTGTCCAAGAATAATAGCCTCCGGCGGGCACAAATATGCTGGCTCCATTGACGAGACTTGTAATCAACCTGCCCCACACTCCATTTTGTATCTTGAAAACAACATTGGTGTAGTTGCTGTTCAGTAGTTCTATTATCTGATCTCCGCTCGGCATCTGCCACTCGTTGCCCCACAGAACCGTGGCGGCATCGTCCTCGGATTCAAGTTCTGCCTTGTTGTCAACGTTGCCATAACTGCTGCTTGTACAATATTTCGTAAGCTGATACATTGACCCATCGCAGTGCTTATAGCTGTTCCATGTGTACTCGTCTTTTGTGACAGTCTCACCCCACGCAAAGTAGTCGCCATAATCCTCGGGGCTGTTGGCACCTACATTGCGGGTAGCCCATAGGGTGCCACTGGGTAATCCAAGGTCCACCCACTCGCGATTATCGTCTTCTGGGAGCGTGAAAGATTCTGTATTCCCTGTATCCAGAGTCTCTGCCCCCGTATCTACATAGGCTTGATAATAATAGGTCTTGTTAGGTGTCAGGTTTATAAGACGGGCAGAAAAATCGTATTCATTTTGCCAGGCAGGGATATCAGACAACGCCATCACCTGTTTGTTCTTCATATCAGAAAAGTCGGTAGCCGACCAGTATACAAACCCTATATAGCCATGATATTCCGCAAGGTCTCCTTCTATGTGTCCCTTAATGACGGCGGTATTTTCATCGACAACTTCTGCTTCTGATGTCATTATGCTCAAGGGCTTCGGAATTCTCAAAGTTCGTGTATCGCTTCTGTAAACTTGTCCATTAACCTCGACAAACGCATAGTAATAAATATCCGTGCTATACGGGAGATGGTCGACAAAACTGGTAAATACGCCAGTGGAGGTGTTCAGGTCGTCTGAAGTAATGGTGTACACTCTGCTTTCTTGCCCAGAGAAATCCTGTGTCAGGCTTAGACGGAAACCTGCTGTGATGATGGAATCAGAAGAAAAGTCTATGCCTTTGACAAGACCCTGGAAAGTAGCATCATTATCATTTACTAATGGTTCAAGTGCTGTAACTGAAATATCTTCTTCGTACGTAAAGGAATAAATATCTCCATACACAAGATGGTTATTGGCCTCTGAATAATAGACTGCCATATACTTGACAACACATCCTGGTGTAAGAGCTTTAGGTGAGAAACGAAAGGTGTCACCATTTCCAAGCTGAGACAATGGCTTCAATAAGCGTTCCCAGTCAGACGTTATTCCATTAGACGTTGTACGGTATAAAAAACCTCCCCATCTGTCAGCATCATCCAGTTCTCCTTCATAAAATATAGTCCCCCTGAACCATGGCTTGCCTCCTATGATCGTATCAGACATTGTCAGTAGTTTAATCCCTTCAGTGGAAAATCTCACGAAATCTGTCGATACATACCTCTCACCATTCTTATCTGCGTATGCGCGCACATAATAATTATCGTCAGGATTGTCCCCTCGTCCCACTCTCGGCTCAAGTCCTGTCAGCTGGTATTCAAAAGACGGCAATGCCTTGGTGCAGCTAACGGAAATCGCATTGCTGAAATCAGGAAAGGCTTCTATTGCGGGACTTGTAAAATAGTAGAACCCAACAGAGTCCACCTCTATACTTTCGGGCATATAGCAGCCTTTCAACTTTGCTGTGAACGACCCTGGCTCGGCTTCAAGCGTGGTAATCAGAAATTCAGGTGTCTTGAATTTGATGACATCTCCCATGAATATCTTACCGTCAAGAATGACGTATGCCCGTAAATAATAGGTTGTTGCAGGCCTCAAGTCGTCGATGAGCCGTTTGAAAGTATTGTCCGTGTTCTCTGCTGAGACGCTTTCGGCATTGTCTGCATTGGGGTTACCCGTGGTGTTATAGTAGAAGCCGCAAACCATGCCATCTGAATGGCATGCGTCTGTGCTTCCTCCTACCATGACAGAGAATGGCGTTTTAATTTCTGCAGACATGGTTGTAACGGACACACCTTCGGTTCGGAAACTATTGACAAGCCCTTGGAAATCTCGCCCCTTATAGACTGCCACTGCTCTGAAATAATACTTCTCTGCTGCAACAAGGCCGCTAATCGGTAGCGAGAAGGTCCCCCATCTGGAGTTATCGATACTTGCCTCATAGTAAGTGCCGCCGAAACGCCCCTCGTGATAGTCTTGGGAAACGTAGAACCCCAGTTTGCTGACCGCTGAGGCATCGGCCCCCCTAAGCTTTCCGCGTAGTGTAGCACCGTTACAGGTGATGTCGTTAGCATCTCTGCTCCATACTCTTGGTCGTGGCACCTGGTCGTGTGTTACCTCTCCGTCGGGCATCCATTCAAACGTGACGCTGTCCACTTCGTTTAGTAGCCAGCGGTGTGTGCTGTCTTTGGTATGTATCAGCTGCGAGACAAAACTTTCGTGCAGGATGCCATTTTTGTCAATCCGAGAATAAGAGATGCTGTCTACTTCTTCACGGGCAACACTGACAACGGTCTTGTCCTTCTGGAAAACACTTACGATTGCCTCCTCCTGTGCATAAGTAAGGGAGGAAACGGCCACTATCAGAAATAAGGTTATGATTCTTTTCATGGCTTCACAAATTTAAAGGTTCGACCATAAGCAGTTATTAGGTAAACGCCGGTTGACAGGTCTGACAACCGCAGCACCATGTCATCACCTTGTCGTAAGAGCGTGACAGGGACACGAATGCCATTAACATTAAAGATTTGTATGCTCCGGCTGTCCGTTATGTCTGAAAACACAAGTCGCCCGTCCCGAAAAACGACATTGGCCTTGTTTTGAACAGTTTCAATCCCGACATCAGTAGTATCGTATGTGAAGCGAATTACGTCCTGTGCTTTCCATTTCAGGGAAGCTTCAGAGGACAACACACATATAGAGTCGCTACTTATTGTGATGCATGGGTACGTACTCAATTCTATGTCCGTCCTTGTTCCGTCTGCATGGGCGATAACAAGTTTCTGCGCACTGGCTCCTACCACTGGCAGGCAAGCCAAAAAGATGTTTAATAATACTCGTTTCATACTCGTTACTCTTTATATTTGTTTCTGCAAGCGTATTCTCCGCGATTCCTCTATGATTTGCGTTTTCTTTTTCTCCTTCTTCGTCTGATCGACTCCAAAGACTACGCATGTGATGATGGAGGCAATGAACATCCAAAGAAGCATGGACCAGAATGACAGGGGGCCAAACAGCCATAGCAGCAAAACCGCTATGGGTGGCAGGCATCCGAGAAAAGACACGGCTGACGGCTCTTTCAGCTTGCTGAAGGTCTGCGCACGCTGTTCGTCAACGGGCAGCACGCTATAGACCTCTGTTGAGGTGCTGGCACAGGCGGCTATGTAATAGGACAGCCCTCGATACTCCATTTCGACAATGTAGAACGGCACGTAAACCATGCGGTCGCTGTCAAACTGATAGGCGAAATTGCTGTAGGTGAACTTACTGCCGTTCTTGTGCTTGGCCATGAACTGCTGCTTGACTTCTTCTGTCAGATGACCATAGTATTGCTGCGGCCTGGAGTCGGGCGCATAGATCTCCGCTCCGCTCGTCTCCTTGACGTGTTCCAACGTGTTTTCGTCGGCTGCAAAGTCCAAAGGAGTTTCGCTTATGGGCGATTGATTGTTAATTTTGTCCCGCAGGGCGGTTGGTATGGCACTACCTCTATAGAGCAGCACCTTTTTGTAGATATTGCCAATGGCAGGCTGGCTGTACTTGGTGCCACCCTCCTCGTAGCTGCATGTCAGCTGGTAGCTGCCGCCAGCGACACAAAAAGGCAGATAGACAAGGAGTTGTCCTTTGACTATAATTTCATCGAAGACATTGTCGGGAACCAGTTCGTCGTTAACCAGTTCGTTGCTGCAAATCTGCTCCACTGCGTCCAACGTTTTTGCTACCGGCTCGAAACTGACCATTACCGGCTTCTCGGCTTCCTTTTCTACAGAACCGCTAACAGCCTCTTGCACCAACTCCAAAGGTAACTCGTTGATGGCACCGCAATAAGGACATTTCACATATCTCCCACTCGGTGTTGCAACGCTGATGTCAGAACGACAGTCTTTACATTTCATTTCTATCATAACGAATATCGGATGAAGCGGTTAAACACTCTTGATGGCAAGCAGCATCTTGCGGGCAGACGCTGTTATCTCTTTCAGAAACGCCGATTTCTCAGCTTCCTGCGAGAGGCTGTCAATTCGTTTGGCTGCTATTTCGAGCGAGGTGGCCCAGCTGGTAAGGCTATCCAACAGGCTGCTGATGCCAGTCTGATTTGTCGCTGCGAATCCCTTGACAGCAAGTTCCACGTTCTTGATGGCATTGATGGCTTCCTGCAGGCCAGTAGCATCGGCCGTGTCAAGATTGAGCAATGCTCCACGGAGCCTTTGTGCCGGAACCTTTATCACATCGACGAACCTCTTCTTTGCCTCGTTCTGCATAGCTGCCTTTTGGTCGTTTGCCGTCTGTATGGCAGCACCTGCGTGGACAGAGGCTATGCGGAAGGCATGCCACACGACAGCAATTCCTGTCAGCAGCAGATAGGGCAGCATGATGTTGTAAGGCAGCATGATGGCAGCAATGGTGTGCAGCACAGCAAGCACCAACAGCGTAAGACCTGCACTGCCTATCACTTGTGTACGGGCATAATACTGGACAGAGGCGTCGTCGGCCTCTATCTGTGGTGTGCGCGATATCATCAGAGCGACGATACCGACAAATACTAATGTGCCATCAATCCATGCATTACCCGTCTGGAACAGCGGTGCTAGATACATGTAGGCACCCGCTACGACGGCAGCAACAATTACCAAGACAATGACTGAGGATAATTTCAATGCTTTCATAAGCTTAATGTGTAATTCTGTGAGTTTATACAGTAGGAGGAACAGGAGGCATACTGGGCACTGACGGTGGAACGTTGAAGAGTGTGGTCAGCTCTGCCAGCCCAATGGCAGGCGACCAGTCGGCCATGCCATTTTTCCAGGCCAGCGTTTGCGGTGTGATGACTCCCGATGCCACCATCTGCCGTATGGCATTGATGTCGTAGGGACCCGCCTGCTGACCGTTTAGCACAAAGTAGATGGCGGCGGCAGAGGGTATGGGTGGAGGAGTGGCTTGCGAAGGCATCGTTCCCTGTGGTGTCATTGTGTTTGCATATTGAGCAAATTGCGACCCCATTGCCATTCCTATGCCTATGGCGGAAAAACTGCCAACACCCTCGTTGGCCGCAGCCGTCTTAATAATGTCGTACTGCTGTTCGCTACCATCGAAACGACCCATGTGACTTCGGCGAGAATGGACTCCTGCGCCTTCACGCATACTTGCGTTCAGGTCTTCTACATACTTCTCGTAGTCGGGCGAGAATATATTTATGACCGTATTCGTCGTTGCCTCAATACCATATTCGGCCTGCAGTTCGCGATTGATGGCAATGACCAGTTTGCGGTTGAAATCCTTCCTGCGAGTCAGCAGTAAATCCTTGATGTCGGGATTTTCATTGATGATAATTTCATTCAGCTGGTCAATGAAGATACTCTTGAGTCGTTCCTGCACAAACTCAAGGACTTCGCCCGATGAAGCCATACTGCCTGAACCGAGATAGCGGTCCATGAACACCGCTGGGTCACTCAGCTTAATGCCAATCTGACCATTGCCACCAATCGACATGGGGGTCTGCTCTTTGGAATTACTGTCGGTGTGCTGGCAAAACACATTAGCCGATTTCCCGAATCCTATCCTGACCTTGCTCTCGGTTGTCAGATTGAAAAACCACACTTCGGCAGGATATGAAGACTCGCCGCCTGTTGCAACATTAAGATAATTGTTGATGAAGGGGAAATTGTTCGACTCCGTCACCACATGACGACCTGGCTCAAGCATTTCGCCCTGACGTACGCCGTTGATATAAAGTGCAGCCACTTGATTTTGGCGTACGATGATAACAGCTCCACGCTTGATGTCATTGCCTCCTGGGTACTTGTAGGCAAAAACATCGCGGTCCATGTCGCATTGGATGACACCACCCACTATGCCTGTGTGGGTAGTAGAGTTTGGGGCATTCACCTTCCCCGTCTGATTGAAAAGACCCATATCAAAAACAATCCCTTTTCATGCCTGCCGTCCCCGTGTGCAAGGCTGTTTAGTTTAGTTGTTTTTTTCCGACGGCATAAAAAGAAAGCGTGGGAACCACTCTGCTGCCCGTCCCACATCCAAAGGCTCTCGCATTGCCCGATATTGTTGAACGAGCAACGCTGATAGCCCACGCCGATATGAATATAGTAATCCCTAAACACGACACATGCACACTTGTGACAGTGTGAATATCGGTAAAGGAAGCGTATAAACACATCCCGAGGACATCTACCGTTGCCTTGCTCTGACAATATCGTTCGAATTTGCGAGATTCTTGGATGTCAAAGACAAGACGCTTGAAGACGCCTTTTTAATATGTCGCGACTCCTGTTTTCTCCCACCCAATGCCCGCCTTGTTGCAGCGGTATCGCCTCACATGGCTCGGCGTGGACAGTCTTTTGCTGTGAGCGTCGGACACGTCCGACTATACACATTGGCGCAAGACCACAGAAATCGGGTGTAAAAATACAAAATTCTCTTGACAATACCACCAATTTTTGCAAAAAACATATAAAAAAGGCCAGCATCAAGGATATAATCAAGGTTTCTTTCATGGATTTCGTCTTATTTAAATGCAAAGATAGAACGATTTATTAGTTGATGCAAATTTTTGATAGTGAAACCGAGCCTTAAAGCTCGATTTCACCGATGAAGGACTGGCTGCCACGGACAACCTCGATGGTATAGGTGCCAGCGAGGTCGGCTGGCAGGACTACGGCAGTCTGGTTGGCAGGGACGAAAGTTGAGTAAGCTACTTCCCCGTCCTCTTCCTTTATATATAAGGTGAAGTCGCCCGCATTCCAAAAGTATAAGGTGTGGCCGTCAAGGGTGACAGAAGGTATCATCACCGGAGTGCGTGTAAATGGTTGTTGGGGATCAATTTCTGAGGCCTTATAAACCAGTTGGACATGACTTCCGGGCTGATTGCCTTCGTCTGCAAAGACTATTGTTCCACTTGTTAGCGCCATAATGAATACCCCTCCCCTGGGAGAGGGGAGGGGTAGGCTTCTCTTTTATTTTTCACTTTTCACCCCTTGATCGTGGGACGGAAAAGAGGTTTGCGGAAGGACTCCGCGCAGGTCATTTGTTGTTGTCGTCGGGAGCCTGGTCAATGAGGTCCATGAACTCATCCAACTTCGGGGTGATAATGATCTGCGTGCGGCGGTTACGCTGGCGGCCCACTTCGGTGTCGTTGGTCATGATGGGGTTGTATTCGCCACGGCTTCCAGCGGTGAGACGCTTGGGGTCCACTCCATAGCGGTTCTGCAGCACCTGTACGACGCTGGAGGCACGCAGTGCTGCGAGGTCCCAGTTGTTGCGGATGTTGGTCTTCGAGATGGGCACGTTGTCCGTGTTGCCCTCGATGAGCACGTCGTAGTCCTTGTAGTCTTTGATGATCTTGGCAATCTTGGAGAGGGTTTCCGAGGCACGATCGTTGATCTCGTAGCTGCCGCTCTTGTAGAGCATATTGTCGGCCAGGGAGACATAGACCACGCCCTTGAGCACCTGCACGTTGACCTCTTCCATTTCCTTCTTCGTGAGCGAACGTGTGAGGTTGTTCGTGAGCACCATGTTCAGGCTGTCGCTCTTGTCCTTGGCCTCGATGAGTTGTTTGATGAACTTGTTGCTGGCGTTGATTTCATCGACCAGTTTGGCGATGCTGACGCCGCCGGTGGCATTGGCAGCAATGCTGTTGTCGAGGGTCTTCTTCAGTTCGTTGTAACGCTCGGTCCAGTCGTCGGTAGCTTTCTGGGCATCGCTGAGGCGTGTCTCCAGGCCGCGTGCGGCGGTGGTAGCTTCGGCCAGATGTACCTTGGCCTTCTGGCTCTCGTCCTGAAGCTGGTTGTACTCGGTCTTCAGCTTGTTGTAGTTGCCTTGCAGCTCGACGTATTTCTTTTTGCTGACGCATGAGGTCAGTAGTAATCCTGCGGAGAGGAAAAGCAGTAGTTTCTTCATAGTGTTCTGTCGTTAAAGTCCAAAAAGTGATGTATTCTGCGTGCAAAGGAACGAGTTTTCTTTGAAACAGCCAAAAACTTACACTTTATTTATTACAAAAAACGTTAAAGAGAGCGTTTTTCTCTTTATGTTCCGCTAAAAAGCTTTATCTTTGAACTCAAATTTGCTGAAAACATGACACATCATTTCTTCTCTTCCCTTCTTTTGGCCCTCAGCTTGGGTGCTGTAGCGGCCCGTGCGCAGGAGTACACCCAGCTTACACTCACTGAGATAAACAACCTCAACAAGAGCGTCGCCCGCTCGGAGGTCAGTGTCCATGACCCCTCTGTGGTGCATCAGGTGGGGTCTACTTATTATATTGTGGGAACGCATCGTGGCTGGGCCCGCTCCACAGACAACCTTGTCAGCTTTCAGGGGCTGAGTAACGACAATCTCTTCGGCACGGTGGACGGGACGGGTAGTGTCGTTGTCACCAGCTTTGACAACGCCTTCTCTGTGAGCCAGACTAAGAAAGTGCGGGCGTTGGTGAACGGCACAGTACAGGAAGTCAACTTCGGTCCCTTCGATGCCAAGGCGTGGGCGAATGCCGACGACAGCGGTTGGAATATCGCTGGCAACCTCTGGGCACCGGACCTCATCTATAACCCCACCATGAAGAAGTGGTGCATGTATATGAGTGTCAACGGCAACGCCTGGCACTCCGTCATTGTCCTTCTCACGGCGAACGCCATCACCGGCCCTTATGTCTACCAAGGGCCCGTTACCTATTCGGGTTTCCTCAACGGAACCAATGCCGCCATCAACTGGAAGAAGACCGATTTGGAACTGGTGCTGGGCACGCAGAACTCGCTGCCGGCACGCTACAACCGCGGTGGCGACTGGGGTACGTACTGGCCCAACAGCATCGACCCCTGCGTCTTCTACGACGATGACGACCAGCTGTGGATGAGCTACGGCTCCTGGAGCGGAGGCATCTTCCTGCTGAAACTGGATTCCACCACGGGCCTGCGCGACTACACGGTCACCTATCCCGTGGCCAACGACAACGGAGGACGTGCCGTCACCGACCCCTATTTCGGCCGACGCATCGCCGGAGGCTACTACAGCAGCGGCGAAGCCTCTTATATTCAGAAGATAGGCAAATACTACTACCTTTTCGTCACCTACGGCGGCCTGGAGTCTACCGGCGGTTATCAGATGGCCGTCTTCCGTTCTGAGAAGCCTGAAGGTCCCTACCTCGACGCGCAAGGTCTCGATGCCTTCTATAACGGTCGGTATTGGCTCAACTTCGGTCCGAACCAGCAGACCATCGGTGGCACACGACTCTTTGGCGCCTATGCCGACTGGGGCTTCATGACGGTGGGCGAGTTGGCACAGGGTCACAACAGCGCCATCGTCGACACAAAGGGGCGTGCCTTCGTCGTCTACCACACCCGCTTCAACGATGGCTCGGAGGGCCATCTGGTGCGTGTGCATCAGCTCTTCCAGAACGAGGACGGATGGCTCTGCTGTGCTCCCTTCCGCTTCGATGGCGAAGAGGACACCGACGCGACGCTGGCTGCCGGCTGCCGCTATACCAAGGAAGAGATAGCCGGCGACTACGACGTGCTCATCCATCGTTATAGACTCAATCACGAGAACCGTGAGGTCGTCAAGCCCATTCACCTGAACCTCAGTGACAACGGACGCGTCACGGGCGACATGACAGGTACGTGGGCGATGACCGAGGGCACTTCCTACATCCGCCTTACCCTCGGCAGTGTCGTCTACAAGGGTGTCGTCGTGCAACAGCAGGTGGACGGCACAGCCTTCAAGGCCATTACGTTCACCGGCTTGGCCGAAACGGGTGTCAGCGTCTGGGGATGGAAGATGGATCATCGGTCCGCCGTGGCCTATACCGCAAAGAACTATACGCTGCCCATCAAGAACAACGTTACCGTCAGCAAGAATATCGACCTCTCAGGCGAAGGCTTCTACGGCGCTACCATCGAGTGGGAATCGTCGGAGCCTGACATCATTTCCAATACGGGTAAGTACAATCCTGCGCCCGAGGCTACCAAGGTGCAGCTCATCTGCCGCATTCACGCTGGCAACTATGCTTACGAGCAGACCCTCAACGTGACGGCGCAGAAGGAGATACAGCCCGCCGGCGATGCCCGCACCGGCCTGTTTGCATACTATGACTTCGACGAGACACCGACCCTCAACCGATGGATTGAGGAGCAGCGTGCCGCCTATGGCCGGCTGACGTCCGGCACGGCACCCGTCTTAGTGGAGGACGGTGCGCGCTTCGGCAAGGTGGTACACGTCTATGGCGGTACTGCCAAGACGATGAGTTTCGCGCGCTTCAACAATCCTTTGGCAGGACTTTTCGACCTCGAGGGCTTTACCGTCTCGGCTTGGGTGAAGCGCACGGACGACGACCTCACCGGCGGCCTCTGGAGTTTCACAGACCGTCAGGGTCAGTTGGCCTCTGTCGCCCAGCGTCTCTTCCTCACCGGAAATGCCTATGTGGGCTTCAACGATGGCGAACAGTGGTTCGACATCAACCATCCCGATGCCATACAGCCCGGCTATCTGCCTGTGGGTGAGTGGGCGTTGGTCACCGTCACCTGTGCAGCCGATGGCGTGTCTGTCTATGTCGATGGCATCAAGAAGGCACATCGTGCCTTTGCCTCCAGTGCCGGCGAGGGCAAGACTGTCGTCGCCTCGGCCAAGCTCTTTGACTACCAGACGCTGCTGGATTTCATCACTACGGCTCCCTACATGCAGCTCGGCGCAGGGTCCTTCGCCGGTTCTGCCGATGCCTGCTTCGACGACCTGATGGTCTTCGACCGTGCCCTCACAGCGACTGATGTGCGTGCCCTCAACACCCTGCTCAACCGTGTGAATGACTTCAAGCCCAGCGGCTCTGTGGATGTTGCCGACCTCCTTGAAGAGCGAGCCGTGTCGGCACCCGCCTCTGTCTTTGACCTTAGCGGACGCCGCCTCACTTCCGCCCCTGTCCACCGCGGTCTCTACATCGTCGGAGGGCGCAAAGTGCTGGTGCGCTGATCGAATTTCATATAGCAGAGGGGCTGTGTCAAACGTCTTGACACAGCCCCTCTGCTCTTTGCATACAATGTATTCCGTGGGTGACGAATCCGATCTCTCCGTGCGTAGATGCTCCTGTTCGTCGGATTCGCCGTTAGGAGGTGCTTACTGAATGTTGCGGCGAATCTTGGTGAGGTAGGCCGTCATGGCCTGCTCGTTGCGCTCGTCGATGATTTGAATGAGCTCTTTCAGCTCGGCACGTATCATCTCCACCTTCGGCTTGGTGTGCGGGTTGAAGAGTATTTCTCGCAGCAGCGTGTCGTCCTCCGAGAGCACACCGCGTGCTATCTTCATGTGGCGCTTGAAGGTCGTTCCCGGGGTGTCCTGGTGCTTCATGACGGCAGAGAAGACGAAGGTGCTGACGAAGGGTATGCTGAGCGAGTAGGACATCGTCTCGTCGTGCTCGGCGAAGGTCAGCTCCTTCACGTTGAGACCCAGGCGTGCATAGAGGTCCCGGAAGAAGATGCGCCCCATGTAGTCGCCTTCGGAGACGATGATGGCATTCTCGTTGCTGAGTTGTCCGAGGTTGGCGAAGGTGGGTCCGAACATCGGATGCGACGAAACATACCGGTGTCCCGTGCGTTCATAGTACTCCTTGAAGCCGGTCTTGACGCTGCTGATGTCGGAAAGGATGCAGTCCTTGCCCACGTGTGGCATCAGCTCGTCGAAGACCTGCAGCGTGTATTTCAGCGACACGGCGTTGATGACGAACTCGGGGTTGAAGGCATCCACCTCGTCGAGCGAGGTGAAGCGTTGTGTGTTGTAAAGGAAGCGCAGGCGTTGCGGGTCGTTGTCGTAGACCGCCACTTCGTGGTCGAAGGATAGCAGGTCGGTGAAGAAGGAACCCATTTTGCCGGCGCCGAGGATGAGGATACGCATAGGAAAAGGTTTGGCAGAGCTTGTTCTTTCTTTTTTTACTTATTCATGATCTCCAGTTGCTGGCGGACGCTCTCCTCGTGAATGTGCTCGTAGACGTCGCGGACGAAGTCGGGACTCATTCCGCAGAGCGAACCTTGTGCGGCACGTTTGTCGAGGATCTCGCTGTAGCGTGTTGTCTGTACGACGGTCATGTTGTGCAGCTTCTTGTATTCCGCTATCTCGCGGCTGACGCGCATCCGCTTGGTCAGCAGGTCCATGAGCTGGTTGTCCAGCTCGTCAATCTGCTTGCGCAGCTGGCTGATGCTCTCGGTGGTCTCCACGCTGTCGCGGATGACAAGGCGGTCGAGGATGAAGTCGAGCACTTCGGGCAGCACCTGTTGATTGGCATCGCTCCAGGCACAGTCGGGGTTGCAGTGGCTTTCGATGATGAGTCCGTCGAAGCCGAGGTCCATGGCTTGTTGCGAGAGCGGTGCGATGAGGTCGCGCCGTCCGCCCATGTGACTGGGGTCGGTGATGATGGGCAGGGTGGGGAAGCGACGCTTCAACTCGATGGGCAGGTGCCACATCGGCGGGTTGCGGTAGAGTTTGCTGTCCACGCTGGAGAAGCCGCGGTGTATGGCTCCGAGCCGTCGGATGCCAGCGTTGTTGATGCGCAAGAGGGCGCCCGTCCAGAGTTCGATGTCGGGGTTCACGGGGTTCTTCACCAGCACGGGCACGTCCACGCCTTTCAGTGCGTCAGCGATGGCCTGTACGGAGAACGGGTTGGCCGTGGTGCGTGCGCCCACCCAGAGAATGTCGATGCCGGCTGCGAGGGCAGCCTCCACATGTTCCGGCGTCGCCACTTCGGTGGCGGTGAGCATTCCCGTCTCGGCTTTCACGCGTTGCATCCACGGCAGTGCCTCCATGCCTTTACCCTCGAAGCCGCCTGGCTTCGTGCGTGGCTTCCATACGCCTGCGCGGAAGATCTTGATGCCGTTCTTGGCCAGCTGGCGAGCCGTTTCCATCACCTGCTCCTCGGTCTCTGCCGAGCAGGGGCCGGCAATCAGGAGCGGTCGTTTCTGTTCGATGCCCGGAAGGGCAAGTCCTTTTATCTCTAATTCCATTGTTTAATGAAAAGTGAAAGAGTGAAAAGTGAAAAATAAGAGTTTTCTATGTGAGTGAAAAGTGAATCATCCTTCACTTTCCATGGCCTTGATTCTCCTCAGCGCTTCCTTCATCTGCTCCTCTTTGGCGCAGAGCGAGATGCGGAGGTAGCGTCGGCCGTTGGAGCCGAAGATGAATCCTGGAGCGATGAACACGCGGGCCTTGTGGAGCACGCGCTCGGTGAGGTCCTCCACGTCGGCGCAGCTGTCGGGGATTCGTCCCCAGAGGAACATGCCCACCTGTTTGGGGTCGAAGGTGCATCCCAGGGCGGTCATGATTTCTTCTGCCCACTTGCGTCGGCGAGCATAGACCTCGATGTTGTGCTCCTCGTGCCACTCGGCGGTGTTCGTGCTCAGCGCCTCGGCGGCGGCCAGCTGCAAGCCGCGGAAGGTTCCACTCTCGATGTTGGACTGCACCTTCAGTATCCACGAGATGAATTCAGGCTTGCCGATGCACATGCCCACGCGCCAGCCTGGCATGTTGTGGCTCTTGGACATGGAGTTGAGTTCGATGCAGTAATCCCTGGCCAGTGCCGGTGCTACCGTCTGCGTGTTGAAGACAGATCTGGGCGAGGGGTTGAGGATGCGCGAGTAAGGGTTGTCGTTGACCACGACGAAATGATTCTTCACGGCCAGTTCCACCAGGCGGTCGAAGACGTCGTGCGATGCGGGCGCACCCGTCGGCATGTGAGGATAGTTGGTCCACATGAGCTTGACGTGCGAGAGGTCGCGGCTGAAGAGGTCGTCGAAGTCGGGCTGCCATCCGTTCTCCTCCTTCAGGTCGTAGTATTCCACGCGTGCTCCCAGCAGTTGTGAGAGGGCCGTGTAGGTGGGGTATCCCGGGTTGGGCACCAGCACCGTTTCGCCTGGGTTGACGAAGGCCAGCGTGATGTGTAGCATGCCCTCCTTGGAGCCTATCTGGGGCAGCACCTCGGTGTCGGGGTTCACTTCCACGCCGTAGGTCCGCTGGTAGTAGCTTGCCATGGCCTTTCGCAGCTCTGGCGTTCCCATGGTGGGCTGATAGCCGTGGCTGTCTGCGCGCCGTGCCACCTCGCACAGCTTGTCGATGGTCTGCTCGCTGGGCGGCAGGTCGGGGCTGCCGATGGCCAAAGAGACGATGTCGCGCCCCTCGGCATTCATCCGTGCCACCTCCTTCAGTTTGCGCGAGAAGTAGTATTCCTGAACGTTGGCCAGCCTCTCTGCTGGCTTAAATACATTCTTTTCCATTCTTGTATTCACCTAAGATTTTCAATTCAGAAGTCAGGGGGCGTATGGCGTCGATACCCTGCGAGTAGCGTGTGTAGTCAGTGAACTGCACGTCGACGTAGAACAGGTATTCCCATTCTCGCCCGATGATGGGCAGCGATTGTATCTTCGTGAGGTTCAGCTTGTAGAACGAGAGCACGCTGAGCACCTGCGAGAGCGACCCCTCTTCGTGGGGCAGCGAGAAGACGATGCTCGCCTTGTCTGTCGTGAGTATATTTCTTAATAGGTTCGCGCGTGAGGGGTTGGCGAAAATCAGGAAGCGTGTGAAGTTGTGTTTGTTTGTCTCGATGCCCTCTTCCAGAATCTTCATCCCGTAGATGGGCGCGGCGAACTTCGAGCAGATGGCCGCATGTCCGCGCTGTTGCTGTCGGCTGATGTCGGCTGCTGCGCCTGCGGTGTCCTCGGTCTCCACGACCTTCAGCTGCGGGTGGCGGCTGAGGAAGTCGCGGCACTGCATCAGCGCCACGGGGTGTGAGTTCACCTCGGTGATGTCGTCCCACGTGTCTTCGGGCAGACACATGATCGAGTGCGAGATGCGCAGCTTGTGCTCGCCCACGATGGTCACCGGCGCATCGCGCAGCAACTCGTAGTTGTGCAGCAGCGAACCCGCGATGGTGTTCTCGATGGCCGCCATGCCGATGACGGTGGGGTCCTGGCGCAGTGCATCGAACACCTGCTCGAAGGTCGAGCAGCACAGCAGCTCGATCTCCTCGTCGTGGAAGAACTGGTGGGCGGCGATGTCGTGGTAGCTGCCCTCGATGCCTTGTATGGCGATACGTTTCATAGAGCTAATCTTTTGCCTTTGGTCTTTAATCTTTGGGCTTCTCTTCTAACAAAAATCCCGCTCCTTTTGGGGAAGCGGGCTTGTTGATTATCGAGGTCCTGATTTTTTGATGTTTCAGTCATGAAGTTATTCACATGCACCTTCCCGCTTCACCTTTGCTGGGTAAAGTAAAAGTAATAGTAGGAATAAAAGTAAGCGCCTGTGTGCTGCATAATTCTATTTGCTTTGTTTTGCGCTGCAAAAGTAACGCTTTTCCACGGAACTGCCAAGTTTTTCGTCAATTATTTACTTGCCCTCGGCTATTTTGCTGCAGAATGACTGTCCCGCCCTTGATGCCTTCGCCCCTCGCCGCGCCGTGACTTCCATTCCTCTCCGCCGCCGCTGCCGTCCTTCAAGCCCCGTGTTCCCGCCCCTCGTCGCCCTCCTCTTGTCCCCGCTCGCCTGACGGTTTTGCCCGGCACATGAGGCCTTGCAGGGCGAATCTCCTAAGGGTGGGGTTTGTTCCATCACGATGGAACGATGGTTCCATCACGATGGAATGATGGTTCCATCACGATGGAACAAACTCCAAGCTTGGCCTTTTCTGCTGTTTCTTTTTGCCGTGTCGGGTAAAATCGCTATCTTTGCGTCGCGAAACAGACATGCCTGTCCGTCGAAACAGACGGCCCTGCGGCCTGAGCCTCGCGGTCTCGTCTGCCTGAGCGGGCGGCATCGTCGCTTTCCGACATTCACACTTTAACCCCTATACGCCCTATGAAAATCCGATTCACCATTTCCAAGCGCGGCTTGCTGGCATCAGAAGCCGACGCTCACGACCTGAAAAACCTGCTTCCGCGCCTGGATCAAGGCACCACGATCGATGCCGTAGAGTTCTACAAAGAAAAGCCTTGGGGCTCCGTACTGAAGCACGGCGACCTGGCGCACGCCTTGACAGAGTTGCGCCGCATCATTGTGCACGAGATGGAAAAAGGCAATGCCGTGCAGCTGCCCGGCATCGGAACCTTCCGTCTGAGCCTGAAGGGAGACATCGAAGTGCAGGACAACGTCTATCGTGGCCGCAACGTGCACGTGGACGACATCCTCTTCCAGCCCGACCGCGACCTGCGCGACGAGGTGCGTACGTTTGCCGTCGACCAGGTGCCCTACGGCACACTCTTAGACGTCCGGGAAGCCAACGTGGACGAGCGCCTGACGGCCCTCTTTGCCGAGCACGACACCATTACCCACAAGGACGTCGCCTATGCCTTCGAACTCACCATGTCGCACCACCGCATCTCCTCGCTTCTGAAGCGTCTCACCTCCGAGGGACGCCTGCTTCGCGAGGGCGAGGGCTCGCAGACGCGCTACCGTGCGGCCGAAGGGCAGTTCGGAAGATGAAGCTCCTCTGCTGCGAAGAAACCTCATCATCCTTTAATTCCTATCATTCTCTCAACAACAATATGCAGAAACATTCTTTGAAGGACTGGGTGCTGGCCACCCGTCCGTGGTCCTTTCCCGCTTCGTCGATGCCCGTTCTGGTGACCCTTGTCTGGCTGTGGAGTGCAGGTTACGAGGTGCAGTGGTGGTTCGGCGTGTGGGCTTTGGTAAACATTGTCTTCGTACACGCTGCCGGCAACGTGTGGAGTGACATTGCTGACTACCGCAGCGGCGTGGACGCCAACGACACCTACGGCGTGCGCTCGCTGGTGGACAGGCAGTTCACGCCCCAGGAGTTCCAACGCCTGTCGCTGGGCCTGAACCTCGTGGCTGTGCTCATGGGCCTGGGCCTGGTGGCCCTGACCGGTGTCACCCTCCTCTACATCGGCATGGCCGGCATCCTGCTCTCGCTGTGCTATCCGCGCCTGAAGTACGCCGCACTGGGCGACCTCGTCATTATCCTGTGCTACGCTTTCCTGCCCATGGTGGGTACGTCGTTCATCGCCTCGGGCGCCATCCGCTGGGAGGTGCTCTGGCTGGCCGTGCCCGTGGGCAGCATCACCGTGGCCATTCTTCATGTGAACAACACGCGCGACATCGAGACCGACCGTCGAGCCGACATCCATACGCTGGCGATGCTCACGGGCCGACCCTTTGCCGCCTACGTCTATGTCTTCGAGGTGCTGATGCCCTACGCATGGATGGTAGCTCTCGTCCTGACTGGCTTCACGCCCTGGACGGCGCTCCTGGCTGTCCTCTCGCTGCCCGTGGCCTTGAAGAACGCCCGCACCATGTTGGCCTACCGGCAGCAGGGCCTCGCCGCCATCGCACGCCTCGACGAGGGCACGGCACAGCTGCAGTTGCTCTTCAGCCTGCTGCTCACGGCAGGACTGGCACTGTCCTTGCTGCTGCATTGACAACCTGCATAGCTTCTTATTCCTTTTGAAAAAAGCCATGGACAGTTCTCAAACCAACGCTTCGCCGATGCGTCTCGTCTTCGCCCTCTTCACGGCAGCCGTCCTCTGGTTCGTGATGTTCTCCGCGTGGACGGCCCCTCACCTGAATTTCTGGTGGGCGATGACGGCCAGTGCCCTCGTGCTGACGGCGCTGGCACTGACGTCTCCTGAGTGGCGCCGCCCCGCCGTGCGCCTGCCCCACGATGTGCTGCTCGGTGTGCTCATCGCGGCAGCCCTGTGGATGGCCTTCTGGGTGGGCGACAAACTCTCGCAGTGGCTTTTCGACTTCGCCCGCCCGCAGGTGGACCTCATCTACAGCATGAAGAGCGGACAGCCATCGTGGCTCTTGGGCTTGCTGCTGCTCTTCATCATCGGTCCCGCCGAGGAACTCTTCTGGCGTGGCTACGTGCAGCGCACCCTTGCCTGCCGCTGGTCGCCCAACGCGGCTTTCGTCGTGACGACCCTCGTCTACGCCCTCGTGCATCTGCCCTCGATGAACTTCATGCTCATCATGGCGGCCCTCGTCTGCGGCATCGCCTGGGGAGGCCTCTATCGCCTCTTCCCCGAGCGCCTCGCCGCCATCATCCTCAGCCACGCCCTCTGGGACGCTGCCGCCTTCGTCTGGCTGCCGCTCTGAGACGCGCCGCAGCACTTTGCAACCGAGTTGCACCGAATTTGTAGTACCTTTGCAGCGGAAAAGGGAAGGAGAGGGGGCGTTGCAGCTCCCCGACTCCTTGACTTCTTAACTTCATCACTGATTCACTTCCGAATTCTGCTACAAAGTTATGCTACTACACTGGATTGAAAGCTACTGGGACGCCCTCGTCCTGATGATGGCCGAGATGGCCCCCTACCTGATGCTGGGCTTCTTCATCGCGGGCCTGCTGCGGGTGTTTGTGCCGCGCACTCTCTATTCGAAACATCTGGCTCCACGCAACATGAAGAGCGTGGTGAAGGCCGCCGCCATCGGTGTGCCGTTGCCGCTGTGCTCCTGCGGCGTCATTCCGACGACCGTAGGCCTGCGCAAGGAAGGTGCCAGCCACGGCGCCTGCACCAGCTTCCTCATCGCTACGCCGCAGACGGGCGTCGATAGCATCGCGGCCACCTACTCGCTGATGGGCTTGCCCTTCGCCATCGTGCGCCCCTTGGCCGCCTTGTTCACGGCGATGTTCGGCGGGTGGCTGGTGAACCGCTATGCCCGCGAGGACGAAATGCTGTCGGCTGCCGCTGCACAGACGGGCATGCACGACCATGACGGATGCGGCTGCGGGCACGAGCATGGGCAGGACCATGGCGAACACCATGGGCACGGCGACGAATGCCATGGGCACGACGGCGAGGAGGACCATGGACACGGCGGGCATTGTGGCTGCGGACACGATGATTGCGGCTGCGGACACAATGATTGTGGCTGCGGGCACGAGCATGGGACGGGCTTCCTCGGGAAAATGAAGGAAGCGCTGGACTACGCTTTTGTCGATATGATGCAGGATGTGGGTAAATGGCTGGTCGTCGGTCTGCTGATAGCTGCATTGATTACGGTGGCAGTGCCCAACGAATGGCTGGCCGCACTGCACGACTACAAGTTGCTGAACATGCTCATCGTGTTGGCCGTCGCCATTCCTATGTATGTCTGTGCTACGGGGTCGATACCCATCGCCGTCTCGCTGATGGCCAAGGGCCTGACGCCTGGGGCAGCCCTCGTCCTGCTGATGGCAGGGCCTGCGGTGAACTCGGCTTCTATCCTGGTGATCGGTAAGATCTTCGGGCGTCGAACACTCGCACTGTATATCACGGCTATCGTCATCGGAGCCATCCTTTTCGGTCTCGGCATCGACTATCTGCTGCCGCAGGAATGGTTTGCCGTGCAGGGAGGCTTTGCCGGTGCTGCCTCGCATTGCGCATCGTGCCTCACGCCCATGGACTGGCTGTGGGTTGCGCTGCTGGTCGTCCTGCTGCTGAATGCCTTTTGGCAGCAGCATCGCGGTCATGGACACCATCATGGCCACGGCGGGGAGGTGGCCCATGGCGAGCGTCACGGGCACAACAGTGAACACAGCGAGCACAGCACGCACGAAGGACACGACGGGCATGAGGACGTGGCGGTGTACCGCATTGGCGGCATGAGCTGCAATCACTGCAAGGCCAACGTGGAGCGTGCCATACGTGGCGTGGCGGGCGTCACGGACGTGTATGTGGATCTCGCTGCCGGAACGGCTACCGTCACCGGACAGCATAGCTCTGCAGCGCTGATCGAACAGGTGGAGGGCTATGGATACGAGGTGCAGCAGTGAACGGAGTTAGGCCGCAGGATGCGGCAAGCCGGGATGCTGCAGGAAGCAATAAACAACAAGAAATGCCGTACGGAACAACCGTACGGCATTTCTTGTCTGGCCCCGAACGTGAGGGGGCGGCGGTATTACTGGCGGCATACTGTATGGGGAAACCATACGGCACACTGTTCCTGCAACAGATAAGGAAGGCTGACGCCGATAGCCTTGATCTTGTTCTGATGAACAGACGAGAGGTTATTGGAACCGCTTGGCCTGCTCGGCGGTGAAGGTGGCATCGTCGAAGTAGTCGAGGCGCATGGCACGACGTACTTCGCTCATGGTCTGTGCGCCAGCCTCGCGAGCCACTTCCGTGCCGCGGCGCAGGATGTCGATGACGGCGGGGATGTCCTTCTCGAGTTCGGCACGACGCTCACGGATGGGCGAGAGCGTCTCCTGAAGGATGGCTGCCAAGAACTTCTTCACCTTCATGTCGCCGAGACCGCCGCGACGGTAATGGGCTTTCAACTCGTCCAGATTCGGGTAGTCGGGCAGATAGCGGTCGAAGTGCTCGGGACGGCAGAACGCATCGAGGTAGGTGAAGACAGTGTTGCCCTCCACCTTACCAGGGTCGCTGACGCGCAGATGGTCGGGGTCGGTGAACATCGACTTGACTTTCTTCTCCACCTCGTCGGCGCTATCCTTCAGATAGATGCAGTTGCCGAGGCTTTTGCTCATCTTGGCCTTGCCGTCGGTGCCGGGCAGGCGCAGGCAAGCGGCGTTCTCGGGCAGGAGGATATTGGGCTCGACGAGCGTCTCGCCGTAGATGTTGTTGAAACGGCGCACAATCTCGCGACACTGCTCGAGCATAGGCTCCTGGTCTTCACCGACGGGGACGGTAGTGGCCTTGAAGAGTGTGATGTCGGCGGCCTGCGAGATGGGGTAGGTGAAGAAGCCGACGGGGATGCTCTCGCCGGAGAAGCCGCGCATCTGTATCTCGGTCTTCACCGTCGGGTTACGCTGCAGACGCGACACCGAGACGAGGTCCATGAAATAGAACGTGAGTTCGCAGAGTTCGGGAATCTGACTCTGGATGAAGAGTGTACTCTTGGCGGGGTCGAGCCCTACGGACAAGTAGTCAAGAGCCACTTCGATGACGTTCTGCCGCACCTTCTCGGGGTTGTCGATGTTGTCGGTGAGCGCTTGAGCATCGGCCTCGAAGATAAAGATCTTATCGTAGAGTCCGGAATTCTGGAGCTCGACACGGCGACGCAGCGAACCTACGTAGTGCCCGATATGGAGAGGACCTGTGGGGCGGTCGCCCGTGAGGATGACTTTTTGTTGCATAGTGTATGATTGTTATTTGAATAGTTTGTCAATGGTTTCCTGTGGCAGGATGGCAACGATGGTGTGGCCGTCGGGCGTGTGATTGGGGTCGGAGGTAGCAAACAGCTGGTCCGAGAGATCCTGCATCTCGAAGGGCGAGAGCACTTGTCCCGTGGGGATGGCAGCAGCACGTGCCAAGGCCAGCGCGAGGCGCCCCTTGATCTGCTCGGCGGGCAGGCGTTCGCTGGTGGTGCCGGCAGCAAGCAGATCGAGTAGGAGATGTTGAGGGTCGACCCCCTCGATCCCGGCCGGTAACGCAGCTACAGCTACGCTGCCCGTGCCGAGGTCGTTGACTTCGAGTCCCAGCTGCAGCAACTGCGGCTGCAGGGTCTCGAGCGTGAGCGTGTCGGCGGCAGGCAGTTGAAGAATCTCGGGGAAGAGAAGACGCTGTGACGGCAGCGGCGCATCGGCCATCTGTGCCAGATAACGGTCGTTGAGGATACGGATGTGAGCGCGGTGCTGGTCGATGAACATCAGTCCGCTCTCTGTAGGTTTGACGATGTACTGCCCGCGATATTGGAAATAGTCGGCACTCTGGTCGTCGAGGGGGAGCGTGAAAGTATCTGCCGGAGCAGGGATACGGTCCTCTGAAGGAGCAGGGTAGAGGCTCTCCCAGTTGGTGGGTGCCTTGGTGGGCTTGAAGGGGTTGAAGTCTGGGTCCACCTGCACGCGTGGCGGAGTCGGTTGTGGTGCCGTGGCCGTGACGTTCGGGTTGTAGACAGGAATATTTTCGGGTCGTCCCGTGACGTCGAAGTCGATGGTAGGGATGGCGTTGAAGCGTCCCAACGACTCGCGCAGGGCAGCCAGCAGGATTTGCCAGATGGCCTGCTCGTTCTCGAACTTTATCTCGGTCTTTGTGGGATGGATGTTGACATCAATCTCGGCAGGCGGAACGGTGAAGTAGAGGAAATAAGGCACCTGTTCATCGGAGGGAATCAGCTGTGAAAACGCCTCCTGAACGGCACGATGGAAATAAGGATGGCGCATGTAGCGCTCGTTGAC
Source organism: uncultured Prevotellaceae bacterium (assembly GCA_947166655.1). Taxonomy (GTDB): domain Bacteria; phylum Bacteroidota; class Bacteroidia; order Bacteroidales; family Bacteroidaceae; genus Physcousia. The sequence goes on from CAMVFC010000002.1 coordinate 25,594, forward strand.
GAAGAAGAACTGTTGCAGGCCACGCCGACGTGCCGACTCGGGAGCACCCACGAAGCCATGGATGGTGACCATCGGTGTCTCGACGTCGACGTTGAGAAGACGGTCGGCCATGCGGTTGCCAAAGACGGCAGCGATGCGCTGCTTCAGCGAGGATGGCGTCAGATTGAACAGAGTGGCATCGTTGTGGGTGAAGGTGAAGGCGATGTCGGGGTGGGTGAGAACGATGCGTTCCAGCTCGTTGGTGATATTGGAAAGCTCGGTCTGGTTGCTCTTGAGAAACTTGCGGCGTGCCGGAACGTTGAAGAAGAGATTCTTCACAAGGAAGTTGGCGCCCACGGGACATGCCTCTGGTTCTTGCGACACCACCTTGGAACCTTCCAGCACCAAGTGGGTGCCCAACTCCTGTTCGGCCGTGCGTGTGAGCAGTTCGACCTGTGCGACAGCCGCGATGGAAGGTAGTGCCTCTCCACGAAAACCCATGGTGGTGAGGGTGAAGAGGTCGGCTGCCTGGCGTATCTTGCTGGTGGCGTGTCGCTCAAAGGCCAGTCGGGCGTCTGTCTCGCTCATGCCCTTCCCGTCGTCGACCACCTGCAGGCTGGTACGTCCGGCATCGACGGCGATGACGTCGATGTGGCGTGCACCGGCATCGACGGCATTCTCGACCAGTTCCTTGATGACGGAAGCAGGTCGCTGAATGACTTCGCCAGCTGCAATCTGGTTGGCCACGGAGTCGGGAAGAAGCTGAATGATGTCCAAGTTTGGTTTAGAACTTAAAGATGAGAGGCCTCGGGGGGGAATACTAAAAACTGAAGGATCCCGTGAGCAGATAGTGCCACAGGATAAGAAGCACGACGATGATTGCTATGGCGAGTCCCGGGTGGATGCGTCGGCGCTCTGGGTCGGCGTGCTTCAGGTTCTGGGCGAACTTGCCTCGATAGGACTCAATGTCGGGTTTGTACTCTACAGCCTCGCCGCGCTCTAACTGTTCTTCACGCTTTGCTTCGGCTACGAGACGGTCCAGTTTGTCCTTGCGTTCGCTCGTGTAGATGTGAACACCACGGAAACGTCGTGGTTCGCGGGTTTTGAAGAGGGACATGGCGATGTAGGAATGAAGGATGAAACGATGAATGATGAATAATGAAGGAATGAAGAGGAAATTTGTTTATTTCCTGACCAGCTGACGCTTTGACGCTCCTTTGCCTTTGAGCTTATCGGCGCCGCCCGGGGCATTGGGTTTCTTGGGCTTATGCTGGACCGTGGCTTTGAGCTCCGTACCTTCGCGCTTGCCCCGCCACTCATAGATGTCGTTCTTGTCGCGTGGACGGATGTAGTCGAACCACGCGAAGTTCTCCAGATATCGTTCTTTGGGCGGGATGAGCGCCAAGGGATGCATTCGTCCGTCGGCCTGGCCGTCGAACTTAATCTTATCCACCTTCTTATTGTCCATGAAGAGGTGGAGAAGGTTGCCCTCAGCGTGAATCATACCAATCATGAGACTATCGGAATCGAAGGGGAAGTAGTTGACGAGAACATTGCCCTCGACGGTGGACAGATGCATCTGCTTGCCACGGAAGTACGAACGCATGATGTTGCCGGCAATTTGGTTGTAGCAGATCGAATCGACACGTTCCACCGAGAGTGTCTGGCGGATGACATGGGTGGAGTCGATGGTCGAATCATTCATCCACGCCTTGATTTCCTCGCCGAGCAACTGCTGTCCCTGCTGCCACAGGATGGGGTCTTGATAGAGTGTCAGGCAGGAGTCGATGGAGTGGAAGACGAGTGAATCACAGACCGCCTGAATGTCGATACGAAAAGCGCGAACGTGGTGATAGGCACGCAACTCGCGGTGCATGGAGTCGGTATTTATATAATAGGTATAAAGCTTGAAGGTGTCGGCATGAATGTAGAATGTGTCTGGCTGCGAATAGTCGACGCAGACCGCACTGTCTGCAGCCTCGGCATAGCCCAGAGAGTCGGAGTAAAGGGCATAGTTGCCATGGAACTCGTTGCGGTTGTCCTTGTCGATGTAGATGACGTTGCCGTAGGCTTTTGACAAGGCGCTGTCCTTCTGATAGTAGAGGCTGTCGCCTTCGATGCTTGTGCCGAGGTTGCTCACGATGGAACGGTTGAGCAGGTAGGCGCGTCCGCTGCGGGTGTCGTAAGTGCCGTTCTCGCTGTAGATATGGTTGTCGCCATTGTCGATGTTCGATGGCCCTACGATGCGTGCATGACCGCTGCCGGTGTTGTAGTGCAGTGTGTCCGAAATCAACGTGAAGTCGGGGTTCTGCAGGTCGACATTGTAGTTAAACACCGCTTCGCGCGTTGACGGACTGTATTGTCCCCATTCGCTGGTGAGTGTGTTTTCCTTATCTACAAGCTTGCCTCCATCGAAGAAGTAGCCGAGGTTCTCAAACCGGTCGTAGTTGAGAGAGTCGCAATAGAGTCTGCTGTCATAGTGCGTGAGGATGACGTTATAGCGTGCCTGCGCCAGTTGTAAAGTGCCGTCATAGAAAAGCACCTCAGAGGTCAGCGTAAGGGTGTCGCCCTGGTTCATCTTCACGTGCCCGAAAGCATCGAAGTTATTCGCGGCCTGATAGAAGAGCGCGCTGTCGCAGGTGAGGATAACGCCATCGTGACGGAATCGCACATTGCCCACTAAGATCTGTGCCTCGCTGTTGATACGTTCATCGAAGTAGAGCACATCGGCGTGCAGCAGGTGCACGCGCTGATCGCTTTGCCGCCGGGGCTTTGCCGTGCGGCGTGCCTGAGCAGAAGCAACTTGCTTCCCCTCCTGAAGGGGGAGGGGAGCCGATATGCTTGCCATCAGGCAGAGTGCCATGAAAGCAGCAATCAGAGAAAATATGAAACGCGACTTCAATGTATATGGTTATCTTTCAACTCTCACCACTTAATCAATCCTTCACCCAACCGGGATATTGGAATTCGCAGTTGACCCAGTCGGGATTGATGCGGATATAAGTCGACTTCTGTTTCTCGCGAATCCAATTCTCGAGGAACTCTTCACTTCTTTTGTTCTTGACAATCTGGCGAAGAACTTGGAAATCCTCTGTGATGGTGGCGGGGTGAGCTTTGATGCGGCTTTTGAGTTTGATGATGCAGCATTGCGTCTTTCCGGCCTTGTCGAGCATCGTAAAGGGCTTGGAGACCTCGCCTACATCGAGCGTTTCCACGATGCGTGCGATCTCAGTGGGCAGCTCGGACATCTTGAAGCGGGATGTCCGCACGCGGTCTTCGGAAGCTTCGTCGTAAACGACGTTGAACAGCAGACCGTGGTTGTTGCGCGAGTCTTTATCGTCGGACAGCGTCGTGGCAGCATCCTCGAAGGAGAATTTGCCCTCACGTATATCGTTGGCGATGGAATCCAGGCGTGCCAGCGAGGCTTCCACGTCTTTGTCGTCCACACGGGCACGCTTGAGGATGTGGCGCAGCTTCAGCTTATCGCCTCGCTTGTCAATCAGCTGAATGATATGGTAGCCGTATTGTGATTCCACAATTTTGGAAACCTTCTTTGGGTCGGTGAGACCCCATGCCACATTGGCAAAGGCGGGGTCGAGGTCGGTCTTGCTCATGTAGTCCATCTCGCCACCTTGACGTGCCGAGCCGGGGTCCTCGCTGTAGAGGATGGCCAGCGTAGAGAAACTGGACGAACCTGAGTTGATGCGCTCGGTGTAGTCGCGCAGTTCGCCCTTGACGCGGTCGATCTCCTCTTGACGGATGCGGGGGTGTTCTGCCAGCAACTCCACTTCGACTTGGATGGGGATGAGGGGCAACGAGTCTTCTGGCATTCCTTTGAAAAAGTGGCGCACTTCGGCGGGAGTGATCTTGATGTCCTTGGTCAGCTCCTTACGTACCTGCTTCATAATCTCGTTGTCCTTGACCATGTCGAATGTCTCTTCTCGAATCTGACTGAAGGTCATGCCGCGGTATTCTTCCAGCTTTTCCTTGGAACCCGCCATCTGCACCCATTCATTCATACTCATCTCGACATAGCGACTGACGCTCTCGTCGGGGATTTCGATACTGTCAATCTGTGCCTGATGCAGGAAAAGTTTCTGGATAGCCAGATTCTCGGGGATGACACAGTAAGGATTGCCGCTGACGCGTCCCATCTGCTGACGTGCCTTCTCGACGTCGCTGCGCAGGATAGCCTCGTCGCCAACCACCCATATCACCTCGTCAACGACGTTGCTGCGCTGGGCAAAAAGGGGCACTTGCGCTACCAGCAGCACAAGTGCCAAGAAGTGTTGTATTCTCATTAATGCTTATTGACAGTGTTGAGTGCCTCTTTGAAAACCTCAAAGCGATAGCGGCGACGCAGTTCCTCTACGAACTCCTGCTCCTTCTTGCTCTGATAGTCCTGAATGACCTGTGCGCTGACATCGGTCCATCGCTGAGGCCCTTTCTTGAGTTTGCGTCCGGCAATGCCGACGGCGGGGAAGTTCTTGTTGATGCGAGTCTTACCCTGTTTGATGCCGAGAGCCAGGCTGTCTACCAGGGCGTTCTCTCCCTGCTGGAAGACACGGCGTTCAAAACGGACCTGCACGCTGTCGGCGTTGAACTGAGACTTAATAATGTTGGCCCATTGTTCCTCTGCCTTGCCTTTGAGGGCCTTCTTTGCCTGTTTCAGCACTTCGGGGGTGCGAGCCTGCAGCAGGGCACCTGCAAAGTGAGGCTTCTCGAAAGCATATTTCTTTTTATTAGCTTTGAAATAAGTCATGAGGGCAGCCGTGTCGCGTGCAGCCGGTTCCCAGACTTGTCGCTGACAGATTTCATACAGCAGGAGCCCGTCGTGGTATTCTTGGATGAGGTATTTGAGTTCCTCGTCTTGTGCGGCAAAGCGGTCGGAAGCGTCGTCCATCACTTGCTCAACAGTGCGGCCCGACTGTTTGGCCAGACTGTCCACCAATTCATTGGCAATCTTGTCTTTGATGCCGCGCTGCTCCAGGAATTGCAGGATGCGTGGTGCCAGCGTGTCATAAGGTTCCAGGGGGCGTTCGCCCATCAATTTCATGATGTGCCATCCGACATTAGAGAGGACAGGTGCGCTCGTCTCTCCGACCTTCAAGGCATAGGCAGCGTCTTCAATCTCCTTCAGCAGTTGGTGAGGACCAATCCATCCGATGACGCCGCCGCGCATTCCCGTAGCCTTGTCATCCGAAGTCTTGGCGGCCAACTCTGCGAAGTCTGCACCGCTTTTCAGCGCCTGGTAGATGCTGTCGATGCGTGTCTTGGCCGCTGCCTGCTGTTCGGCTGTGGCCTGTTGTGTCAGACGCACATAGATGTGAGCAGGCTGGATGAGCTGTTTGCCTTCAAGCTGTGCCAGCATCTGGTCGTAATAGGCACGCACTTCCTTTTCTTCGGCTTCGGGCGAGACCAGCAATGGCCTGACTTGCTGGTCGCGATAGCTGCGGAACTCTTCCTGGTAGGAGGTGAGCGTGTCCAGGTGAGCATCGAGTGCGGCACAGACTTTCAGTTTATAGTTGATAAAGAGGTCGACATACTCCTCGACGGTCTTCTTGTCGATGACGCCGTCAGTATTATTCTTATTGTAGTTGTATTCAAACTCAGAGCGTGTGACGTCCTTGCCGTTGATCCGCATGACCACGGGGTCGGAGCCTTGTGCCAACACCGTCTGAGAAAAAAGATAAAAACCAAAAGATAGAAGATAAGTGATGTGTTTCATCGTTCTATAGACTTTAATCCTTCAACTTTATTACGAAAGAGATTATTGGGGTCTTGAGTAGTTGGGCGCCTCGCTGGTGATGGTGATGTCGTGCGGATGGCTTTCGAGAACGCCTGCATTGGTGATGCGTACGAACTTGGCGTGATGCAGATCCTCGATGGTAGCAGCACCGCAGTAGCCCATGCCGGAGCGCAGGCCGCCAACGAGCTGGTAGATGACTTCCTGAACCGTGCCTTTGTAAGGTACGCGTCCTGCAATACCTTCGGGAACCAACTTCTTGGCGTCTTTCTCGCCTGCCTGGAAGTAGCGGTCCTTCGAGCCGTTCTCCATAGCTTCGAGCGAGCCCATGCCGCGATAACTCTTGAACTTACGGCCGTTGAAGATAATGGTGTCGCCCGGAGACTCTTCCGTGCCGGCCACGAGAGAACCAATCATCACGCAGTGTCCGCCGGCAGCGATGGCTTTGACGATATCGCCTGAATAACGCAGGCCGCCATCGGCGATGAGAGGAACGCCTGTGCCTTCCAATGCCTTGGCCACGTCGTACACGGCAGAGAGTTGTGGCACGCCGACGCCAGCCACGACGCGTGTGGTGCAGATGCTGCCGGGACCGATGCCCACCTTGATGCCGTCGGCACCGGCTTCGACCAGCATGCGAGCGGCATCGCCCGTGGCTACATTGCCCACGACGATATCCACGTTCGGATAAGCGGCCTTGGCCTCTTTTAACTTTTCGATGACGCCACGCGAATGGCCGTGGGCCGTGTCGATGACGATGGCATCGGCTCCTGCTTCAACGAGCGCCTTGATGCGCTCGAGGGTGTCTGCGGTGACGCCGACACCGGCAGCGACGCGCAGACGTCCTTTGTCATCTTTGCAGGCCATGGGCTTGTCCTTGGCCTTGGTGATGTCCTTGTAGGTGATGAGGCCGATGAGATGGTTCTCTTCGTCCACGACGGGCAACTTCTCGATTTTATTCTCTTGCAGGATCTGTGCTGCAGCGAAGAGATCGGTCTGTTGGTGGGTCGTGACGAGGTTTTCTTTTGTCATGACCTCCGCAATCGGCCTTTGCGTGTTACGCTCGAAGCGGAGGTCACGGTTGGTGACGATGCCGACGAGCTTGTTCTGTGTATCCACTACAGGGATGCCGCCGATATGGTATTCGGCCATCAGGTCAAGGGCATCTGCCACGGTGGCATCGCTCTGGATGGTGACAGGATGGTAGATCATGCCGTTCTCGGCACGCTTGACGATGGCTACCTGACGGGCCTGTTCCTCGATGGTCATGTTCTTATGGATGACACCGATGCCGCCTTCTCGGGCGATGGCAATGGCCATGGTCGCTTCTGTCACCGTGTCCATGGCAGCTGTCACGAAAGGAATCTTCAGCTCAATGTGGCGGGAGAAGCGTGTCGTGAGGCTGGCTTCGCGGGGTAATACTTCGGAATAGGCGGGAACGAGGAGGACGTCGTCGAAGGTGAGACCGTCCATAACGATTCTGTCTGCAATAAATGATGCCATAGGTGGAGATTTATATTTCTTTTTTATTGCGCGCAAAAATACTGCTTTTCCTTGACGTGACCAAAGGTTTGCGATATTTTAACCACCTGTTAACATAAAAACAGCCTGCTCTGTCGGCTGCAGGCTCTTCCTGACTTCGTCGCTCGTTTTCTGCTGAAATCAGCACTCGTTCATGCAGAATTGTTACGGTCCGCCTGAAAGGCAGCAGGCAGTTGTCGGAATTTCTGTTGTCGGACAGCCGCTGAAAGGTTCTCGTGTGGAGCATTGCCAAAGGAGGGATTCACCTGTGCCCCTGACACATCGACACAAGACACATGGCAGTATAGTTTGTTCCATCATGATGGAACAATCATTCCATCACGATGGAACCATCGTTCCATCACGATGGAACAAACTCCCCTCCCTTGCGTGTCGTCCTTTTCTGTCTGACCAAACCGGCTGCACAGCCTTGGTTCTGTGGCTACACGGCAGGCACTGATACTATATTCATAGATGACAGTCCGCTGAAAATCACAAATAGCACCGTGTTTCATGGCTTCAACGTCGCGGATAAACATCCCGCTTTTAGCGGACAGCCGGTAAAAGAAACCTAAGAGGGGCCTTGGCCAGCGACGATACTTGTAAATAAGAGAGGGAAGAATGGTCGGGAGGGCTGTAAGAAGTTGTATAGCAGCGAGGGGGGAGACCCGGGACACTTTCACCCGATAGCTGACAGGAATAGGGTGAGAAAGCAGTTGGATTTTGAGGCCGCAGCACAAGTGATACAGCGTAGAATGCTAAAGGGAAACGACCACTCTCGCATACCGTGCGGCACAGATACGACTTGGGGCCGTCAAGCCGCTGCCCATGAAGAGACGCAGGTTTATAGCAGAACGATCCGAGAAGGATAGAGGGAGGCGCGATGGCGGGGACAAGAAAAAACAGCCTGCTCTGTTGGGAGCAAGCTGTTGAGCATAAATATTCCGGTCGCGTCAGTTGGCGAGGTCGGAGATGAATTTGATGCGGACCAGACGAATCTGTTCTTCGGTATATTCGTCGCCCAGTTCGTCGAGTGCGTCGTCGATATCGTCTGTATTGCTTTCGCGGAAGTACTCGAAGATATCATCGATCTGGTCGGCATCCATGATGGATTTCAGATAGTAGGTGATGTCGAGCTTCGTACCGCTGTCAACGATGGCGTCGAGCTCGTCCAGCAGCTCGTCGAAATCCAGTCCCTTGCTCTTGGCCAGCACGTCGAGGTCAACCTTTCTGTCTACCGACTGAATGATAGCCACCTTGGCTTTGCTCTTGTTGGCGACCGTTCGCACGCGCAAGTCTTCCGCCCGCTCTATGCCGTTTTCCTCGACATGGCGACGGATGAGCTCGCAGAACTCGCGCCCGTAGCGTTTGGCCTTTCCCTCTCCCACGCCGGGGATGTTCTTCAGTTCCTCGATACTGATGGGGTAGACTGTCGCCATGGCTGCCAGACTCTGGTCTTGGAAAATCACATAGGGCGGAATCTGCTTGTCTTTGGCGACACGCTTGCGCAGGTCTTTCAGCATGGACAGCAGTTCTTCGTCGAGGGCTCCGGCTCCCATCGATTCGGTGTCGACATAGTCGCTCTCGAAGTCATTGTCCTCTGAAATCATGAAGGAGACGGGCTTCTTCAAGAATGCCTTGCCGTCCTTGGTCAGTTTCAGCAAGCCATAGTTCTCGACCTCTTTATAAATATATCCATGCAGGATGGCCTGCCGCAATACTGTGTTCCAGAAACGAGGCTCGTGGTCATCGCCGCAACCGAAACACTCTAGGTCGTCGTGCTTGTGAGCGATGACCTCCTCGGTCGGGTTGCCCGTAAGCACATTGATGACGTGCGGCCCCTTGAAATTCTCCTTGATGCTTTGGATGACTTGCAGGGCCAGGAGTAATTGAGCCTTGGCCTCGATCTTCGATTTGGGATGCAGGCAGTTGTCGCAGTTCTGGCAGTTCTCCTGAAGATATTCTTCTCCGAAGTAGTGTAGCAGCACGCGTCGCCGGCAAACAGAAGTCTCTGCATAGGCAGCAGTCTCTTGCAACAGTTGACGGCCGATGTCCTGTTCTGCCACCGGCTTGCCTTCCATGAACTTCTCCAGTTTCTGCAGGTCTTTGTAGGTGTAGAACGTGATGCACTTTCCTTCTCCGCCGTCGCGTCCGGCGCGTCCCGTCTCCTGATAGTAGCCTTCGAGGCTCTTCGGGATGTCGTAGTGGATGACGAAACGGACATCGGGCTTATCGATGCCCATTCCAAAGGCAATCGTGGCCACGATGACATCGATTTCTTCCATGATGAAATCGTCCTGCGTCTGTGTGCGTGTGGCCGAATCCATGCCGGCATGGTAGGCGCGGGCGTTGATGTCGTTCGCACGTAACACCTCGGCCAGTTCCTCTACCTTGCGGCGTGAGAGGCAATAGATAATACCGCTTTTCCCAGGGTTCTGGCGGATGAACTTGACGATCTCCTTGTCGATTTCCTTGGTCTTGGGGCGTACTTCGTAATACAGATTGGGGCGGTTGAAGGAACTCTTGAATTCATCGGCGTCAGGCATGCCGAGATTTTTCTTGATGTCGTCGCGCACCTTGTCCGTGGCTGTGGCTGTGAGAGCAATCACTGGAGCCACGCCGATTTCATTGATAATAGGTCGGATGCGGCGGTATTCGGGGCGGAAGTCGTGGCCCCATTCAGAGATACAGTGGGCCTCGTCTACCGCATAGAAGGAAATCTTTACCTGCCGCAGGAAGTCCACGTTCTCTTCCTTGGTGAGCGATTCTGGCGCCACATATAGCAACTTTGTACGCCCGGCCAGAACGTCGTTCTTCACCTCGTCCAGTGCAGTGCGGTTGAGAGAAGAATTCATGAAATGAGCAATGCCGTCGTCTGCACTGACCTGTCGGATGGCATCTACCTGATTCTTCATCAGGGCAATAAGTGGAGAGATAACGATTGCCGTCCCCTCCATGATGAGGGCTGGTAGCTGGTAGCATAGGGATTTGCCTCCGCCGGTAGGCATCAGCACAAAGGTGTCCCTGCCAGCCATGAGGTTATGGATGATGGCTTCTTGGTCTCCCTTAAAGGCGTCAAAACCAAAATAGAACTTTAGTTTACTGGTTAGGTCGATCGTCTTCTTCATGAATATTTCTTGGTTGCGCTTACAAAGATATAGACTTTTTGTCCAAACTTGCAACTCTTTTCGCGTTTTTTTACATGAAAAGGGCCGCAATACGTGATTTCTTGACGTGTTGCGGCCCTTTGAAGGGATATAGAACCTAAATAGAGGATGCTATTGTGCGGTGGCAGATAGGTTGGATTGTTCCAATTGTTGCCGCACGTAGTCCAATGTGACTTCGAAATGGTCGATACCGGCTGACGGTAACTCAAATTGAGGTGTCATCATGATGCTTTCGACAATGCTGCGAAGTCCGCGTGCTCCAAGCTTGAATTCTACCGCTTTGTCCACAATATACTCCAGGGCATCTTCGGAGAATGTGAGGCGTATGCCGTCCATCTCGAACAGCTTCTGCTGTTGCCGGACGATGGAGTTCTTGGGTTCAGTAAGGATAGAACGCAGAGCTGCTCGGTCGAGGGGATTCAGATAGGTGAGTACAGGCAGACGACCAATCAGTTCGGGAATCAGGCCGAAGCTCTTGAGATCCTGAGGTTGGATGTACTTCATCAGGTCGGTTTTGTCAATCCGGGCCGCATTCTGTACAGAGTTGTAGCCCACGACATGCGTGTTCAGGCGCTGGGCAATCTTGCGTTCGATGCCGTCGAAAGCTCCGCCGCAGATGAAGAGAATATTCCGTGTGTCCACGTGAATATAGTCCTGGTCGGGGTGTTTACGTCCACCCTTGGGCGGCACGTTGACGACGGAACCTTCCAGCAGCTTCAGGAGACCTTGCTGCACACCTTCGCCGCTGACATCGCGTGTGATGCTAGGGTTGTCTGCTTTACGTGCGATTTTATCTACCTCGTCGATAAACACGATGCCGCGCTGTGCGGCTTCGAGGTTGAAGTCGGCCACCTGCAAGAGACGCGAGAGGATACTCTCCACGTCCTCACCCACGTAGCCGGCCTCGGTGAATACCGTGGCATCAACAATGGTGAAAGGCACTTTCAGCAGTTGCGCTATGGTACGTGCCAGCAAGGTCTTGCCCGTACCTGTGGAGCCCACCATGATGATGTTGCTCTTCTCTATCTCGACTTCATCTTTCCTATGCGTCTGGAAGATGCGTTTGTAGTGGTTGTAGACGGCGACACTGAGAAAGCGTTTGGCAGCATCTTGCCCGATGACGTATTCGTCCAGATAAGCTTTGATATCCTTGGGCTTGGGCAATTCGTGCCAATCCACCTGCTCTTTTGTGTTGGTCGACTTGGCGAATGCGTTGTTCTCGGATACGATCTGGGCGGCCTGTATGGCACATTCATCGCAGATGCAACCTTCTAAGCCCGTGATGAGCAGGCGCACGTCTTTGTCCGTACGCCCGCAGAACGAGCATCTGTTTGTCTTTGTTTTCGGCATGAAAATAGTCTTCTTCTTAAATCTCGCTCGCCTTACGGATGAGTACTTGGTCAATCATGCCGTATGCCTTAGCCTCTTCAGCCGTCATCCAGTAATCGCGGTCGCTGTCTGCCCATACCTTGTCGTAGTCCGTATGCGAGTGGTCTGCGATGATGGTGTAGAGCTCTTTTTTCAGCTTCTGAATCTCACGGGCCGTGATTTCGATGTCGCTTGCCTGACCTTGGGCTCCTCCGAGGGGTTGGTGAATCATGACGCGGCTGTGGGTGAGTGCCGAGCGTTTGCCCTCTTTTCCTGCGACAAGCAGCACGGCAGCCATGGAGGCTGCCATTCCCGTGCAGATGGTGGCTACGTCTGACTGGATGAACTGCATCGTATCATAGATGCCGAGTCCTGCATAAACGCTTCCGCCAGGCGAATTGATATAGATGGAGATGTCCTTGCCGGCATCGACACTGTCGAGGTAGAGCAACTGAGCCTGCAGTGTGTTGGCAGTGTAGTCGTCAATCTGCGTGCCAAGGAAGATGATGCGATCCATCATCAGGCGCGAGAACACGTCCATCTGTGTAACGTTCAGCTGTCGTTCCTCCAGAATGTATGGATTCAGGTATTGGTTCTGTATGCTGACGATGTCATCCAGCACCTGTCCGTTCATTCCGAGATGTCCCGTAGCAAACTTGCGGAAATCAGTTTGTTGCATGGTGTTTGTTTACTTCTCAAAAAGTTTGTTGAATTCGTCGAGGCTGACCTCTTTTACATCGAGCTTAACAATGTCCTTGAGGGCCATGCCAAGCTTTTCTTCTACGCAGCGTGCCACAAGGTTGTCGGCCTGTTCCTTCTTGCTCAGCATCTCGTTGGCATATTTCGTTACGAGTTCTTCGGGAACGTTAGCCATACCGTACTGTGCGAACTGCATGCGTGTATGACGTTTGGCAGTCTCGAGCACGTCTGCCTGTTCAACTTTAATACCCGTCTGGTCGGCCAACTGTTCCTTTGTGAGGTGCCACTGTATTTCTTTGATGCTGGGTGCGTAGTTATCTTCGAAGTACTTGTCGTCCTTGTCGGGGTTGTTGGCACGCATGATGCGCTGCAGCAGAGCGTCAGGCCACTGCAGGTCGCCGATTCGTTCTTCCAGATATTTGCGCACGTCGATCATGAAGCGCATCTGGCTGTCCATAGCGAACTGAGCCTCGATCTGAGCCTTGACGGCAGCACGGAATTCCTCTTCGCTCTTCACCTTGCCTTCGCCGAAGACCTGGTCGAAGAGATCTTGTGTCAGATCGGAAGGCATGTAGCGCGTGATTTCATTGATCTGATAGCTGAAGTTGCTACGCACGTTCTCTGCCTCTTCCTTCGTGATGCCGAGCAGCGAGGAGAGCTCGATGGCACTGTTCTCGTAGGCTTCAGCAGGGTTGATGGTGATGACAGTATTGACGGCGACTCCATTGAACTTCTTCTTCTGGTCGTCGTTCTTGAAATAGCTGGGCAGGATGACAGCGTCTTCCTTCACGATGCCACCTTCCTTGATGTTGCCTTCGTCGTCGAGTTCTGCGATGTGGCCCTTCGTCATGTCGCCATCTTGGAAGGTATCTACTTTGTCATAGTGTCCTGCGCGCTGGGCATAAGCCTTCACCTGTCCATCCACCATCTCGTCTGTCACCTGGATCTGGTAGAAGGGCACCTTATCTTTGTCGGTCAGTTTGGCATCGAACTTAGGAGCCAGGGCAATGTCGAAGATGAAGTCCATCTGTTCGGCTTCAAAGTCGATGGCCTGCTGTTTCTCGCTGGCGAGCGGGTCGCCGAGCATGTCGATTTTCTCCTCGCGGATATAGCCGTAGAGTTTTTCGGAGAGTAGTTTTTGCACCTCTTCTGCAGTAATCTCGCTGCCGAAGCGTTTCTTCAGCAAACTGAGGGGTACTTGTCCTGGACGGAAACCGGGCATGGCTGCCTTTTTGCGATAGTCTTTGAGCGCTTTCTCTACGCGCTCCTGATAGTCAGCTTTTTCAATCGTGATGGTCAGCTCAGCAGCCACCTCGGAAGTTTTGTTGAATTGGATATTCATGTATTTAAGTATTAATTTGAGTTCAAACTTATAGGGTCTGTTGTTAACCTTTCAATTTTTAGCCTTCAAATGTCCTTTTCTCGGCTTTTCTTCATTTTCCGCTCCTTTCGCGTTCCATTGATTCGAAATCTTTGGGTCGCAGCACGAAGCTATTTGTCAGATAACGTTCCTTGACTACAGGGTTCTCAGCCAGTTCCTCAGGGCGCCCTTTGAAGAGGATGTGTCCTTCGAATAGCATGTAGGCGCGGTCTGTGATGCAGAGCGTTTCTTCGACGTTGTGGTCTGTGATGAGGACACCAATATTCATCCGTTTCAGTTTCCACACGATGAGTTGGATGTCTTCGACGGCAATGGGGTCCACACCGGCGAAAGGTTCGTCAAGCATCACGAACTTCGGGTCGATGGCCAGGCAGCGAGCAATCTCCGTACGCCGCCGCTCTCCGCCGGACAGACGGTCGCCCAGGTTCTTACGCACCTTTTCGAGTCGGAACTCATGGATGAGGTGCTCCAGCTTCTCGCGTTTGTACTGCTCGGTGCAGTCGGTACGCAGTTCCAGCACGCTGGCGATGTTGTCCTCGACGGTCATCTTACGGAACACCGAAGCTTCCTGGGCCAGATAGCCGATACCCTTATGGGCACGTTTATACACAGGCAAGTCTGTAATCTCGTCGTTACCGATGAACACTCGCCCTTCGTTTGGAATCACCAGGCCGGTTGTCATATAGAACGATGTCGTCTTGCCTGCACCGTTCGGACCGAGCAGCCCGACAATTTCGCCTTGGTCGACGTGGAAGTTTACGTCGTCCACCACCGTCCGCTTGCCGTAAATCTTTTTCAGGTGTTCGGCACACAGACGCAAAGGCTCCTCCTGATGAGGCGCCACGAAGGCCGGACTCGACTCGTCCGTCACGATTGTCGAGGCGACAGATGTGGGGTTCTTCTCTGCCATACGTGCGAAATGAGTGCGCAAAAGTACACAATTCTTGTCACTTTACGCTACTTTCTGCAAAAAAACTGCATTTTTCGCCCTCGCTTTTAGTCTTTTTTGACTACTTTTGCGCCCTGAAAAGCGTTTGTTATTGAAACTTTAATGTTCAGAGCATAGTAATATGACCGCCATTCTCAAACCTATCGCTACTTTCGGGCGCTATCTTCAGCTCATGGCAAAAGTATTCAGCCGTCCCGAGCGCGTGCGCATGTACCTTAAGCAATATATAAGGGAGATGCAGCAACTCGGTCTTGACTCCATTGTCATCGTACTGATGATTTCATTCTTTATAGGAGCTGTTATCTGCATTCAGATGAAAGTGAATATACAAAGTCCTTGGATGCCCCGTTTCACTACTGGCTACACCACGCGTGAGATACTCCTGCTGGAGTTCTCCTCCAGCATCATGTGTCTTATCCTTGCGGGCAAGGTGGGGTCCAACATCGCCTCCGAACTGGGCACGATGCGCGTGACACAGCAGATAGATGCCCTTGAGATCATGGGTGTCAATTCGGCTTCGTTCCTCATCCTCCCGAAAATCATGGGACTGGTTACGATGATTCCCGTCCTCGTCACCTTTTCCATTGCTGCGGGTTTCGGCGGAGCTTATGCCATCAGTTTTGCTGGTATCCTTACGCCTGAAGACCTCACCTATGGACTCCAGCACTCTTTTAAGGTATGGTTTGTGTGGTCCAGCTACATCAAGAGTTTCGTCTTCGCCTTCATCATCGCCTCCGTCTCGGCCTTTTATGGCTACACTGTAGAGGGTGGCTCTGTGGAGGTCGGTAAGGCTTCGACCGACAGTGTTGTCCATTGCTCTATGCTCATCCTTTTTGCCGATATCTTTCTCACTCAGATACTCTCATGATAGAAATAAAGCAGCTCTACAAGTCTTTCGAGGACAAGGATGTCCTGCGGGGTATCAACGCAACATTTGAGGCTGGACAGACCAATCTTATTATAGGTCAGTCGGGCTCTGGCAAGACGGTGCTCATGAAGTGTATCGTCGGCCTGTTCGAACCCACGTCGGGCCAAATTCTCTATGACGGCCGTGATTTTGTATCTATGGGGAAAAAAGAAAAAGCCCTGTTGCGCCGTGAGATGGGTATGATTTTTCAGTCTGCAGCACTATTCGATTCGATGAGTGTGCTGGAGAATGTGATGTTCCCCCTCGACATGTTCTCTTCAATGAATTTGCGCGAGCGTAAGCAGCGTGCCTTACAGTGTCTCGACCGCGTCAACCTCTCCGATGCGGGCCGGAAGTATCCGAATGAGATTTCGGGAGGTATGCAGAAACGTGTCGCCATCGCACGCGCCATCGCTCTCAACCCCAAATACCTTTTCTGCGATGAGCCCAACAGTGGTCTCGACCCAAAGACGAGTCTCGTTATCGATGCTCTGATCCACGATATCACTATGGAGTATAAGATGACCACAATCATTAACACCCACGATATGAACTCGGTGATGGGCATCGGCGACAGCATTATCTTTATCAAGGAAGGGCTTCAAGAATGGACTGGTGACAAGACGCAAGTGGCCACCTCCTCCAATCAGGCACTCACTGACTTCATTTTTGCCTCCGACCTCCTCAAGAAAGCCCGTCAGGCTTTCGTGTAAAAAAATAAGGTATTTCCTGGGGCAGAGATGATTTTTTATCTATCTTTGCACCCGAATATAAATTATCATTGATTATTTATCTTATTTAATACATTATGATTGAAGGTATCATTGTAGGAATTATTGCAGGCGCCATCGCCGGCTGGGTGATGCGCGGTGAAGGGTATGGCTTCATTAAGAATCTTGTGCTGGGCCTTTTTGGCGGCTGTGTCGGCGGTTGGGCTTTCGGTGCCTTGGGAATCGAGTGGGGTGGCCTGCTGGGCAGCATCGGTACAGCGGTCGTGGGTGCCGTAGCGCTTATCTGGTTGGCTCGGAAAATTCGCAGCTAACATATATTGATGTATGGGTGTACGATTTAACAAACGAATGACTTTGCTGCCGTGGCTGAAGATGAATGTCGGCAAAAGCGGTGTGAGTCTGACCATAGGTCCGAAAGGTAAGACGCTGAACATCGGTTCCACGGGTGTCAACGTTAATGTTAGTCTGGGTAAGGGAATGGGTTACTCCAAACGCCTGATCACCTGGAAGAAGCTGAACGTGTTGAGTTGGCTTGGTCTGGGTGGCGCAGCGGCGGCTAAGAAAAAAGGCAAGAAATCGACGGCCCCCAAGACTACGACGGAGCGGACAAAAGTACCTTCGCTGGATGAGGCTATAGCCGAAGCTGAGGCCGAACAGCAGAATGAAATGACAGCCGATCAGCCACAGGACACCGAGCAGCAGGGCTGCTCATGCGGATGCCTGCTGGGCGTTTTGGCCGTGGTAATTATCTTGGTCTTGCTGGCAGTGGTGGCCTATCTACTTCTTCTGCGTCCTAATGCTGAAGTTGTAGAGGGGAACAAAATCGCCTTCGTTGCAGCTCACTGCTACTCGCAGTTGTGCCTCTCCGTCCTTTAGACTCTTGTCTGCACGTATAGTAGCGGTGTAGCGGATAGCATCGCCCGCGTTGAGGCTTTCGATGCGTGTGGATGGCGAGATATGCAAATGCTCATTGCCGTTCAGCTCATCGATAAAGGGAGTAATACCCATGATTTCTCGTCCGGAGCGGTTGGCCAGTTCAAAGACCAGCTGGCAGGTCTCGCCGCGGCGGATGGTTTCCGTGCATTGGCCGTCCTGCCCGATGAAGCGCAGGTTTCGGAGTGTCAGCGGTGAGGCATTGGTAGCGTATTGGTGCGTTTCTTGGGGCTCATAAGTCTCTTGAGTCCTCTGAGTACGGCGTGGCTGTTCGTAGACATCGCGCGACTTCTGAATTCTTTTGGATTTGTTGGAACTGGAGCCCGACTCGCTGGCGCCAGCGGCGTTCCCAATGGCTCCGCCAGCAATAAGTCCGACAATCGTGCCGACATCGTGACCACGTGGGCCGCCGACGATTCCTCCGAGAGCGCTGCCGAACAATGCTCCGAAGGAGGCGCCATTCATTGTGTCAACGGCACGGTTACCGGTAGAGCATGAGGTGAGGCAAAGAGCTGAAGCGAGCAGATAGCAGCCGAAGGCTTGGGGAGAGTATAGACGCATATGCACAATCTTTTATATGGTTACGGGGGCAAAAATACGTCGTTTCTCTGAAATGACCAAGCCCGAAAGGTGTGAAGATTGTCCTAAATGTCGGATTGTGCAAAAGTTTTTGGTATTTTTGTCTATTATCTCCTTTTTTTGTACTTCTTTTGCACCATGAAACAGAGCGACTTCCCCTTCGAGTATCTTTCCGTGCAGGAAATTGCGGAGAGCCTGACACATACAGAGAATATTATCTCGCTGTTGGATGTGACGGGCTTCTTCCTCTGCATGAAGGGTGCCGCTGACGTAAGTTTCAACGATCAGACGTTCCACATTCAGGCTGGCGATTTGTGTTTCTACATTCCTTCAACGTTTTTAGGGCTGTTGAACAAGACCGACGACATCGAGGGCGTAGCCATCAAGTGTGAAGCAGAGTTTGTAGTGCCGTTGTTTGAGCGCTTGATGGATTCTCGGATGGTGCTGACCATGCGTGAGAATCCGTGTATCTCGTTGAACTCTCAGCAGATGGCGGATATCACGAGTCTCATCGGTTTCATTCGCGAACGTAAGAACCGATTGGCCGGACTCTCGCCCGCTACCGTGGAGTACTCTATTCTCAAGCAGACTGTTCTCTCGCTGGGCGAGTGTCTGTTCCATGAGTTGGTCTACGCTTACACATGCAACCATGTCGTCATCCGTCGCACGCCCGATGCGCACGATCGTATATTTCAAGACTTCCTTATTTCGCTGTTCAAGAATTATAAACGCGAGCGCGAGGTGATGTTTTATGCCAACGAGCAGTGCCTCTCGCCCCGTTATTTCTCCTCGATTGTTAAGGAGAAGAGCGGGCATTCGGCCTTGCAGTGGATTATCCAGATTGTTATTAATTCAGCTCGTCAGATGCTGAAGAACTCGGACCTGAGCATCAAGGAGATTGCCATCGACTTCAACTTCCCTTCGCAGTCGTTCTTCGGGAAATATTTCAAGCAGTATGTCGGCGTTAGTCCGAAGGAGTACCGTCGGCAGACGCGCCAGCAGCACGCATAAGATCAACGAACCGATAGCCGACGGCATGACGTTCGTCGGGTTCGTGAGCCTCGTCGTGAACGACGTTCCAAGCCAGCGTGTCCCATGGAGGAAAGAAAGCGTCGGCCTCTGCGGGCGTGTCGTCGATGAGGGTGAGGCACAGCCGATCGGCCATAGGCATCGCTTCGGCATATACGCTCTCGCCACCGATGATGAAGATGTCTTCTTCGGCCGAGCAGGCAGCCAAGGCCGTTTCCAGCGATGGGAAGACCTCGATGCCAGGAGCCGTGAATGCACTGTTGCGTGTCAGTACGAGGTTACGGCGGTGGGGGAGTGCTCCCTTAGGCAGCGACTCGAAAGTGCGGCGTCCCATCACCACGGTGTGTCCTGAGGTGAGTTCCTTGAAGCGCTTCAGGTCGGCAGGCAGGTGGTATAGCAGTTGATTTTGGAATCCGATGGCACGGTTGCGCGCCACGGCGGCAATGAGGGTGAGCATGGAGAAGATTGAAAGATTGAAAAATTGAAAAATTGAAAGATTGAAAAATTGAAAAAATGAAAGATTGCAAAATTGAAAGATTGAATCTCGCTTCGCTCGGAGTGAAGAGTGAAAGAGTGAAGAATAAGATGAACTTATGATCGGAGTGTGGTTCTTATAGCTACAGGAAACCTTCAATCTTTTCAATATTTCAACTATTCAATTTCCACTCAGGCGCCTCTGCGTTTCACACCGCCACGTCGGCTTTGATGTGGGGATGCGGGTCGTAACCTTCGAGGGTGAAGTCCTCGTATCGGAAGGCAAACAGATCGTGCACGTCGGGGTTGAGCACCATGCGCGGCAGGGGGCGTGGCTCGCGCGTCAGTTGCAGACGTGCCTGTTCCAGATGGTTCAGGTACAGGTGCGTGTCGCCCGTCGTGTGTATGAAATCGCCTGCTTTCAAGCCTGTCACCTGCGCCATCATTAAGAGCAGCAGGGCGTAGCTGGCGATGTTGAATGGCACGCCGAGGAAGGTGTCGGCCGACCGCTGGTAGAGTTGCAGGGAGAGCCGCCCGTCGGCTACGTAAAACTGGAACAGCGTGTGGCAGGGCGGCAGCGCCATTTTCTCGACCTCTGCGACATTCCATGCCGATACAATCATCCTGCGCGAGTCGGGGTGGTTCCGTATGAGGTCGACGACGTTGGCTATCTGGTCGATGGTTCCCCCGTCGTAGTCGGGCCACGAGCGCCACTGGTGACCATAGACGGGTCCCAGCTCGCCGTTCTCGTCGGCCCACTCGTCCCAGATCGTCACCTTGTTCTCGTGCAGGTATTGGATATTTGTATCGCCGCGAAGAAACCAGAGCAGCTCGTGAATGATGCTGCGCAGGTGCAGCTTCTTCGTGGTCAGCAGCGGGAAGCCGTCGTCCAGACGGAAGCGCATCTGGTGGCCGAAAATACTCTTAGTGCCCGTACCTGTGCGGTCAGTCTTCGTGGCACCTTCGTTCAGAATACGCTGAAGGAGGTCAAGGTATTGTCTCATTCCGTGGGTCTCTTGAATCGTTTGTGGGCGCAAAGTTAGGTAAAAGTTTGGTGTGCGCCAAACTTTTGCCTAACTTTGCGGCATGAATCTTCCTTCCTCCTATCGCGCTTATTTGGAAGAACGCCTGCCGCAGCCTGTGGTGGAGCGCTTGTGTGCCGGCCTGCAAGCCGAGCCGTCAGTGAGCCTGCGCGTCAATCCCATGCGGTTGGCAGCGGAGGCTGTGCCTGAAGATGCCGACGGCCGTGTGCCTTGGTGTCCGGAGGGTTTCTACCTGCGTCAGCGTCCGCTGTTTACTGCCGATCCCCTGTTTCATGCGGGAGCCTACTACGTACAGGAAGCCTCCAGTATGTTCCTTGCCCATGCCCTTCGCAGCCGTTTCCCGCTTCCCGAGAAAGGCTTTGCCCTCGACCTCTGTGCCGCTCCCGGGGGGAAGAGCACGCTCCTGCGATCGTTGTTGCCCGACGAGTGGTGGCTGGTGTGCAACGAACCTGTGCGTAAGCGCGCACAGGTGCTGGCAGAGAACATGGCCAAGTGGGGGCATCCCAACGTCCTCGTCACCCAGGCGATGCCCGAGGACATCGGTCGTGTGGCGCCTGCCACCATGCTCTTTGACCTGATGCTCGCCGACGTCCCCTGCTCCGGTGAGGGGATGTTCCGAAAAGAAGAAGATGCCGTGCGTCAGTGGTCGCCCGCTTTCGTCGCCGAGTGTGCTGCCCTCCAGCGCCGTATCCTGACCGACGCCTGGCCTGCCTTGCGGCCTGGCGGACTTCTGTTCTACAGCACCTGCACCTTCAATCCCGAGGAGGACGAGCAGAACGTGGAGTGGATTCGCGATACACTGGGAGCCGACATCATCGCTCTTCCCGTGCCGTCGGAGTGGCATATCGACGGCGACCTCCGCGACGGCGGCCGGCTGCCCGTCTTTCACTTCCTGCCGGGAACCGTCCGCGGCGAGGGCTTCTTCCTGGCCGTGCTGCGCAAACACGGAGAACCGGAGGACGTCCCCGTGCCCCGGAAAGAGAAGAAAAAAGGGAAGAAAGGTGCCGTCGTGCTGTCGCCGCAGGAGAACTTCCGGCAGCAGCTGGAGACGTTGCCCACAGACCTCCTCGACAATGCCTCGGCACCTCGCGTGGAAGTCTCGCTGACCGATGCCCTCCGCTATCTGCAGCGCGAGACCATCACTCTGCCTGCCGATGCGCCGCGCGGCCTCGTCACTGTCTGTTTCCGTGGGCAGCGCTTGGGCTTAGTAAATAATATAGGTACGCGCGCGAACAATCTCTATCCGCAGGCGTGGCGTGTGCGCAGCAGCTATGTCGAGGCGCACACGCTTTTTCCGGACATAGCGTAAGTGGCGACTCGTTATTTCACCTTCCAGACGTTCAGAACCACCTGGCCGGGTCCTGCGGGAGCCGGCGAGCAGATATAGCAGGCATGAGAGAGCCACGCATAGGGACTCTCTTGATCGACATCGAAGCGTGGAGTAGCCTTGAAGTAGATCGTTTCGCCCGCATAGACCACGCCGGGGTTGGTGACGTTGATGACGGTGCCGTCGTGGGTCTGAATCTTATATTTCGCTTCCAGCAGAGTGAGCTTGCCCTTGTGCACTTGATGGTCTGCCCCTCCGGGCAGCACGATGCCATGGAGGTCGGGACCGCTGAAGGTGCCGCCGGTGATGGGGATGCGTGTGCATCCGTCATGCTTCTGGGGAGCATCGATGTTCACGCGCAGTTGCATCACAAACTCGGTTTCCGGCTGCTGCCCGTGGTCGCCAACGGCGGAACTGCCGCCGTGCACGTCGGTCGGCTGCTGAACGTCATAGCCTAAGAGCTTCAGCATCAGATGGCCATAGCGACGTCCCAGCGTGCGATAGCCCTCAGCGTCGAAGTGCAGCTTGTCGGGACCGTTGGAGCAGCCGGTGGAGGAGACGACATGGGCTGTATGAATCGTATTGGGCAGGGCGTTGATCTGTTTGTTGGCAGAGATGCAGCGACCTTCGCCGTTCGCCTGTACGACCTCGCCCACGAGCAGCGGCACCTGTTCGGGCACGAGGCCCAGGTCGCCCAGCAGACGGTCATAGACCTGCTGCACCTTGCCCGCCCATCCAGGGTCGCCGGTGTTGGATTCGCCCTGATGCATCAGCACGCCCTTGATGACGCCGTCCTGCTGAGCGCGTCTTGCCAGTTGGATCAGGCGTGCATAGGGATCGTTGTCGTAGGCTTTCAGGATATTCTTCATCCATTCCGGCGCCGTGCGGGCATAGCGCTCGATGCTGTCGGGCATAAAGCCCTCGATATGGATGCCGCCGACGGCCACGTGGACGACGCCCACACGAATATGGCTGGGAAGAACCTCTGTGAGTGTGCGACCGAAGTAGTCGGCAGGAGTCAGGCCCGTATGGGGGCGGCACAGCGGTGGACGTGCCACGCACCATTCGCCTGCTGTGCGATGACGAGCCTCATCGTCCACGGCAGGCATGAGCAGAAAGCGTTCTGAAACGCCCTCCAGATCCTGCGCCTCCGGCGCCGCGGCACCTTCCATGTTCGACTGTCCGAAGCAAAGGAAGATGTAGAAGTTCGGGTCGGCGGCCGGAGAGACTTCGCCTGACGTCGAAGGCACAGTGGCTGCATGGAGCGTCAACGGATGAATGGTGAATACCTGAAGGATCGAGAACAGGAAGAATGATGTCAAAGCGAAGCGTCTCATCGTCTGTATTTTTTGTTTAGGCGCAAAAGTACAAAAAGATATTCACAAACAAATAAAAACGATAGAAAAACTTCGTTTCAGCGTCAATTAGGGTGCACCCCAATAGGCGCAGAGCCAATCTTCAGTTGTCTGATGAACAAAAGCCCTCGTCTCGCCCGCCACAGCACCCGTCCAGACCTTCCTCACTGTCGTCTCTCCCCCTTTTTGGAAAAGAATTTTACCGCTCGCCGTGCACATTTCCCCCTTTCCTTTCTTCACTTCTCATTATTCTTTGTATCTTTGTCGCCGAAAGGGCACGAAATCATCTTTGTGACGATGGATAAAACTCAGCGGAGGTGCCCTGTTCAAATCTTATCGAAAACAAGAACTTACAGCATTAATGTTGTTGGTATATATCTGGGAACGTGAGAAATTCAAAGATATACATACTACCTAAACGACAAGTTAATGCCTATGCGGTAGCGTAGGCACGACTTATCAGGTAGTATAGGCAATTCTCACGGCCTCCAGATATGGATAAGTAGCGTGACCTGCGCTATTTCCATGTCCGGAGGTCCGAGCGTGATGGAGAGCCTATAAACTTGCCGATAACGTGTGTGCTGGGAAAAACCTAAAACGTTATCGCAACTATGGCTGCTATCAAGACGGCCAAGACCTACGTGGAGATAGGTCTTGGATTAGAGGCATTCCGCGGGGAGTTCCCTACAGAGGAGATTCCTTTCATGCTCATGCAGGCCATCGGTGCCTCGCCCACAATAGTACAACGGTACAGGGAGGGCAAGGGCACGGTGGCGTCGTTTGACGGTCTGCTCATCAAGAACATCCTGGCCTACAGGCTGGTGCGGACAGTGGAGATGAACACCCAATTGGAGGCAATGAAGCGCGACGGGAGGGTCATCAAGAATCGCCCTGCCATCCTCGCCGTGAGCGACGGGAGGGTCATCAAGGCTTTCGACCCCGCCGTGGAAGAGAGCTACGAGAACCACCTCGACAACCTCTACACCGACTATGAATTCTTCTCGCCTATGTGGGGCGTCCGCAAGATTCGCAACGTCGAGGAAAACGATGCCGACGTGAAGGCTGCCTACAAAATGGCGCAGATTCACGACGAGATACGCCGTCACAATCACATCGGTATCACCGCCGACACGCACGACCTGAACGTGTTCATGTCGCGGCTGCTGTTCTGCTTCTTCGCCGAAGACACTGGCATCTTCGAGAAGGATCTCTTCACGCGCACCATCAATGAGACCACGCGCACTGATGGCACAGACCTGCAGGAGTTCTTCGACGGCGCCTTCCGAACCATGGACTTGTCGGTGCGCATCGGCGTGAACAGCCGTTGGGCGCAGTTCCCCTACGTGAACGGCGGTCTCTTCTCCAAGGTGATTCAGATTCCCGCCATGAACGCCCGCATCCGCAAACTCATCTTAGAATGTGGCGCGCTGAACTGGGCGAAGATTAACCCCGACATCTTCGGCTCGATGATTCAGGCAGTGGTCTCGCCCGAACTGCGCAGCGGGTTGGGGATGCACTACACCAGCGTCTCGAACATCAAGAAGGTCATCAACCCGCTGTTCCTGGATGCGCTCTACGACGAATACCGCGAACTGGAGCGCAAGCAACGTGAGCAGGACAGCCTCTTTGACCAAAGTGCCGAGGGACGCAAGCATTACTTCGATGCTTGTGCCGCCCAGGTGCGGCAATGCAACCGTTTGCTTACCCGCTTGAGCCACATGAAGTTCTTCGACCCTGCCTGCGGCAGCGGTAACTTCTTGATTATCGCCTATAAGGAACTGCGTTCGTTGGAAATGAAGATTCTGAAACTGCGTCAACAGATGACACCCGAACGAGACTTGCAGTTCATTGATGGAAGCGTTATCAGCATCAGTCAGTTCTACGGACTCGAAATCAACGACTTTGCTTGCGAGACCGCTGTTCTCTCCCTCTGGCTGGCCGAGCATCAGATGAACAGCCTCTTCACTCGCGACTTCGGCGTGAATATCAAAGCCCTTCCACTGAAGCAGAACCACAACTTCCACTGCGGCAATGCCTGCCGGGTGGATTGGAACACGGTGTGTCCGCACAAGGAGGACGAGGAGGTGTATGTGATGGGAAATCCGCCGTACTTGGGCGCTCGCCTGCAAGATGAGAGTCAAAAGCGTGAGGTTGAACAGGTGTTCAATCACGAGAGTGGCTGCAACAACCTTGATTACATCGCTTGCTGGTTCCTGCTTGCGTCACAATATATAAAAGGTACGCGGGCGAAGTATGCCTTCGTAAGTACTAACTCTATTTGCCAAGGTCTGCAAGTGAGCCTCCTTTGGCCGCATATCTTCAAGAACCAACAAGAAATCTTCTTCGCTCATCATTCTTTCAGGTGGACAAATAATGCTAAGTACAATGCTGGAGTGACGTGCATCATTGTGGGAATACGTAATGAAGATAAAGGTGGGAAATATCTTTTTGAAGAGGGAAAAGCTATAGCCGTTGCTAATATAAACCCCTATCTTACAGAAGGAAGCAATATGGTTGTGTGTTCCCATACTCAAGCACTATGCAATGTTCCCGAAATTGTCTTTGGTAGTATGGCAAATGACGAGGGTGCCCTATGCCTGGATAAATATGAGAAAGATAAGGTCATAGAAGATTACCCTGAAGCAATGCACTTCATCAAGCCGTTGATGGGTTCTCTTGAACTCATTCGGAGGGTGGAGCGTTATTGCCTATGGATTACCGATGCAGAAAAGAACGTAGCATACGGGATTCCTCCTATTAGAGATCGCATAAAGAGGTGTGAGCTGTCAAGGCTGAATAGCAGACGGGCAGCAACAAGAAGGTTGGCTACTACACCTTATAAATTTGGAGAAGTTCGCCATGAAGATGCAAAGCTGATAATCATTCCACGTGTTTCATCAGAGCAAAGGGAATACATTCCGATGAAGTATATTGAAGAGGAGACTGTTGTTTCCGATTCTGCCTTCGCCATCTACGATGCTCCCGAATGGCTCTTCGGCATCCTCACCTCTGCCATGCACATGGCTTGGGTGCGTGCCATTGGCGGTCGACTGGAGACACGGTATCGCTATTCGGCAGGCCTCTGCTATAATCCCTTCCCTTTCCCACAGCTCACTTCCGAGCAGAAGGCGGCTCTTGAGGATGCGGCATGGGAGGTGTTGGGCGCTCGCGAAGCCCACCACGGCAAGACCTTGGCCGAACTCTACGACCCCGATACGATGCCCGAGGACCTGCGCGAAGCGCACCATCAGCTGGACTTGCTGGTGGATAACTGCTACCGGCCGCAACCCTTCCGCGACGAGAACGAACGTCTGGAACTGCTACTGAAGTTGTACGATAAGATGAAGAAGAAGTGAAGGAGCTACTATTTGGAGTAATGGAAACGCAGAGAAAGCACAAAGACGTAAATCATGCCATCGCTAACGGAATATACCAAGCGATGTTCATCGGTGATGCGGCGGCTCCAAAGACCATGCAACACTCCCTTCAAAGGCTCAGGCTTACCAATTCCAGTAAAGGGATGCTCAAGGATGTCGGCAAGCAGCTTTGTGATGCGCTTCATGATGCGCTTGTCGCCTATAGCTTTCCAATATGCCAAGTCCTCCTCGGCTTGGGGCATCAGTTTTATTTCCATAGGTCTTCAAGCTTTACAACCCTGCCCCGGCCATTCTTAATGTCTTCTTCGCCCTGGCGAAGGATTTCGACCATGGTCGGTGAGGACATGAGATATTCTGTCTCGTCCATCGCCTGCTTCTTGGCTGAAAGCTTCTTGAGGTACTTCACAGCCTTCTGCATCAGGCTCTCATCTTCTGCGATGATGCTCAGCTCGCGAAACAATTCTGCGTTAAGTTGTAATGCTGTCATGATTCCATCTTTTTCTTTTTCGATTGCAAAAGTAAGTACAAAAATATTCTCATCCAAAGAAATAACCCTAAAAAGTGATAAAGAGGCTCTGTGATGAGCCATTTTCAACGCTATGACACAGAACGAGAACTACCAAAACGACCAAATGACCATCACGTATGAACAGACGGGACGGTCAACAAATACCGACGCAATGGGAATGCGCGAGATGCAGGCCCGCGTGTATGAACAACGCACGGAGCAGTACCTGTTAGTGAAGGCTCCGCCTGCCTCGGGAAAGTCGAGGGCCATGATGTTCGTGGCCCTGGACAAGCTGGCCTATCAGGGCATCAGAAAAGTCATTGTGGCGGTGCCTGAGAAGAGTATCGGACGCAGCTTCCTGCCTACGCCGTTGAAGCGATATGGCTTCTATGCCGACTGGAGCGTGTCGCCGTACTTCAACCTCTGCGACGTGGAGAATGAGAAAGACAAGGTGAAGCGATTCAAAGAGTTCGTGACGGACTACGCCTCGGCGCACACGCTGGTGTGTACACACGCTACGCTGCGTTATGCGCTGAAAGAGCTGACCGATGAGCAACTGAATGACCTCTTCTTCGGCATCGATGAGTTCCATCACACCTCTGCCGATGCAGACAACGGCCTTGGAGAGGTGGTGCGACGCCTGATGAACCGAACGAATGCTCACATCCTGGCCATGACGGGCTCGTACTTCAGGGGCGATGGCATGCCCGTGCTGCGACAGGAGGACCAGGCGCGTTTCACGCCGGTGCAGTTCACCTATTACGACCAGCTGAACGGCTACCGTTATCTCCGGTGCCTGGGATTGGGGTATCACTTCTATCGTGGCCACTATCTGTCGGCACTTCACAAGGTGCTGGATACGAGGAAGAAGACATTGATACACATCCCTGTGACGAATTCCAGGGCTGCAGGCGCGTACGACAAATACGAACAGCTGAAGCAAATCATAGACTTGATAGGCAGTCGCGTGGATGAGGATTACAACACGCATATCGTCACCGTGCTCACCAAGGACGGCAGGCTGCTGAAAGTAGCTGACCTGGTGTCGCCGGAGAATCAATCACCGGTAATGGGATATCTTCAGAAGATGAAGAGTCGCGATGATGTGGACATCATCATCGCCATGGGCATGGCCAAGGAGGGCTTCGACTGGGAGTGGTGCGAGCACTGCCTGACCATCGGCGTGCGAGGTTCGCTGACGGAAATAGTGCAGATTATCGGGCGTTGCACACGCGACAGCGAGGGCAAGGAACAGGCACAGTTTACCAATCTCATCGCTGCACCTGACGAGACACAGGATGACGTGGTGGTGGCGGTGAACGACATGCTGAAAGCTATTACGGCTTCGCTGCTCATGGAACAAGTGATGGCTCCCAAGTGGAATTTCAAGACCACCCATGAAGAGAACGAGGGAGGCGATGCCGATCCACGGCGCAGAATTGTGGTGGAAGGATTGAAGCCACTCGGGACGGAGCGCGCACGACAGATTGTCGAAGAAGACCTGGACGAGCTGAAAGCGGGCATCTTGCAACACCCGCTGATCCACGAAGCCATAGAGGGCGTGGCACCAGAAATCATCAATAAGGTGTATGTCCCGAAGATTGTGGAGGAACTGCATCCAGAGCTGGAAGAAGAGGAGGTGGAAGCCATCAGCCAGCGTGTGGTACTGGACTTTGTGCTGAAGGGGAAGGATGTCGTGGAGGACGCGGAGAATCGGGAGGGCAGTCGTTTGGTGAAGATTGCGAATACCTTTATCAATATAGATGATTTGAACATCAATCTGATAGAAGCCGTGAATCCTTTCCAGCGTGCCTACGAGATTATGTCCAATGAGATTGATGCCCCCGTGCTGCGCGCCATTCAGGATGCCATTGAGGACAAGAAAATCAACATGGGCATTGACGAGGCCAAACGCATCTATCTCAAGGTGTTCCAAGAGTGGCGAAAGGAACACAGCGAGCTGCCGACGCTGAAAGACCCCGATCCGACGGTGCGTCGTATGGCAGAGGCCATCCGCATTCTGAAGCATTATAAGATAAGGTACGAATTAGGATTGGATATGCCCGAAAACAAACGTAAAAAGAAATAGACGATATGGAATGGCCTAAGGATTTATTGCAGATATTTGCTGACCCGCTGTTTGCCAACGTTCATCCTCGCGCTCCAAGGCCTACAGAGGATGAAGTGGTCAGGGTGGGCTTTCAGGAACTATGCCAATGGAGTAGCGCGCATGGTGGCGCAGTACCTAAGATGGACAAGCGCAACCGCTCGGAATGGTTGTTGGCAAGGCGGCTGCAGGGCATCATTGAAGATGACCGCAGACGCGAACTGCTGAGAGCAAATGATGAGTATGGACTTCTAGATACGGTGTATGATGATTGACAAGGAACTTGAAGATATCCTCAGTGATCCCATCTTTGAGATTAGCGAGGCTGAAAAGAAACTGTTTGACTTGCCAGAAGCGGTCAGACGTGGCAGGAGTAAAAGGAATCAGACCGATGAAGTGGCCCAGCGGAAAACGTGTGCCAACTTCGCTGACTATGCCCATCTGTTTGCACAAGTACATAAGGACTTGAGAGATGGACGGCGCTCTCTGGTGGGCTATAAAGAAGACAATGTGCAGGCGAAAAAATTCTTCATCGCCGACGGACAAATGGGGTATATCGAAGAGCTGGACGTGGCACAAAGACAAATAAAGGATCGTGTGCGTAAGGACGGACGCTCGCGTGTCATCTACGAAGATGGCACGGAGTCAAATATCCTTTTCCGAACCATCGGCAAAAACATTACTCGAAACGGCTATGTCATCACAGAACCGAACGACGGACATGAACTGGATGCCTTGTCAGGAAAAGATGTCTCGGACGAGGATGAGGCACAGGGATGGATTTATGTGCTTCGCTCCCTGTCAACGGACGAGCGGATAGCTTCAGTAAAGAATCTCTACAAGATTGGATTCACAGCCACAACTGTGGAACAGCGCATCAGTAATGCTCGTAACGAGAGCACCTATCTCATGGCTGATGTAGAGATCGTCTGCACCTATAAGGTGTATAACGTCAATGTGCATAAATTGGAATACTTGATTCACACTTTCTTCCACACGGCACAGTTTCAAGTGGGAGTTGGCTATGCAAAACCGGAAGAGTGGTTCGTGGTACCACTACCTATCATTCGTGAGACTATCGCCAGGTTCATTGACGGCAGCATTGTCAACTATTCCTATGAACGTGAGTTGCAGGCTTTGGTGATGAAGGAGTAAAAACAATGGAGAGAGTATCTTCTTTATCTAAAAGAGGCTTCTGTCCATAGGAAAACAGAGCGTTTTGATTAAGCATATTCCCTTTCTGCCTCCGCTACTACAGGAACAGATACCTGATAGACATGATAGGACTGATGTCTTGGAATCATGATGAGATATTGACCAAGAGCTACCGAGATTTTATAAAGGGTCGCCAGGGTGAGGTTATGTGTTCCTGACAGCCAACGGCTCACTTCGGTTTTGGGCCAATGACCTCCAGTGCAGCTCCGACCACTATCATTTGGGATTGAGGATTGAGGAAGGGAAGCCGGAATGGGATGGAGGGAGTCGTCTGCCACATCTATCACCTCTATGGTATAACGGAAGAAGAGCTGGATTTCATTATCCGCTCGGCCCTGCCGCTTCTCAAGACTCACTGCGTTCGCGCTCGGCTCGTAGAGACGCTTCAAACCTGAAGAATGAGCGAACAAGTTCGAGTGGACACTTCAAGAATTACGACATCAAATATCGTATGGGCGATGAATTGAATGAGGAGTAAAAAGAGCAGGACCTCTGAACCCTTCCCACCTGAACTGCAATCCAACGCGGTATATAGGTAATAACTCCGATTAAGCAGGTTTAAATCTGCTTAATCGGAATTGTTGCTACAAGTAACTGATATACAAAGCTTAAAAGATGGATATTTAATGTGTAAACGAGGGATATTTTTCCGATTTGATAATAAAAAAGTCTTGAATCCTATCAAAAAAGGCAAGTGACGGCAAATTAAGAAGACTTTAATCACTTTATTTCGACGAAAAATTGGAGATTAAGTATAAATGCGCTATCTTTGCGGCGCAAAAACAAAGAATATGCAGTACAACGAGTTATTAGAAAAACAGATTATCGGAAGATTAAGATTAGATAATCCGTGGTGGACTGAAAAGGAAATAGCCACTTTTTATGCTAAAATGCAGCCACGTCTGTATCTCGATTTTTTCTATCCATTAGTAGAAGATATAGATATACGACGAGCCATCATCCTTATGGGGCCTCGCCGCGTTGGCAAGACTGTGATGATTTACCATATGATTCAAAGGCTCTTAGCCAATGGAGTACCGTCACAGAATATTATTTATATTTCTGTTGAAACGCCAATATACAATAAAATACCTCTTGAACAGCTTTTCGTATTAGCTAAGAGAGCATTGGGCAAAGACAACAACACTACAGAACAGTTTTATGTATTCTTTGATGAGATTCAATACTTGAAGGAATGGGAAATACATTTAAAGACATTGGTTGACACTTATTACAACGTAAAATTTGTGGCTTCAGGTTCTGCGGCTGCGGAGTTGAAAAAAAGGAGCGACGAGAGTGGCGCAGGAAGATTTACTGATTTCAACTTACCGCCCTTGACCTTTTATGAATATGTTCACTTGAAGGATTATTCTAATCTTCTATATCCATGCGAAATGGAATGGACGGGAAGCTCCACCATTAGAGGAAATTCCACAATAGATATTTCACTACTAAACAAACTTTTTATAGATTACATTAATTATGGCGGATATCCGGAAGTCGTTTTTTCAACTAAACTTCAAGAAAATCCGAGCCAATTCATTCGACATGATATCATTGACAAAGTGCTTCTACGGGATTTGCCAAGTCTGTATGGCATCACTGATGTTCAAGAGTTGAACTCACTATTTACAATGATTGCTTATCATTCAGGTTCTCAATTCTCATACGAAGGTCTCTCAAAGGACTCTGGTGTGAAGAAAGATACACTTCGAAAATATATAGAGTATCTTGAAGCTGCTTTTCTCATCCGAAAAATTCGAAGATCGGATGACACGGCAAAAAGTTATAAGCGAGAAATGCTTTTCAAATTATATCTGACAAATCCATCATTACGCTGCGCTCTTTTTCAGCCCATAGACGAGCAAGATGAATTCATCGGGAATATGGTAGAGACTGCAGTTTATGCCCAATGGATACCCAGAAACGTAAATATCGCTTATGCAAATTGGAATGAAGGCAAGAAAAAGGGCGAAGTGGATATCGTGGGCATCAACTCTGCTCGACAAAAGCCAGATTGGGCCGTCGAAGTAAAGTGGACGGACAAACCTTTTTTTCATCCAAATGAAGAACTGAAATCTTTGGAATCATTCATGAAAAAGAATGATTTATCTTATGCATTAGTAACTTCTGTCTCCGAATTTGGAATGAAGAAAATGTCATACGGGAACTTGCAATTCATGCCTGTTGCCTGCTATGCATACACCGTTGGAGAGAACACATTAAGGAAGACAAAGTTATCATTTGGTTTGTAAAAGATAACTAATAACAACTGAACCAAGCCTAAACAGATGAATAATGTTGTTTATCTTGGCAATAAAGAGCTCTTGAAGCTGCCGAAGACTGCATTCTTAGCATCAAGCACCATTCCCGTGGAAATGGTGCTGAAGTGCTATGACTGGGCGGTGAAGATGAGGGATGAAGGACGATGCGCCATCAGTGGTTTCTGCAGCCGCTTGGAGAATTACCTTCCTCTCTGTGTTTTTGCCCAAAAGAACTGTCAAACCGTCACATTTCGAGACAATATATTGAAGTACAATTGGATAAGTGGTGACAGATGGGGTGACGGATGGGGTGAAAAGGTGACGGTTTTAACATAAATTACGGAAAGTTTTGCCGGAAGGGGCATTCCCTTGGGGAATTTTTTCTTGCAAAAGGTGTGTTTCTCTTTAGTGAGAAACGAGAAAAACGGCAAGGAAATAGGGGCCGTATCACCAGTGATACAGCTTCGTATCATTAGTGATACAGCTTCGTATCACCGGTGATACGACACTGATAGCTTAAGGAAATCAGAATTTTTCTCTATGCCTGAAGCGATGTAAGGTGCTGACAACGATGAGTAGGCACCAACTATTTGCCTTTCTTCAGGCAGGAAATCATTTCTTTGGCGGCCTTTTGCGGCGCACCGGTGGCACCGAGACGGCGTGCCATCTCCTCGTAGCCGCGTAGCATCTCTTCGCGTCGGCTGCCGCCGGGGAGGATGGTGGCCAGGTGCTCGCGACATGTCTTGGCGTTCATCTTCTCACTGACGAGTTCTGGTACCACTTCCTTGCCGGCGATGAGGTTGACGAGGGAGATATAAGGGACTTTGATGACCAGGGGACGCAGGAAAGAGACGAGGTGACGGAACTGCATGAAGTAGCATACGACCTGGGGCACGCGGAAGAGGGCTGTTTCCAGGGTTGCGGTGCCGGAGGTGACGAGGGCTGCCGTGGCATGGGACAGGAGGTCAAAGGTCTGTCCATAGACGACTTCCACCTTGTAGTTCCCCATATATTTCTGATAGAGCTCGGGCTGGATGTTGGGCGCTCCGGCGATGACGAGGCGGTAGTGGTCGGTGAAGTGTTCGGTAGCTGCCAGCATCCGAGGCAGGTTGTCACGAATCTCATGTGTGCGGCTACCGCAGAGCAGGGCGATGAAGGGGAGGGAGGGGGATGAATGACGAATGTCGAATGACGAATGACGAATGGAGGGGGATGAATGACGAATGTCGAATGACGAATGACGAATGGAGGATGACGGATGAGGAATGGAGGATGAAGAATCAGATTGTCTTTCAGGGCTTGAAGGTGACTCTGATTCTTCCTTCTTCTTTTGGAAGGCGGCCACTTCGTCCACGGTGGGGTTGCCGACGTAGTGGATGGGGTAGTGGTGTTTCTTCTCGAAGAAATCTATTTCGAAGGGAAGGATGGAGAAGAGCTCGTCCACGTTGCGACGTATCTCCTTGATACGCCTTTCTTTCCATGCCCAGATCTTGGGGGCGATATAGTAATAGACGGGGCAGAGGCCGCGCTGTCCCGTGGCAGGGTCGCACCAGTCGTGAACGAACTTGGCGATCTTGAGGTTGAAGCCAGGGTAATCGACCAGGATGACCACGTCGGGGCGCCAACTGACAAGGTCCTCACGGCACTGCCGCAAACCTGCCAAGATGGTACGTGCGTGGAGAACGACGGCGACGATTCCCATGAAGGCGAGGTCGCGGTAGTGGCGGACGAGGGTCATCCCTGCGGCCTGCATCATGTCGCCTCCGAAGCCGCGGAACTGGGCTTGGGGGTCTTGCTGACGGAGGGCTGTGATGAGATGGGAGGCGTGGAGGTCGCCGCTGGCTTCGCCTGCGATGAGGTAGTATTTCATGTTGTTGGAATATTGAAGGAGGCTATATGAGATTCTGTATCTCTTTCAGGGCGCTGTGGGCGGTGGTGTCTACGGTGACGGGAACGACGGAGCAGTAGCCGGAGCGGAGCGCAGAGAAGTCGGTGTCGTTGGCATCGGGCTCGAGGTCGGTGAAGGTGCCCGTGAGCCAGAAGGCGCGTTGGCCGTAGGGGTGGGTGGCGCTGACCCACTCGGCACTCCACTGCCCGCGTGCCTGTCGGCAGACTTGCCATCCGCGGAACTTGTGCGCCACGGGTAGGTTGACGTTGAGGCAGATGTCCTGCGGCAGTCCGTGCTGCAGAACGCGCTGGCAGAGGGCTGCGATGGCGGCGAGGGTGTCGTCGCTGACAGGGTGGTCTTCGTAGCGCTGTCCTCGCTGCAGGAAGAGCGAGAGTCCGATGGAGGGGATTCCCTTCATGCAGCCTTCGTAGACGGCTCCCATGGTGCCGCTGTAGTGGACGCTGACGCTGGCGTTGTCGCCGTGGTTGATGCCGCTGAGGAGCAGGTCGGGCCGCCGCGGCACAATCTGTTCGAGGGCGAGCTTCACGCAGTCTACGGGGGTGCCGGAGCAGGAGAAGAAGTGGAGGTTGTCTTTTCCTGAGTGGGGCAGGGGGCTGTAGCTGACAGGTTGTGTGCAGGTGATGGCTGCTGCGGCGCCTGAGCGGGGGCCGTCGGGGGCTACGACGTAGACTTCAGCAAAGGTGGCTGCTATGTGTGCGAGGGCTTGGATGCCTGCGGCCTGGTAGCCGTCGTCGTTGGTGAGGAGGAGGAGGGGCATGGGAGGAGGGAGGATGAGAAATGAGAAATTAAAAATGAAAAATGAAAAATGAAAAATGAAAAATGAAAGGCTCCTATAAATATCCCCGCAAGGGGAGACAGCTTAGACTCTTTCCCCTGTCCGCACTGTCGGAACACTGAATAGTTCCGATGGTCGTCCACCCCGTCAGGGGGAGAGCCTCGCTAACGCTCGGAAGCTGCGCACCAGCCTTCCCCTTCCCTAACGGGAGGGGGCAGGGGTGGGCTTTTCTTCACTGACGCTGAGGGTGGTGGCAGAGGTGTGGCTGTTGTATTCGGGGGCGTAGAGGCACTGCAGTCGGCAGAGGCCGGTGGTGTAGTGTCCGGTGCGGTCGATGAAGGCTGTCTCTTCGAGGACATAGGTGCCTTTGGGCAGGCGGTCGAAGAAGAAGTCGGTGTGGGCATCGCGGACGGCGCGGTAGTAGCCGAGTCCGCCCTGGTAGCAGTAGCCGGAATTGGCTTCTGCGGGTTCTGCGCAGGCGGCTCGGTCGGCGCGCAGGCAGACGTATTCGTAGTCGCGGTCGGCGGTGATGATGTAGCGTGTGGTGAGTTTGTCGCCGAGACGGGGGGTGGTGGCGCTCAGCTCGCGGCGGATGGTGAGTCCGCCTGCGTGTGCGGAGGCGTCGGTGAGGGGCGTGAGGTACTGTGCGTGTACGGCTCCCCAGGCTTCGGTGGCGGCGGAGCGCTCTACGGTGATGCTGGTGGGTGCGGTGCCGTCGGTGTAGGTGGCGCGTAGGTGGCCGAGGGCGGCGGGGCT
>CAMVFC010000003.1 GCA_947166655.1 uncultured Prevotellaceae bacterium
CAGAAGGGACTCTTCATCCGCACAGAGACCCTTCGCGACGGCACCGTCCGCACGCAGAAGGTCCGCTTCTGAGCCTCCAGAGTCGTTTCTTTCTACATTCATCCGAGCGAACCGCCATCAGCTCCTCTCCGGGCCGATGGCGGTTCCTCTTTGTCTGCAGAGGAACCATATCGCCCACGAGCACACGGTGGCGTCGCCTTCCCGCCAGTTTCGCCGTGGCTCGGAAGGACATTACACTTGCGCCAAATGGCCTTCTAGACAACAAGGAAGGGCGCCTCAGAAAAAAGTTCCAAGAGTTTTTGCAAAAAGTGCCAAGAGTTTCAGCAAAAAGTGCCAAGAGATTTTGCAAAAAATGCCAAAGGTTTTTGCCAAAACTCCCAAGAGTTTTTTTGAAAAGTGTCAAGAGATTGATCCGCGCTCCATTTTTAGGGGACAACCATCTCCCCGAAGTGGCTCTTTACAGAGAGAGCGGCCACTCGTTTTTCTGTAGCAGCAGGGACCGGAGGTCCGGGTCCGGAAAAACAAAAGAGCGAAGAACGAGGCTTCCCCCGAGACCCGTCCTGCACGGACCGACGGCCTTCACTGGGAAGCCTTGTTCTTCACTCGTCACTCAGCGCTGAGCAGAGCCTCAGCGCTCGCTCGGCGCTGCGTCACTCCTCGCCGTGCCTGCTCTGCATGGCTTCGAAGATCTTGGCTTCGATCTCGTCGCAGAGCTCGGGGTTGTCGCTCAGGAGGCGCTTGACGGCGTCGCGGCCCTGCCCGATCTTTGATTCGTTGTAGCTGAACCATGAGCCGGACTTCTGTATGACGTCGTACTCGACGCCGAGGTCCACGAGCTCGCCCGTGCGGCTGATGCCTTCGCCGAAGGAGATCTCAAACTCAGCCTTACGGAAGGGAGGTGCCACCTTGTTCTTGATGACCTTCACGCGCACCTGGTTGCCGATGACTTCGTCGCCGTCCTTGATGCTGGTGACGCGGCGGATGTCCAGACGCACGCTGGCGTAGAACTTCAGGGCGTTACCGCCTGTGGTGGTCTCGGGGTTGCCGAACATGACGCCGATCTTCTCGCGAAGCTGGTTGATGAAGATGCAGCAGGTCTTGGTCTTGGCGACGTTGGCGGTGAGCTTGCGCAGGGCCTGACTCATGAGGCGTGCCTGCAGACCCACTTTGTTGTCGCCCATCTCGCCTTCGATTTCTGCCTTGGGGGTGAGGGCGGCCACGGAGTCGATGACGATGACGTCAACGGCTGAGGAGCAGATGAGCTGGTCGGCAATCTCGAGGGCCTGCTCGCCATTGTCGGGTTGCGAGATGAGAAGTTCCTCGAGGTTGATGCCGAGACGCTTGGCATAGGTGGGGTCGAAGGCGTGCTCGGCGTCGATGAAGGCGGCGATGCCTCCCTGCTTCTGTGCCTGCGCCATGGCGTGGATGGCTAAGGTGGTCTTACCGGACGATTCGGGGCCGTAGATCTCGATGATGCGTCCACGGGGGTAGCCGCCTACGCCGAGGGCGTGGTTGAGGGCGATGCTGCCGGTGGGGATGACGTCGATCTTCTCTTGTGCTTCGTCGCCCAGGCGCATGATGGAGCCCTTGCCGAAGTCTTTTTCTATCTTCTTCATCGTCATCTGCAGAGCTTGCAGACGCGATGTCTTTTCATTATCAGCCATAATGTTTATTTAAGGGGGGAAAAATGATGTCTTTCTTGCTTGGGGCCTACAACTCCAGGTCCACGTCGTGCAGCTCGTGCCAGGGCAGACCTTGACGGTTGAGCTGTTCCATGAAGGGATCGGGGTCGAACTCCTCGACGTTGTGCACGCCGGGCTTCACCCACTGCCCCGTGAGGAACATCATGGCACCAATCATGGCGGGTACGCCGGTGGTGTAGGAGACGCCCTGCATGCCCGTCTCTTCGTAGGCTGCACGGTGGGAGCAGTTGTTGTAGACGTAGTAGGTGTGCTCCTTGCCGTCGTTGCCGATGCCGCGGATGCGACAGCCGATGGAGGTCTGGCCCTCATAGTTCTCGCCGAGGTCCTGCGGGTTGGGCAGCACGGCTTTGAGGAACTGCAGGGGGACAATCTTGACGCGGGCATTGCCCGAGCCGTCGGCCAGAGGCGCTTCGTACTCGATCTCGTCGATGCGGCTCATGCCGATGTTCTGAATCACCTCGAGGTGCTTGAGGTACTGCTGCCCGAAAGTCATCCAGAAGCGTGCGCGGCGGATGGTGGGATAGTTGATGACGAGCGACTCGATCTCCTCGTGGTGCAGCAGATAGCTGTCGCGCGGTCCGATCTCGGGGTAGGTCAGGTCCTTGTGAATCTCCAGGGGTTCGGTCTCCACCCACTGTCCGTTTTCCCAATAGAGGCCCTTCTGGGTGATCTCGCGGATATTGATTTCGGGGTTGAAGTTGGTGGCAAAAGCCTTGTGATGGTCGCCGGCGTTGCAGTCCACGATGTCGAGATACTGCAGCTCGCGGAAGTGGTGCTTGGCGGCATAGGCGGTGTAGATGGAGGTGACGCCCGGGTCGAAGCCGCAGCCCAGGATGGCTGTGAGGCCGGCCTTCTCGAAGCGCTCACGGTAGGCCCACTGCCAGGAGTATTCGAAGTGCGCCTCGTCTTTCGGCTCGTAGTTGGCCGTGTCGAGGTAGTTGCAGCCTGTCTGCAGGCAGGCTTCCATGATGGTAAGATCCTGGTACGGCAGGGCGAGGTTGACGACGATGTCGGGCTTGTACGTGCTGAAGAGCTCCACCAGTTCCGCTACGTTGTCGGCATCCACGCGCGCCGTCTGAATGCCTCTGTAGCCGGTGGCCTTTTCCACGGCAGCCGCCAGCTTGTCGCATTTGGCCTTCGTGCGCGAGGCAATCATGATGTCGGTAAAGACGTCGGGGTTCTGCGCTATCTTGTGGGCGGCCACCGTGGCCACGCCTCCTGCGCCGATGATGAGTACTTTTCCCATGATGATATAGAGTTTTTTGAGTTCGTTTAGGAGACTTTTCAGAAGAGTATCCAGGAGTGCTGCCGTCCTGCCGGAAGCCTTTTTCGGCCCAGCCTTTCAGCTTCGACTCCGCCGACCGGCCCGTGCGGACCGGCCTCTCAGGAGCAAGCTGTCACGGCACTTGCCGCTCGCCACGTTCCATTTTCAGCGATCGGTTCTCAACTTACATCTCTCCATTTCAACTGCGAAGGTAGCAAAAAGCGAGGTACAGAGCAAATCGACACGGAGAAATTAACGTATTTTGTGGTTTGCGCAGACGTCAGAGGGAGCCTCCCTCGCGGCGCAGCTGCTCCACGTAGTCGCTGATGCGATGGAGTTCCTCAGGAATCTGGATCTGCTGCGGACAGTGAGGCGCACACTGCCCGCACCCGATGCAGTGGTCGGCCTGCCGCAGGCGGGGCACGCTGCGGTCGTAGC
Organism: uncultured Prevotellaceae bacterium; assembly: GCA_947166655.1. Lineage (GTDB taxonomy): Bacteria > Bacteroidota > Bacteroidia > Bacteroidales > Bacteroidaceae > Physcousia. The sequence goes on from CAMVFC010000003.1 coordinate 3,406, forward strand.
CCACGAGGAACGCACGGCGCTGCCGACGGTAGGTGGGCGAACCGCTGCTCTGCGGAGTGTTGCCTTCGTTGACACACTTGTTATAGTGGGCGAAGATGCCGGGGATGTCGAGGCCGTAGGGGCAGGGCATACAGTACTGACAGGCGGTGCAGGGAATCTCTTTCTGCCCGTAGATGAGCTCGGCGATGTGCATGAGGAAGTCGTTCTCCTCGTCGCTGATGGGGTGCAGCGGCGAATAGGTGGCCACGTTCTCCTGCAGGTGCTCCATGTAAGTCATTCCGGAGAGCACGGTGAGCACCCCCTCGGGCGTGCCCGCAAAGCGGAAGGCCCACGAAGCGATGGTGGCCTCGGCATCGCGTTGCTTCAGCTCGGCGGCGATATCGTCTGCCACACGTGCCAGACGCCCGCCCAGCAGAGGCTCCATAATGACGGCCGGGATGCCTCGACGGTGCAGCTCGCCGTAGAGTGTGACGGCATCGACGTTGCTGGAATTGATTTCGTTGGCGTAGAACCAGTCGAGGTAGTTCAGCTCGATCTGGCAGAAGTCCCAGTGGTAGCGGCCTTCGTCGTGCAGGCGCAGCAGCAGCTCAAAGGCGCGGTAGTCGCCATGCCACGAGAAGCCGAGGTTGCGGATGCGCCCGGCAGCCTTCTCCTGGGTGAGCCAGTCGAGTACGCCATTGTCGATGAAGCGCCGCTGGCAGACCTCCAGACCGCTGAGCTGTTCGCCCGTCTCGGGGTCGCGACCGCCACCGCCCGTGCTGTGCAGCAGCAGGTAGTCGATGTAGTCGGTCTGCAACTCCCGGAGCGAGTTCTCGAACATCTCTTTCGAGGCATCGAGCGCCCAGTAGCGTGTATCGAAGTTGGAGAGCTTGGTGGCGATGTAGTAGCTCTGGCGCGGATGGCGCTTCAGGGCGATGCCGGTGCAGCGCTCTGAGAGGCCGCGACAGTAGACGGGCGACGTGTCGAAGTAGTTGACGCCGTGCGCCAGCGCATAGTCGACCTGGCGGTTGATCATTTCCTGGTCGAAGGGTCCTGTCACGGCGTCGTCGGGCGTGCCTTCGGGCAACTGCGGCAGACGCATCATGCCATAGCCGAGGAGCGAGACGCGGTCGCCCGTATTGGGATTCGTGCGCAGGGTCATGTGCTCACCTTCGGCTTCCGTCGAAGGCGCGGCAGCACGCCTGCAGGAAGCGAGGAACGCCGATGCCGGCACGGCTGCCGCAGCACCGCCGGCCAGGTATTTCAGGAAGTTACGGCGGGAAAGTTGCTTATCCATATCTCTATTGTCTTATTATTCTGTATATTATTATACTGCTTATATTGTCTTATTATTCTGCATGATCTTCAATTCTCATCCCCATTTCCACATCTTCAATCTTTCAATTATCTCAATCTTCATTTTTTCAATCTTTCAATCTTTCAATTTTTCAATCTTTCAATCTTTCAATTTTCCCTCACACTTCCTTGTGCACCTCGTGACCCTCGACATAGATAGCCGAGAAGGGACGTGCCGGGCAGAGGTGCTCGCAGGCGCCGCATCCGATGCACTTGGCTTCGTTGACGGCAGGCACCTTGGGGCTGAGCGGATCATCGGCGTCGAGGGGCACCATCTGGATGGCTCCCGCAGGACAGTGGCGGGCACAGTTGCCGCAGGCTACGCCGTCGGTTATCACGACGCAGTTCTTCTTCACCCACACGGCATGGCCTATCTGAATGCTGGATTTCTCTTCGTGACGGATGGGGCGGATGGCGCCTGTGGGACACACCTCGGAACAGCGGTTGCACTCAGGGCGGCAATAGCCGCGCTCGTACGACATCGTAGGCTGCATCATCGTGAGCAGGCCTGTCGACGGACGCAGTACCTGGCTGGGGCACTGCGCCACACAGAGTTGGCAGCCCGTGCAGTGCTGCGCCATATGCCGCGCCGAGAGACTGCCCGGAGGCGTCAGCGGCGTCTGACGCTCGGGGGCCACCTTGTCCTCGATGGTGGCAAGGCCGCCGTCGGTCTTCGCCTTCACCTGTGCCAGCGCAGCGGTGGTGGTGGCGAGGGCTGAGCCGATGAGGAAGGCGCGGCGAGAGGCGGAGTCCGGACCCGCCTGCGCCTGGGAGTCTGTCTTCCGGCCCTTGGCGGAGGGGGCATACTTCAACGCTCCGAACTTACAGCTCTCGATGCAGTTGCCGCAAACGACACAGCGGGAGGCGTCCACATGGTGCGTCTGGAAATCGATGCAGGCGGCCTTACAGGCTTTGCTGCAAGCCGAACAGTTGCGGCATTTCGCCTCGTCGAAACGAATCTTCAGAAACGAGAAACGCGAGACGAAGCTGAGGAGGGTGCCCACAGGGCAGATGGTGTTGCAGTAGGTGCGACCGCCAATCCACGCGAGGACGGCCAGCAACAGCAGCGAGACCGCAGCGATGATGAAGGTGGGCAGGCTACGGATCCACACATCGACGTGGTAGAAGGTGTAGCTATCGTGACGGGCAGCGATGTCGGCCAGCACGTTGTTGCCCATCTCATAGAGTGGCTGGAAGAGGTTGGAGGCAATGCGACCGAAGCTGCTATAAGGTGCCAGCAAGGCCACCAGCGAGCCGACGCCCGCCACCAGGGCCACGAGGAACAGCACCAGCACGGGATAGCGCAGCCAGCGCACCTCGGCCGAATAGCTGTAGCGACCTACCTTTTTATTTTTACGCGGGCGCACGTGCGCGAGAAGGTCTTGAAGGATGCCCAGCGGACAGACGACGGAGCAGTAGATGCGACCCAGCAGAAGGGTCAGCAACAGCAGGCCGATGACCACGGCGACATGCATGGACAACACGGCGGGGAGGAACTGAATCTTGGCCAGCCATCCGACCCAGTGGTGGGCCGTGCCGGTGAAGTCCAGGAAGAGCCACGTCAGCAACAGGAAACTGACGAGGGCAAGGGTGATACGAATCTTTCTTAGCATATCGTTTTGAATAGTGTTATTTTTGTGTTTCTTGCGAAGGGGCCGACTGCGTCGCGCGGACGATACCGATGCTGGCCTCGTAGAGCAGCCAGATGGGCAGCGAGACAACGAGGAGCGTCGTGATGTCGGCCGTGGGAGTAATCACGGCGGCGACGACGAGAATGGCCACGATGGCATGTCGTCGATAGCGGCTCATCCACTCTGATCTCAGCATTCCGAAACGTGCCAACAGCCACGAAACGACAGGGATCTCGAAGACGATGCCGAACAGTAGCGAGAACAACAGCAGCGTGTCGACATAGCTGGTCAGCGAGAGCAGCACAGACACGTCGGGGCTGACGCTGTAGGTGGCCAGGAAGCGGACAGACAGTGGGAAGAGCAGGAAATAACTCAGGACGACGCCGACGACAAACATGCCGTAGGACGAGGCAACCAGACGTAGGCCTACACGCCGCTCGTGCGCATACAAAGCGGGGGAGACGAAGCGGAAGAGAACATACACTACGTAGGGCGAGGCGGTCAGCAGTCCTGCTACAAGCGCCACTTTCATGTGGATCATGAACTGCTCTGTCAGCTCCGTGTTGATGAGACGAAGGTGAAAGGGCGAGGCATTCAGTAGCTCATAGGTGGGGAAGTCGCTCCGACACGGCCACAGCACCACACGGAAGAGGGCGTCCTTCAGGCAGAAAGCGACGATAGCCATCAGCAGCGTCGCCACCAACATTCGTATGAGACTGCCGCGCAGGACGTCAAGATGATCCCAAAAGGTCATCTGTTCTTCCATGGCTTACTTCTTCTCCTCGGGTTGAGCATCGCTGGCCTTCGCCGACGGTTCGTCGACGCCGTTCATGCCGTCCTTGAAGCTACGCACGCCCTTGCCGACACCGCGCATCAGCTCGGGAATCTTCTTACCGCCAAAGAGCAAGAGTACCACGATGGCGATGAGGATAATTTCGGGAGTTCCTAACATGGGGGTAATCAATCGTTATTGAAAGAGATTCATCTATAGTTTTCTGGGAAGGTTCCGCTTCGTCTTCACAAGACAGGGATGGTCGCACTCTGTCTTCCACTGCGTCAACCAGCCGAACCACTGCGCTGCGTTCTTGAAGCCGTCCTGCTCCATCAGCGCACAGATGGACAGCCAGTAGCGAATGCGTCCGTTGGACGGACGGAGCAGCGTCAGGTAGTTATAATCGTCCTCCTTGACATCGGAGAGATAGGCTGCAGGCACATAGACGCCTAAGCCTACGCCCTCGACGAGATCCTCAGCGGCCTTGTCGGGGACATTACGTCCCCAAGAGCCTGCAAGACCTTCGGCACGGACAAAGCCTTCATTGTCCATCTCTAACTTCTGAACGCCTGTGCAGAACATTTCGTCGTTCACGCCGGCGCCCGACAGACGGACATCGACCTGTACGTCGCGGTGGCCGGCATAGATAGTGTACAGCTGACGCATCTGCAGCGTCTTGCCGCGATAGAGCCAGTTGCGGTCGGTGACCTCCACAATGGCGCGCACAGGACCACTGGCGATAACGCGTTGTCCACGCGCTTCGACACTGTCTACATACGTAGGCTTTCCGTTGACAAAGCCACGGAAAGAGCCTGCGCCCACGCTGGGACCGGCGAAGAGGATGTCGCATCCCCGTCCGGCGGCGATATCTTCACGGGTACTATAGAAATTGGTCTGGTCCAGGACGAGTTGAGGCGTCGGCTTGCCGTAGATGTCGATACTCTGACGATGATCCATGTAAACGCGGAAACCGACAAGTTCCGATTCCCACTGTGCGCCGTGCCCATAGATAGCATCGTAGGTGGCGAGGGGCTCATTGCGGCCTTGGTATTCGATGCTGTTGATGTAGGGATAGCGGTATTTGCGGTCCCACACTTTCATAAAGGCCGCCGTGCGTGGAGCATACTCTTTTTGCGGAGCGACGGTTGAGAAGCGCACGCTGAAATTGACCGTACTCCGGCCGGGGATGTCGGCAACGAAGGCCAGTTCGTCGACGATGAGGTCGCCGTCGAGGTCGTCGAGCTGAGAGGGAAGAACCTTTCCGCTCTGCCCCTTCTCGACAGGACGGAGACGGGTAACGCCTTTGGAAGGGGACAGGGCTATCACCTCGGCCGAAAGGATACCTGTAGCCTTGCGCCCAAGCGCCTTGCTGAGATTGACGACCACGGGAACGTCGCGACGGTCGGTGGCCAGAGGATTGGTGACGGAAATCGTAAATGCATCAAAGCCCTGTTCCTTCTCTTCCGCTCTTTCATTGGCAGCAGCATAGGACGCTGGCATCAAAAAACATGCTATGAGCAATAGAAAACTGTTTCGCGTTCTCATTTTCCTGATAAAAGTCTTTGGGTTTCTCCGATGGATAATTTGATGATTATTCCTGCGGAATCACTTCCTGCAGATAAATAGCTTCGAGGCTCCACAAGGCGCAGTCGTTGGTGGTCGTGGAGGCGCTCTCCGTGAGCGGCTGCGGCACCTCGGGCGGTAGGAGTTGCTTCGGCTCGAAACGGTAATGCTGCATCGGGCGGCTGTACTCCCACATGTCTCGCCAAGTCTCTTCGGCCAGGGCCTTATCGCCCAGCTTAGCGGCAGCATAGCCTTTTAGGCGGCTGATGCGGAACTTGTTTGTCGACACCTTATGGTAGCGGGCGTTATGGTCGAGATAGCAAGCCTCGAACTTCTTGTCGGGCACCATATCCAGCATCTCGTGCATCAGCTCAAAGCCTCCCATGATGAACTTCAAGTGGTTGGTGGAAATAATCGAAGTGTCGCCCTCGTAGCTGAGGATGCCTGTCGCGGGATCGTAGCCGAGGACACCCGGCCCGGTGAACATACCATGCGGCAAGGCTGCTATGCTCTTCATGCCTGCCTGTATCTTCTTCAAGTATTTCACATTGCGCGTACGTTCGTATTCTGTCATCCAGTTGCCGGCATACGCCACCCAGTCGGGGCCGATGCGCAGACGAGCGGGTGCGGTGCAGGGATATTTCTCGCGCGGCAGGGCCAGGCGCATGGGGTCGATGGTGTAGAGCATCTGGTCGGCATCCTTGACGGCGGTCATCAGGTCGCCGGTGCGTTCGTCGGTAGTCAGATAATAGTAGAAGCGATTCCACGCGGCCTGCGAAATGCGTGCTTCTTTAGCGCCGCACCCCCAGTGACTGACATTATGCCGGGAACCGAGACCTGCATACGGGCCGATGTGGTAGACGTCGACTTCCATCGTGTGGCGTGTCATGGCCTCAGCCATCTTCCACACATCGGGGCGTGCCGTGCGCAAGAAAGAATACCAAAGCCAGGAGATGCTGCCCAGCTCTGTGTTGTCCCAGGCAAAACCGCCGATGTCATACATCCACTCATGGCGCACGGGGTCGTAGCCGTGCATGAAGTCACCGTAGTTCCAGAAGCCATACCAGTGGCGCTCGTCGATGGCTTTGCGGTAGAAGTCGAGGTAGTCGGTCAGCAGGTCTTCGACCTTGGCACGACGCTCGTTACTGCGATCGGGCAAGCTCCAGATGCCGAAAGCCCGACGCGAATGGAGATACTCGGGTGTGCAGACGAGCGGTGCATCCTCTGCGGCCTGACGAGCACGCTGCGCGATAGCAGCCTTGCCAGGATAGGCGCGCTCGGGGATGAGAGTGAGGGTACTGGTGCGAGCGATGCCGTAGGGGGTGGACATACCTTCCTGCACATCTTCGTAGGAAGCATTGAGGTCATGGGCGACGTTGTCGTAATGGCGCAGGTCCATCGCACCGCCTTCCGGGCTCCACAGGTAAGCGGTCAGGTAGGCCGTCGGGTGAGTGGCGCTGTCCACCTGCAGCGAAGCAGGATAGCTCTGCCAGAAGTCCTTGACGCTCACGCCAAGGCCTCCACTGACGTCGCCCGCAAAGGCATATCCGTCGGCCCGCTGACCAGTGTGGGTGCCTATCCACATATTATTCAGGTGGGCACGCTTCTGTACGGTATAGCCCTGGTCGTTCAGCTGACAGAGGCGATAGGTGTTCCATTTTGCCCAGTGATGAAGCATGTCCTGCCCTTTTCCATCGAAAGCCTGAGGCTCGGGAATGCGAAGACCGTCCACCTGCATCTTCTCGAAAGAGGAATATCCTGCGGGAAAACTGCCTGACAGCAACCTTCCGCCTGCCTTGCCGTCACCCAGCACACGGCGGCCGTTCAAGGGCTGTACGCTCTCTGTCCAGACACCGCCGTCGTGGGTAGCAAAGGCCACATGGCGGTTATAAGCCTGCTCGCGCATCGGCACCTCGAAGCGGATGCCGAGCGAACGTATGAAATCCTTCTGCTGGTCGCCATTATATATAAAGGTATGCACGAGGCGCACCTGCTCCGAGCCGGCGTAGAAGTAGAGGCGCACGGTGAAGGGCAGAAAGTGCCCGTCGCCATTTCCTCCCGTCGAAGCAGCATCCGAAGGTTGTGCCACTCCATCAGAAGAGGCGAGCTGATAGCTACCCTCGACTTTCACGACGGCACGCACGTTGCCCGCACGTTCCACTTCCACCTTATCGATGTGGCTGACATAGTCCTTGAAACGGATGTCGCTGACCCCTTCCACATAGGGCTGACTCTGAGTGGTGCAGACGAGTTGTCCCGCTCCTGCCACCCGCGTCGTGCCCAGGACGAGGCTGTCCAGAATGGCGGCTCCCCTTTTCGAGACATAGGCCGCAAAGTCTTTGGAACAGACCTTTATCTGAGTGTCGCTCTCCTGTACCTGAAGCAGACCGCCCTCTCCCGAGGCGAGCGACAAGGACGTCTTTGCCTTTTTCTTCGCCTTCTCAAACACGACGCTCTGCGTGCCACCTGGCACGATGGCGGCAAAGCCACCCCATTTCACAGAGCCGTCCGGCCAGTACGCCGTAGGCCAGAAGTCGGCAGGGATAGCCTCGCCCTGAGGCGTCGAGAGGGTGAAAGCATCGGTGGCTTTCATCTCTCCCTTATGGAAAGGGATGCCGAAGCTGACAGGCTTGTCACTCGCAGGCACTTGCCCTATCCAATGGAGGCGTGCCGTCTCTTCTGCACCTGCTGTCATGGCGCAGCACAACAAGAAAGTACTAAGGAGATGTTTCATCACATTTTTCACTTTTATGGCACAAAGATAATGCAAAATCCGATAAAGTGAGATGCTATTTGCAAATTATTTCTTAAATTTGCCGCGAGAAAAGCAAACAATTATCCCATAAGCAATGAGAAAACTACTTTTTACCGCCATCGTTGCGCTCTTTTCAGTAGGCGTATGCGCTCAGTCAACAGTATATTTTATCAAGGAAATCTCGCCCGAAGCCCTGGTGAAGATTTACAAAGCCGTCGGTCGCGAAGCCAAAGGACGCGTGGCTGTGAAGATCAGCACGGGCGAAGGCGGCAACCCACATTACCTCAAGCCCACCCTCATCCGTAACCTCGTGGAGGAGGTCAACGGCACCATCGTAGAATGTTGCACCGCTTACGGCGGCACGCGACAAGACCCGAAGAAGCACTGGCAGACCATCCACGAGCACGGTTTCGACAGCCTCTTCGCCGTCGACATGATGGATGAGTTCGGCACGATGCGCATTCCCGTCAAGGATCGCAAGCACATCAAATATGACATCGTGGGCGATCACCTCGCCGGTTACGACTTCATGATCAACCTGGCACACTTCAAGGGTCATGCCATGGGCGGCTTCGGCGGTGTGCTGAAGAACGCCAGCATCGGCGTAGCGTCTACGACAGGCAAATGGTACATCCACTCTGCCGGAGAGAGCAGCGACCACTGGATTACCGCTGAGCAGGACGCCTTCCTCGAGTCGATGGCAGCGGCCGCTCAGGGCGTGCATGAATACTTCGGCCGAGGCGAGAACATCCTTTATATCGACGTGATGAACAACATGAGCGTGGATTGCGACTGCGACGGACATCCCGCCAAACCCATGCTCAAGGATATGGGCATTTTGGCTTCCACCGACCCGGTGGCGCTCGACCAAGCGTGCCTCGACAAAGTGTTCAACCACAAGGCCAGCGAGGGCGACGACGAGAAACCCCTCATCCAGCGCATCAACCGCCAGCATGGCACCTACATCACCGACTATGCCGAGAAGATTGGCCTCGGAAGCAAGAAATACAATTTAGTTGAAATCAAATAATTAACTTCTTAAAGATATGAAACACATCGGCAAGCTGCTCTCTGCGGCTTTCACCACCTCTCTTGTGCTCTCCGCCTGCACTTCTACTCCTTCTCAGCAGGCTGAGGAAATCAACGACTCCACCACGCCACTCCACCTGCTGAAGCCCGACTACAAAGTACCTTACGGCGAACTCACCGCCGACGAGGTGAAGGCCGACCTGGAGCGCGTTTACAACTACTGTGATGCCAACACGCCCCACCGCATCATCGACAAGGACGGCAACGAAGTCACCGACCTGCAGAACCTGCCCGAAGGGGCCATCGTAGAAAAAGGTGCCTTCCGCATCGGCAGCTACGAATGGGGCATCACCTACCAGGCATTTCTCGATGCCGCTGAAGCCACCGGTGAGCAGAAATACAAAGAGTACGTGCTCAAGCAGTTCCGCCTGCTGGCACAGGCCGTGCCTGCTTTCCAGAAGCGCGACGGCCAGAAGGAAGACATCGAGGACGCCCAGATGGAACAGATCATTCATCCGCGGGCACTCGACGACTGCGGCACGATGTGCACGGCTATGATGAAAGCATCCAAGCGCGTCGACGAAGAGCTTGCCATCGCTCCCATCATCGACAACTACTTCAACTTCGTGGAGAACGGACAGTATCGCCTGCCCGACCGCACCTTCGCACGCCATCGTCCGCAGCACAACACCATCTGGCTCGACGACATGTACATGGGCATCCCCACCATCGCCTATGCCGGCATCTACTTCAACGACCCTAAATATTTCGACGAGGCTGCCACCATGTACAAGAACATCGTCCGCCGCATGTGGGTGCCCGAGAAGCAAATCTACCGCCACGGCTACGTCGAAGGACTGGCTCAGCAGCCTACCTACCACTGGGCACGCGCCAACGGTTGGGCACTGCTGACCACCGTCGAACTGCTCGACATGCTGCCCGAGAACCATCCCGACCGCGAGTTTATCCTCAATCAGCTGCGTGCACACGTGGCAGGTCTCTGTGCCCTGCAGTCCAGCGAGGGCTTCTGGCATCAGCTGCTCGACCGCTCGGACAGCTACCTCGAGACCAGCGCCACGGCCATCTACTGCTACTCCATCGCCCACGCCATCCGCAAGGGATGGCTCGAAGGCATCACCTACGGCGGCGTGGCACAACTCGCGTGGCACGCCATCAGCACGAAGATCACCGAAGAAGGCAAGGTGGCCGGCACCTGTGTAGGTACAGGCATGGCGTTCGACCCCGCGTTCTACTACTACCGCCCCGTCAGCACAGCTGCCGCCCACGGCTATGGACCTGTCATCTGGGCCGCTGCCGAGATGATCAACCTACTGGGCGAATGGCACCCTCGCACCAACGACAGCGGGCTCCATTACTACGAGCAGGAACAGACCAATCCCGCCCCTCTCTTCTATCTGACCGAGGACGGAAAGGGAGAAGCTGTCAAGTAACGAGGAATATTTCTTAGCCCAACCGAACGAGTATCACCGGTGATACACCTCTGTATCGCCAGTGATACTTTCAAATATCACCCGTGATACTTCCATTTTTTGCCTGCGCTTCTGTTGGAAAGTGCCAAGAGTTTCTCCAGCATGAGGCAGAGGCATATCAGGCAAGAGCAAACCATGATAGACAGGATAACCGTCGATAAGATTCTGGACGCGGCGAACATTGTGGACGTCGTCTCGGACTTTGTCACCCTCAAGCGTGCAGGAGCAAACTTGAAGGGGCTGTGCCCGTTCCACGACGACCGCACGCCTTCGTTCATGGTATCGCCTTCGAAGAACATCTGCAAGTGCTTCGCTTGCGGCAAGGGCGGCACGCCCGTGCACTTCATCATGGAGCACGAACAGCTGACCTACCCCGACGCCCTGCGCTACCTGGCCAAGAAGTATCACATCGAAATCAAGGAGCGCGAGCAGACCGACGAGGAGAAAGCCGAGCAGAGCGAACGCGAGAGTCTGTTCGTCGTCAACGAATGGGCCAACGAATGGTTCCAGCAGCAGATGAACGACACCGTGGACGGGCGCGCCATCGGCCTGGCCTACTTCCGCCAACGCGGCTTCCGCGACGACCTCATCAAGAAGTTCCAACTCGGCTTCTGCCCCGACAAATACGATGCCCAGTGGCAGGCCGGGCGTGCCGCCGGCTATAACGAGGAGTTCCTGCTGAAGACGGGACTCTGCATCCGCAACGAGGCCGGCAAGACGTACGACCGCTTCCGCAACCGCGTCATCTTCCCCATACACACCATCTCGGGCAAGGTCGTCGGCTTCGGCGGTCGCGTGCTGGACAGCCGCACCAAGGGCGTGCAGGTGAAATACCAGAACTCGCCCGAGAGCGTCATCTACTCCAAGAAACGCGAACTCTACGGCCTCTTCTTCGCCAAGAAAGCCATCGTGAAGGAAGACCTCTGCTACCTCGTCGAGGGTTACACCGACGTCATGGCCATGCACCAGCAGGGTGTCGAGAATGTGGTGGCGTCGAGCGGCACGGCACTGACGCACGAACAGATACGCGCCATCCACCGATTCACCGAAAACATCGTGGTCATCTACGACGGCGACGCGGCTGGCATCAAGGCCTCGCAGCGAGGTATCGACATGTTGCTGGCCGAGGGCATGAGCGTTCGGCTGCTGCTGTTGCCCGACGGCGACGACCCCGACAGCTTCGCACGCAAGCACACCGCCACCGAATATCAGGACTACCTGAAGGAACATCAGGTCGATTTCATCCGCTTCAAGACGGACTTGCTGCTGGCCGAGGCGCAGGGCGACCCCATCAAGCTCTCCAAACTGGTCAACAACATCGTGGACAGCCTGGCGGTCATCCCCGACGAGATCACACGTACCTTTTATGTGAAAGAGACGTCGCAGATGCTGGCCATCGAGGAACGCATCATCACTGGCGCCGTGACGAAGGTGAGGAAACGCCTGCGCGAAGAGCGGGCCAAGGAGCGCGAACGAGAAGCCTTGCGGCAGCAGACCGGCGACACCGAGCCCCAGACGTCTGCTCCCGACGACGTTCCTGCCGCGACGACCGAGACGCCGCCCGAAGAGTACATTTCCATTCCCCAGCGGACGTCAGCCTCTTCCATCAAGAAAGACAGCGACGACGCCCAGATCCTCAAGACCGAAGCGCTGCTCATTCAGATGGTGATACGACATGGCGAAAAGGTGATGTGCGAGGTCGAGGACGAGGACGGCCAGAAGCGACCGATGACGGTCGTGGAATTCATTCAGTATTCACTTGCTGACGACGAGCTGACGATGCGAAGCCCGCTCCACCGCCGCATCCTTGAAGAAGCTTTGGAACACTTTGGCGAGACTGGTTTCCGCTGCGACCGATACTTCGAGAACCATCCCGACTTCGAGATTGCGTCCCTGGCCAACGACCTGGGACACGACCCGGTTACGCTCAGCAAGATACACACAAAGGACACCACGCTCAAGCCTGAGGAGGAGCGTCTGGTGGACCTCCTACCCCACTTGATGACCGATTACAAGCTTGCCATTGTCGACGAACGGATGCACGCCGTCATGCTGCAGATGAAAGACCCTGCCGTGCTGGCCGACAAGGAACGCTCCATCGAGCTGATGAAGCAGTATCAGGACATCAAACAGATACAGACTATTCTGGGTCGCGAACGCGGCGACCGCGTCATCGGTTAGCCTCTTGTTCCTGCTGCTGACGCTCGTAGGCTTCACGCAGAAGTTCGTCAAACGTCTTCACCTTATCGTAATCCTCCAGTGTCTTCAGGCACCGCTTGCGGCGTTTCTCTCGCCGACGTGCCTTGAAGGCCGTGGGATGCATGATTTTGTCCTGAATACCCGGGAAGCGTTTCTCCAGGATATTCAGGATTGTGGGCGGCGGTTGAATGCCCAGGTTGATGGTGCCCTGCAGGGGAAACTGCACCGTTGGCAGCTCTTTCAGCGGACGAACCGTCACCTCGCGCAGGGTGTCCGTCTGCATCGTGTCCACACGTGCGACGGCAGGGGCACTCTGAAGAGTGTCCGCCGTCAGCACGAGGGAGAAGAGCAGGGAAAGCATGATTCTTCCGGGGGTATTAACGCTGCATCAGGAAAGCCTTGAAATCCGCAAAGTCGCGGCTCATCGACAGAGATTGTTTCTCGCCGCGCATGAAGGCTTGCAGCTTCTCGGGAATGGGAAGGTCGATACCGAGAATGGCATCCACGGTATCCTTGAACTTGGCCGGATGCGCCGTTTCCAGGAAGATGCCCACCTCGCTGGGCCGCAGTTGCTCCTTCAGCGCGCGGTAGCCGCAAGCGCCGTGCGGGTCGAGGACATAGCCCGTGCGGGCGTAACAGTCGCGCATGGTCTCCGCGATCTGCGCGTCGGTGTAGGTGGCGCCGCTGATAAGAGAGGTGATGGCGGCGTGCACCTTGGCAGGGTCGGCCGTGGGAATGTCGGCGATGGAATCGCCGACAACAGTACGGCTGTAGAGGTCCACGATGCGTGCGAAGTTCGAGGGGTCGCCAACGTCCATCGCATTGGCAATCGTCTGCTTGGAAGGCTGCGGCTTGTAGACACCCGTCTGCAGATAGTCGTAGAAGACATCGTTGGCATTGTTGGCAGCGATGAAACGCTTCACGGGCAGGCCCATCGTGTGCCCGAAGAGGGCGGAACAGATGTTGCCGAAGTTGCCCGAGGGGACACAGACCACCAGGGACTGGCCCTCTGTCAGGCGCTTGGTCATCTGCGCATACGCATAGAAATAATAGAACGCCTGCGGCAGGAAGCGTGCCACGTTGATGCTGTTGGCCGAGGTGAGGCGCATGTGGGCATTCAGTTCCTGGTCCATGAAGGCACTCTTGACAAGGCGTTGACAGTCGTCGAACACGCCGTCCACCTCGATGGCCGTAATGTTCTGCCCGAGCGTCGTGAACTGACACTCCTGAATGGGCGAGACCTTACCCTTGGGATAGAGGACATAGACGTGTATGCCCTCCACGCCGAGGAAGCCGTTGGCCACGGCAGAACCCGTGTCGCCCGAGGTGGCGACGAGGACGTTGACAGCAGGCGAAGCCCCGACAGGGCCATCCCCTACCCCTCCCTCACGGGAGAGTGGGTGGAGGAAGTACTGCAGCAGCCGGGCCATGAAGCGGGCGCCTACGTCCTTGAAGGCAAGGGTCGGCCCATGAAAGAGCTCCAGACTGTAGATATGTTCCTCGACGCGCACGGCGGGTACATCGAAGCTGAGGGTTTCATAGACGATGCGACGAAGAGCATCGGCCTCCACGTCTTCGCCGAAGAAAGCATCGGCAACGCGGTAAGCCACCTCCTGGAAAGAGAGGTCGGCCATCTCGTTCCAGAACGAGTCGGGCATCTGTTTGATGACTTCGGGCATGTAGAGGCCCCGGTCCTCGGCAAGACCGCGGACGACGGCGTCACGCAGTGTAGCGCGCGCAGCTGTATGGTTGGTGGAATAGTAGAGCATGACTTTCCGTTTCTTGTTAGGTGGGTTCTGTAAAATAGCTTTGGAATGTTCTTCGCCTTTTTCCGAGCAGCTTTTGTTTCAGGGCCGCAGAGGCGTAGCGGGCTACGCCCCAGGGACTTGAAGCAAAGAATGCCGGAAACGGCAAGAACGGACAAAGATCATTCATAGAGGATTTGTTAATGAATAGGACACGCCATTACTGTTGATTCATAAATAGCTCGATGAACGCGTCGCCTTCGAGGCTTCCGTAGGCCCCTTCCCTGGCGGCATCCTCGTCGAAGGTCTGCACCTGGTCCGGCGCCATGCCGGGACAGTAGATGGTGAAGGGGATGGGATCGGCCGTGTGCGTGCGGTGCTCACAGGGCGTAGGGTGGTCGGGCAAGAGAGCGATGCACACGGGACAACGGGGCACGAGCTTGTCCAGGATCGGTTGTATGAGGCGATGGTCGAGGTCCTCGATAGTCTGAAGTTTCAGACTCACCGAGCCGTCGTGCCCGGCTTCGTCGCTGGCTTCCACGTGGAGGTAGACGAAATCCTCTCCGCCGGCAGGCGCGTCCGGGTCGGTACCGAGGAGGGCATCGATGGCCGCCTGCGCCTTGCCCTCGAAGTTGGTATCGAAGAGGCCGGTGGCCCCCGGCACATCAATCACCCGGAGGCCGGCGTAATGCCCGATGCCGCGAATGAGATCGACGGCCGTGATGACTGCGCCGTGGCGAATCTGCTGCGGGAAACGCACGGTCAGGGGCACCATCTGCGGGCGGTATCCTCCGCCCCAGGGCCAGATGCTCGACGCCATGTCTTTGCCCTCACGCGCGCGTTCCTTATTTAATTTATGCTGGGGAAGCAGCTCTTGCGAACGGCACACCAGCTCGCGCAGCAAGGCGGCCGTCTCCTCGGCTTCCGGCACTTCGGCCTCAATCTGGAACTGCTTCCACGGCTGTCCGGGCACGTCGTGCGGCGGCGTGCACCTCAGGCGCTTGTCGCCTCTCTTGACGACGAGCAGATGGCGGTACTGCACTCCGGTGTAAAAGTGTATGCGGTCCGTGGCCAGATGCTCATTGAGAAAACGGATCAGCTGGTCGCCCTCCTCGGTCTCGAGGCGGCCACAGGAGTGATTCTTCAGAAGGTCTCCCTCGATGCACACCAGGTTACACCGCAGCGCCAGGTCGCCCGGCTGCAGCTCCACGCCGATGCTGGCGGCCTCGAGCGGGCCGCGTCCTTCGTAGACGACATGCTGGTCGTAGCCCAGGATGCTGCTGTTGGCCACCTCCGAACCGGGATGGAAGCCGTCGGGCACCGTCTTCAGCAGACCGCTCTTCCCGTGCGCCGCCAGCCAGTCCATCGCCGGCGTGTCGGCATACTGCAGCAGCGTCTTTCCGCCAAGGGCCGGCACGTGCCAGTCGGCCATGCCGTCACCAAGTATGATTAAGTGCTTCATATATTTGCTATACTCATGATGTCTGCAAACACGCCGGCTGCCGTCACGCTGGCTCCGGCGCCGTAGCCCTGGATCAGCATCGGGTACTCACGGTAGCGTTCCGTGGTGAGCATGACGATGTTATTGCTGCCTTCGAGGCTGTAGAAGGGATGCCCCTGCGGGATCTCGGCCAGTCCGACGCGGGCATGTCCGTCCTCGTACTTGGCCACGAAGCGCCAGCGCTTGCCGCTGGCTTCCACGCGGCGACGGCGCTCCTCGAAGTCGGCATCGAGCGAAGGCAGCGACTGCCAGAAAGCCGCGACGTCGCCGCAGAAGAACGAGTCGGGCACGAAGAGGTCGGCCTCCACGTCGCTCTGTTCGATCTGGTAGCCGGCCTCACGCGTCAGGATGACCAGCTTGCGGATGACGTCCTTGCCGCTGAGGTCCACGCGCGGGTCGGGCTCGCTGTAGCCTTCCTCCTTGGCCCGGCGCACGGTTTCGGAGAAGGGTACGTCGGCCGCGATGGTGTTGAAGATATAGTTGAGCGTGCCGCTGAGCACCGCTTCGATGCGGAGAATCTTGTCGCCCGAATGGATGAGGTCGTTGATGGTACGGATGATGGGCAGTCCCGCGCCGACGTTGGTCTCGAAGAGGAACTTCACGCCTCGCTTCTGCGCGATGGTCTTCAGCTCGTGGTAGTTGGCATAGTCGGAGCTGGCGGCCAGCTTGTTGGCCGCGACAACATTGATGTTATGCTGCAGGAACTCCTTGTAGAGGCCGGCCACGTCGGGCGAGGCGGTGCAGTCCACGAAGACGGAGTTGAAGATGTTCATGCCGACGACCTCGTCGCGCAGGTGCTGCACGTTGCTCTCGGGCGCGTTGTCGAGCAGTTCGCGGTAGTGGCTCAGGTCCAGGCCTTCGCGCGAGAAGAGGGCTTTGCGGCTGCTGGCCAGTCCGACGACATTGAGTTTCAGCCCCTGCTCGCGCATGAGTTTCTCCTGCTGCAGGGCTATCTGATGGATGAGCGAGTCGCCGACGGTGCCCACGCCGCAGAGGAAGAGGTTCAGTACCTGGTACTCGGAGAGGAAGAACGCATCGTGAATCACGTTGAGCGTCTTGCGCAGATACTGCGAGTCGACGACGAACGAGATGTTGGTCTCCGACGCACCCTGCGCACAGGCGATGACGCTGATGCCCGAACGGCCCAGCGTGCCGAAGAGTTTGCCGGCGATGCCCGGCGTATGTTTCATGTTCTCGCCCACGACGGCCACCGTCGCCAGGCCGCCTTCGGCCTGCATGCGGAACATGGCGCCCGTCTCTATCTCCTTGGCGAACTCCTCGTTGAGCACGCGACAGGCGGCGTCGCTGTCCTCGTCGCGCACGCCGATGCTGGTACTGTTCTCCGACGAAGCCTGCGACACCATGAACACCGAGATGCCGTTCTCTGCCAGCACCGAGAAGATGCGGCGGTTGACACCGATGACACCGACCATGGACAGACCCGACACCGTGATGAGGGTCGTGCCTTTGATGCTGCTGATGCCCTTGATGGAGCGGCTGTCGTCGGCCACATCCTTCTTGATGATGGTGCCGGGGGCCTCGGGGTTGAAGGTATTCTTGATGAGGATGGGAATCTCCTTGATGCAGACGGGATAGATGGTGGGCGGGTAGACCACCTTCGCACCGAAGTTGCAGAGCTCCATGGCCTCGATGTAGGAGAGCTCGGGGATGACGTAGGCCGAGGAGATGACCCTCGGGTCGGCCGTCATGAAGCCGTCGACGTCGGTCCATATCTCAAGCACGCTGGCGTCGAGGGCCGCGGCGATGATGCTGGCAGTGTAGTCCGATCCGCCGCGCCCGAGGTTCGTCACCTCGCCGCTCTCGGCATCGGTGGAGATGAATCCGGGTACGAGCGAGACCTTCGGCAGCGTCTGCCACGTCTGCTTCACCAGCTGCGTCGTCAGCTCCGAGGCCAGCAACGAGCGGCCTCCCTTCACCTCGGTCTTGATGAACTCGCGGCTGTCATAGCAGCGGGCGCCGTTGATGAGGGTGGAGGTGATGCGGCTGCTCAGGCGCTCGCCGTAGCTGACGATGGCGGCCTGCGTCTTCGGCGAGAGGTCGCGGATGAGGTACACGCCCTGAAAGATGCTGCGCAGCTCTTCCAGCAGGCTGTCGACGATGCGCAGCAAGGCGTCGCGCTCGGCGCCGGCAGGGATCACGGCATCAATCATCGCATGGTGGCGTTCGGCCATCTCGGCATAGGACGAGAGGTAGGCCACGTCGCCGCTCACGGCTTGCCGGCTCGTGCGGATCAGTTTGTCGGTGATGCCGCCCAGAGCCGAGACGACGACGATGACGGGTTCCGTCTGCGCCTCGACGATGCGTTTCACATTGAGGATACTCTCGGCAGAACCCACGCTGGATCCGCCAAACTTGAGGACTTTCATATCGCTTGTTTTATTTCGTTGTAGGGTTGGGGCAGGCGCAGCTGCTCTTCCTCCATCAGCTGATGCAGGACGCGGGCCACGACGCTGTCGGGGATGTCGGGGAAGTGGAGGGCGGTGAGGTCGAAGGCCTCGCCTTTCTCCTCATAGATACGGAGGATGCGGCGGCGCACGTCCTCGGTGTCGAACACGGGCTTCTCGCCGCTGCAGTTGTCGCAGTGTCCGCAGTCGCGGGCGTCCGTCTCGCCGAAGTAGCGCAGCAGATAGCGGCTGCGGCACTCGTCGGTGGTCAGGTAGCCGACCATCGTCTCGATGCGCTGCTGCATCTCGCGCTTGCGGTCGGCGTAAACGTTGTCGGGCAGGACGATATCCTCGCGGTCCACGCGCCGGCGGGCGAAGGTCAGCGTGGGCAGGTTCGTCCGGGGAATGTAGCGCAGCACGTGCATGCGCGACAGCTCGACGAGCAGCTGCTTCGTCGTCACCGCGTCGGTGCCCGACTGCCGTGCCAGTTCGTCCTCATCGATGGAGGCATATTCGCTGAAGACGCCGGTGTACGACCGCAGGATGAGGCCCAGCAGGCGTTCGGCCCTGCCGCCGAGGCGGTAGTTGTAGAGTTCCTCCTTGCTGACGCTCATCATCACGCGGCTGCGGCGCTCTTCGGCGTCGCCCCAGACGATGTAGCCGGCGCGGTCCAGCAGCTGCAGTGCGTTGTACGCGCGCGTAGCGTAATGGCGGAAATGCACGCAGAAGTCCTGCAGGTCGAAGTTGCGCACGACGCCCTCGCCGTCGCCGATGCCCATCTGCAGGAAGAAGCAGGCGTCCTCGTAGACGTGCGCCACGTAGTCTGCCGGCGGGAATGTCTCGTCGATGCGGCGGCGCAGCAGGCCCACCGTGCGGCTGTCGTAGAGCAGCACGGCGGCGGCCGGCAGTCCGTCGCGCCCGGCACGGCCGGCTTCCTGGAAATAAGCTTCGGGCGAGTCGGGCACGTCGGCGTGTATCACCACGCGCACGTCGGGCTTGTCGATGCCCATGCCGAAAGCGTTGGTGGCCACCATCACGCGGATGTCACCGCGTTGCCAGGCGGCGGCGCGCTCGTTCTTCTCGCGGTTGGTCAGCCCGGCGTGGAAGAAGGTCGACGTCACGCCGCTGGCCGTGAGCCACTCGGAGAGCTCCTGCGTCAGACGGCGGCTGCGGGTATAGACGATGGCGCTGCCGGGATGCAGCGCCAGCACCTCGCCCACGGCTTCGCCCTTCGAGTCGTCGAAGCGGCGCACGCTGTAGGTCAGGTTCGTGCGCTCGAAGCTCATCCGGCACACGTTGGGCGCGCGGAAGTGCAGCTGACGCTGGATGTCCTCCACCACGGCGGGCGTCGCCGTGGCCGTCAGGGCCAGCACGGGGGCCGACGGCACCAGCTGGCGGATACGCACCAGCTGGGTGTAGGCGGGACGAAAGTCATAGCCCCACTGCGAGATGCAGTGGGCCTCGTCCACGGCGATGAAACTCACGTGCATGTGCGAGAGTTTCACCTGAAACAGTTCCGAGCCGAGGCGCTCGGGCGAGATATATAGGAATTTGTAGTTGCCGTAGATGCAGTTCTCCAGCGTCACCAGCACCTCCTCATGCGTCATGCCCGTGTACACGGCAGCGGCTTTGATGCCCTTCCGCCGCAGCGCGCCCACCTGGTCTTTCATCAGCGCCACCAGGGGGCTGACGACGATGCAGATGCCTTCCTGCGCCAGCGCCGGCACCTGGAAGGTGATGCTCTTGCCGCCGCCCGTGGGCATCAGACCCAGCGTGTCGCGCCCGGAGCCGATGCTCTCGATGATGTCGAGCTGGATGCCGCGAAAGTCGCTATAGCCCCAGTACTCTTGGAGAATGGACAGATACTTCAACTGTTACTTGTAATTGAGAAATGAGAAATGAAAAATGTAAAATGACGAATTTTTCAATCTTTTCAATCTTTCAATCTTTCAATCTTTCAATCTTTCAATTTCGCTATTGGGCCTGATATCTTCGATCTGCAGCTGCACCTCGCCGCGCTTGTGGCTGTTCTCCTCCACGCTGTAGCAGATGTCGAACGCCTGCTTCGTCTTGATGTAGCGGGCCTGCGAGCTCTGCCCGAAGGCGATGCCGCCCACGACGTTGGTGCTCTTCTTGTCGATCAGCTCCAGCTTGATATGCTCCTGGAAGTGCCCCACCACCTTGCTCGTGCCGTAGTCGTAGACCTGCTCCGAGCAGAACAGAGGCTTGGGATTGTCGGGGCCGAAGGGGGCGAAACGCCGCAGGTCCAGCATGAAACGGTGGGTGAGGTCGCTCAGCTGCAGCTTGGCCTCGATGGTCAGCTCGGGCTGTATCTGCGAGTCCAGGATATGGCTGTCCACGAAAGCCTCGAAGCGGCGCTTGAAGGCGGGCACGTTCTCCACGCGCATCGACAAGCCGGCGGCGTAGGTGTGGCCGCCGAAGTTCTCCAGCAGGTCGCGACAGCTGTCGATGGCCGCATAGACGTCGAAGCCCGGCACGCTGCGCGCTGAGCCCGTAGCCATGTCGCCCGTGCGTGTCAGCACGACGGCCGGACGCGTGTACACCTCCGTCAGGCGCGAGGCCACGATGCCGATGATGCCCTTGTGCCACTCTTCGCTGTAGATGACGATGCTACGCTGCTCGTGCCCGGGGTCCAGACGCTCCACGATGTCGTTGGCCTCCTGCGTCATCTCCTTGTCCAGGTCCTTGCGCTGCTCGTTCCAGGCATTGATCTGAAGGGCCATGCGGTGGGCACGCTCCGGGTCGCGTTCCACCAGCAGCGCCACCGCCTCACGGCCGTTCTGCATACGCCCGGAGGCATTGATGCGGGGGCCTATCTTGAAGATGATGTCGTTCATCGAAATCTCGTGCTGCGTCAGCCCGCAGATCTCTATCAGCGCGTGCAGACCCACACTCGGGCTGGAGTTGATCTGCCGCAGACCGTGGAAGGCCAGCACGCGGTTCTCGCCCAGAATGGGCACGATGTCCGAGGCGATGCTCACCGCACACAGGTCCAGCAGCGGCGTCAGACGGCTGAAGGGGATGCCGTTGTCCATGGCGAAGGCCTGCATCAGCTTGAAGCCCACGCCGCAGCCCGAGAGGTGCTCGTAAGGATAGGTGGCGTCCACGCGCTTGGCGTTCAGGATGGCCACCGCCGGCGGCAGCACGTCGTCAGGCACATGGTGGTCGCAGATGATGAAGTCGATGCCCAGCTGCTTGGCATAGGCTATCTCCTCCACGGCTTTGATGCCGCAGTCCAGCACGATAATCAGGCTCACACCCGTCTCCTTGGCAAAGTCGACACCCTTGTGGCTCACGCCGTATCCCTCCTCGTAGCGGTCGGGGATATAGAAATCGATGTTCGACGTGAACTTCTGAAGAAAACGGTACACCAGCGCCACGGCCGTGCAGCCGTCGACGTCGTAGTCGCCGTACACCAGTATGCGCTCCTTGCGGCCCAGCGCACGGTTCAGACGGTCCACCGCCAGACGCATGTCGCGAAAGAGAAACGGGTCCAGCAGTTCGGACAACTGCGGACGGAAGAAGCGCTTCGCCCCCTCGGCCGTCGTCACGCCACGCTCCAGCAGCAGCTGACCCAGCACGGGGTGAACACCCACGGCACGGGCCAGCGCCTCGGCAGAAGCCTGGCGTTCAGGCGAAGGGGCTACGTAGTTCCATTTGTAATTCATCTTTTAGTAAATTTTTGCGCGTAAAGGTACGCAAAAATTACCATTCCGCCTGCACCCCGGCCTCCTCTTTAGGGCTATTTAACGCTTACCACGCCGCAATTAACGTTTCAACCCCTGCGCCACCGACAGCAAGGCGCGACACGGTCATTCAAAATCCCAGTCATTTTCGCACGAAACCCTTAACACTTTCACCCAAAACCCTTAACATTTTTGCCAAAATCTCTTAACGGTTTTGCCCAAAACCCTTAACACTTTCGGCAAAAAATCACTGAGAAAGAAAATGAAAGGCTCAAGGGAGGCGACAGAAAGCCGAAAGGGACCTGCCGCGAGCGGCAAGGGGATACAGCCGGCGACAACACAGGAAAACGAAGGAAGCGGCAAGGGACAGAATCATAATTCTTTCGTACGTTTAATGTTTTTTAACACGATTCCTGTACATGTATTCACACAAATCCTTAATTTTGTCCCCGAAAACCGAAGAATCTCTAAACGTTTACCTATTTTACTCCACATTATCCATTAACTTAATTTACTAACAAACATGAAGAGAATCAAACTTCTTCTGGCCGCCGTGCTATCAGTGATGGCATGGGGCGGTGCGCAAGCGCAGACCGACGAGCAGTACAACGCTGCCCTGGATGCCGTTGCCGATGGTAACTATGGCATCGCGGTCGAGTTCAACTCCAAAACCTATCTGGTGCAGGCCAACGGCTTCATCACCGACGACGCTACAAAAGCTGCCGTCTTTGCTGTGTCACAGAAAGATGAGACTGATGCCTTCACCGCCGAACCAAAAACAAGCTTCACAGCCAAAGCATTCCGTATCGCTACCGGAGAAAAGCAGTGTTTCACCAACGGCGGTAACAATTCGAACGTCATCACCTCCACACACAATCTTGCTGTAGGTACGCAGGACCGTGCAGGCTGGGAGCGTCAGGCACTTTACCTCAACACTGAGGGCTATTTTGCTGTTCGCGGCACGAATTCCACCTCTACGTCCTGGGGCGCATCGGCCTTCTGGACCGTCGTGGAGGACAATGACGGCGACGGACTGCCCAACGCCACCTATTCCATGGAACAGGTGGATTTCATCTGGAAATTCATTCCCGAGAGCGAGCTCGATGCCGTCAAGGCTACCCTCCTTTCACAGTGTAAGGAACGTTATGTCAGCATGGTTCAGGCTTACATCGACGACGACACCTACACCGAGGGCAAGGATGAACTGACTTCTTTAATCGCGGAGATCAACGCTGCCTCGACAGCTGAAGAGCTGAACGCCGTCGCCGCCAATGTCGATGCGACTATTGACCAGTTCCTCTTCGCCAACGCCAGCGGCGTACATCCCTACAATGCTACGAGCTACATCACGACCCCGACCCCCGTGGCCCACAAGGCATTACCCAATGGCTGGGAAGGTGAGACATTCGGTGACAGCAGCAATGGCGTAAGCGAATACTGGAATAAGAGCGCTGCCAGCTTCTATCAGACGGTTACACTCCCCGCAGGCGTATATGAGCTTACATTCGAAGCTGTCACTCGTACGGGCATGGTGGCTACACTTGCTGCAGGTGACGCCTCGACGAACATCGCAACCGTAGAATCGTCTGTCGTTAACGGCCGTTCCGGAGCTGCAACATATTTCGATGCCGGCAACGGCAAGAACACCGTGAAGTTCCAGCTGAACGAGGAAGGCGACGTACTCATTAAGGTGACCGCAGACGCCACCACGGGCGACCACTGGATCGTTTGGCGCAGCTTCACCCTCACCTACTTTGGCGTACCCTCAGATCCCCTGGCACTCTACAAAGAACAGCTGCAGGCTGCCGCCCTCAAGGTTTCCGAGGTAACGGGCCTTAGCGAGACTGCTCAGAGCGCTCTCGAAGCCTTCGTCAACGAGAAGAACACCACCTACTCCACTCAGGAAGAATACGAGGCTGCCACGGCTGCCATCGAAGCACGCATCGCAGACGCCAAGGCACTGCCCGCTGTCGTCAGCTACTATGCTACCATCAAAGCCAACGTACTGGCACTCGCCGACCAAGAGGTGTACACAGGTGAGGCCACCATCAACACCGACGACGCCGACGCTGCCATCGCCGCTGCCACCACAACGGCTGAAGCACAGGCTGCCATCGCACTGGTGCGCCAGGCTGCACTGACCTTCATCAACAGCGTAACGCTCAACGAAGGTGCATACTTCGACCTCACCGACGCCCTCGTCGACAACCCCACCGTGCGCTCGAACACGAGCTACTGGACGAAAGAAGGAACACCCAATGGCGGCAACAGCTTCGGCAAATGCGCTTACAACGAGTGCGAATTCTACAGCTGCAACTTCAAGTTCTACCAGACTCTCGCTCTGTCCAAGGGCACTTGGGAGTTTGGCGTGACCGGATTCCACCGCGCAGGCAACCACAACACTTATTTCTATGCAGGCGAAGATAAGATCCTGATTCCGGGCGTGGAAAGCAGTGTCGTGAATTCTATGGCTCAGGCTGAGACCTACTTCGACGGCGGCAATGGTAAGGTCGCCCTGAAGTTCGCCCTCGAAGAGGCTGGCAGCATCGAGATTGGTATCGACAACAAGGACACCGAGACCGATAAGTGGACCATCTTCCGCGACTTCACACTGAAGTACTACGGCGCTGCCATCGACCTCACACCCTACCAGCAGAGATGGGAAGAGGCTCTGGCCGAGGCTGAGACTGCCAAGGAGAAGGGCGCTAACGTCAGCGGAAACGAGGCTACCGCACTGAACGCTGCCATGACGGACGTTCCCGACGGAACCTCCAAGGCTAACTACATCGAGAAGACAGACGCCCTGGTAGCTGCCACACAGGCTTTCAACGCTGCCATCGCTCCCTACAATGCTTACGCGGCTTACCGCGCTGAAACCGTGAAACTCTTCGGCGAGGAACTGGCTGCTACCGTCGCTGCACCCACGACCGCAGAAGAAGCTACGACTGCTGTTCAGAACCTGAACATCGCTCAGTACAACAAGGTCGCTGAAGACTACACCTTCTCCCTCAACGGTCTGATCGGCGACTTCGGTTCCTGGACTGGCACGGCTACCGTCGCTGGCGCAGAAGCTACGCCTAACTACCTGACCAACGAGCACTGGAGCGGCGAGACTCACGCTTACTACGAGCAGGCTTCCACGGGTTGGGGCAACGCCAACGGATGGACCATCCAGTATGAAAAGAAGTGCACGCTGCCCGAAGGTGACTACGTCATCAAGGTGGCTGCACGCTCTTCCGCAGGCACCACGAGCCTCGTCAGCTGCTCCGCTACCGATGTCACCATCACCCTGCCCAACGTAGGCGCTGAAGCCAAGGGTATCAACAAGGCCGGCGAAGCCAGCTGGACCGAAGGCGAATTCGCCAAGGACGGAAAGGGATATGGCTGGCAGTGGCGCTTCCTCCCCTTCTCGCTCACCAAAGAGACCGAAGTTACCATGACCTTCTACGCAGAAGCTTCGACACAGTACCAGTGGATGTCTATCGCTGACGGCGAACTGCTCTCCGCCAACGACGTGGCTACCGCTGTTGAGTTTGACGAGAGCGTGGATAACGAAATAGAGGACATCAACATCGCCAATGTCAACATCACTCGCAACATCAAGGTCGGATACAACACCGTCGTCCTGCCCTTCGAGCTCACCGCTAATCAGGTGGCTACGGCCTTCGGCGCAGGCACTGAGGTCTATACCTTCAGCGAGAACAGCGAAGATCCCAACCAGGCTACCATCAACTTCACCAAGGGCGACGGCTCTATCAAGGCCAACACACCTGTCCTCGTCAAAGCTACGATGGAGAGCGCGATCCAGTCCTTCGATGGCGTGAAGGTTGTCGCACCTGCTGAAGGAGCTGCCGTTGAGGGCACCAACTTCGTCTTCGCCGGTGTCTTCGGCCCCCTGACGATCTATGAAGGCGACTTCTTCCTGAGCGACAACAAGATCTACAAGAGCACTGGCCTGAGCAAGCTCAACGCCTTCCACGCTTACTTCATCAACAAGACGGGCGTGGAGAATGTCAAGCTGTTCATCGACGGCATCGCTACACGCATCAGCGACATCAACGACGCTGCTGCCCAGAACGGCGTGCTCTACAACCTCGCAGGACAGCGCGTCAGCAAGGCGCAGAAGGGCATCTTCATCCAGAACGGCAAGAAGGTCCTCAAGTAACTTGAATGACTAATCCCTAAAAACAAGGAGACTACAATTATGAAAAAGACATATTTGGTTCCCGCTCTGGAAGAGCAGAAGCTCAACACTGAGCTGATGATTGCCGGTTCTATCACTGCGATCTCTGGTGCCGAAGGCATCGAAATCGCAGGCGAAGACACCGAAGGACTTGTGGGCGACGTCAAAGCGGAGCTCTTCAACAACCTTCCCTTCTAAAACCGACTGATCTATTACAAACAACCTTTTGGGAAGGCCTTGCCGCACGGCAGGGCCTTCCTGCATTTTAAGGACAAAAGACCACCCCGACAAACCGCAGAGGGAGGAAAGACCCACCCCCTGACCCCTCCCGTGAGGGAGGGGAGAGCAAAGAGGCGGCGGACACAGAGGACAGAGAGGGAGAAGCCCACCCCCAACAAACCGCAAAGAAAGCCCCTCCCCAGGGAGGGGTTGGGGTGGGCTATTTCCCCAGGGAGGGGTCGGGGTGGCCTTTTCTCCCCTCCCTCACGGGAGGGGTCAGGGGGTGGGTCTGCTGCTACTCTATGTAACAAAAAGAGAGGCTGCGTCGATTGTTTCGACACAGCCTCTCTTTTTCTGATAGCAACCGCCTCAGATGCCGAGCTTCTGACGGATGTCGGCGGGAATGGCTTTCTTGTTGACGAGGAAGTCCATGGTGCGGGCAGCAATGAAGTTCTTGGTCATGTACCAAGTGCCGTCGTAGTCGCCGGTGCGGCCCCACGAGTTCTTCACCATATAGTATTCACGTCCGTTCTGGTCCTTGGCCAGGCCGTAGATATGCATACCGTGGTCGTCGGTGAGTTCCCAACTGTCGAAGTCCTTTTGGCGCTGCTCCTGCGAGGGCTTCATCTCGGGCGCGTTGACACCCAGAGAGTCGATGAAGCTCTTGCGCTCGGTGGCTTTCAGCTTCAGCCACTTGGCCTGGTCGCTGCCCGTGAGGCCCTCGGCCGACTTCGTGTTGTAGAGAATGCCGAGGCCCTGGCGCGTGAAGCCTTCGTCGCTGACATCACCGCCCCAGGCGATGGTGTAGCCCTGCTCCAGCGCATTGTCGATGATGCGCATCATCTCGTCCATGGGAACGTTGTAACTGTGGTCCCAGCGCCAGTTGTCCTGCACCTCGACGGCGAAGCTGGTGTAGAAGGGATGGTGCGTGTAGCTGGTGATGCTGACATAGTCGTTCCAGTCCAGACCCAGGCTCTGCGCAAAGGTCTTGGGGGTGTACTCGCGACCTTCGTAGGTGAAGCGCTCAGGCGTCTCGCCCAGGTAGGAGTCGATGATTCCCTGCAGACCTTTCTTCCACTGCGCGCTGACGGTCTTGCTCTTGCTCTTGGCCACGGCGTCCACATAGGGGGACATCACTTCAAAGAACTCATTGAAGTTGGCCAGTGAGTCGCCGATCATCGTGCCGGGCAAAGCCATAGCCGTCTCGGGGCAGATGCCGTGGTTCTTGATGGTCAGGAGGACGTCGCCCGCGCTGCCGCCTTGAGCGAACTGGCTGTCGCCATGCATACGCACCGTAAGCTCGGCACGCTCCAGATAGTCCTTGTTGGCAATGAACATCTCGGCGAGGTCATACTCCTTGCCCGTGGCCTTGAGAATCTCGCTCTCGAAGAAGCTCAGCGTGCTGTAAGCCCAGCATGTGCCGCTGCGGTTCTGATTCTTGACAGGGGTGATGGGCAGCTGCTTCACGACGGTGAACACAGGCTTGTTACTCTTCGCTTCCTTCTGCTTTTTCTTGGCAGCGAAGCCTGGCATGACCACAAGAGCCGCCAGTGCAATGACAAACATTTTTTTCATTCGCAAATCTGTTTATACGTTAATATGTTAATGCGTTAATCCGTTAATGCGTTAACGTGCCAGGAAAGCTTCCAGCTCGTCGACATGATAGGGAATCATCTTCTCGCCCAGATAGCGGCAGCCGTCGGCCGTGATGAGCAGGTCGTCCTCCAGACGGACGCCGCCGAAGTCACGGTACTGCTCCACAAGGTCGTAGTTGATGAACTCTGCGCAGTGGCCGCGCGCACGCCAGTCGTCGATGAGGGCGGGAATGAAGTAGATGCCGGGCTCGTCGGTCATGACGAAACCTTCCTGCAGACGACGCCCGCAGCGAAGATAGCACGTGCCAAACTGGTCGAGGTTGGGGCGCACCTCGTCGTCGAAGCCTACATAAACCTGTCCGAGGCCTTCCATGTCGTGCACGTCCATACCCATCATGTGGCCGAGACCGTGGACGAAGAACATGGCATGTGCACCGGCTTCGAGGGCGTCGTCCGTGTTGCCGCGCATGAGGCCGATGGCCTTCAGGTGCTCGGTGATGACACGTGCGGCGGCGAAGTGGGCATCCCACCACTTAAGGCCCGGGCGTGCGATCTCGCGCACATGGTCGTGGGCGGCGACGACGGCCTCGTAGATGTCGCGCTGCTTGGAGGTGAAGCGACCGCTGACGGGCGTCACACGGGTGTTGTCCGAGCAGTAGTTCTCATTGGTCTCGGCACCGCAGTCGCACAGCATCAGGCGTCCGGCCTCCAAGGGACGGGACGAGGGATAGCCGTGCTGTATCTCGCCGTGCATGGACAGGATGGTCTGGAAACCCGCCATGCAGCCTTTGGACTGTGCAATGCCTGCCAGCGTGCCGGCAATCTCCTGCTCGATGACTCCGGGGCGGCAGAGGCGCATGGCCGTAGTGTGCATCTCGTAACCGATGGCTGCGGCGCGCTCGAGTTCGGCGACCTCGCCGGGCGACTTCACTGCGCGCTGGTCGATGACGGCGCGGATGAGGTCAAGGCTGGCGCGCTCGCGCTGCTCACGGGGATGAATGCCGAGGAGGTCCATAATCTTAATCATCGTGTCGTGACGATAAGGGGGCAGGTAGTGGATGGTGCGGCCGCAGTCTTGCGCCTCACGGACGAGACTCTCCAAACGGCTGAGGGGACCACTCTTGAGGACGCCGCTCTCGACGGCCATATCAGCGACACTGTTGACGGCACCGAACCAGACGATGTCGTCCAGCGAGATGTCGTCGCCCAGCAACCACTCGTCGCCGGAGTCGGCATCGATGACACCTACGAGACCTTCGCGGTGCTGACCGAAGAAATAGAGGAACGAGCTATCCTGACGAAACTTATAGGTATTGGCAGGATAGTTCATCGGGGACTCGTTGTTACCAAAGAACAGAATGAGTCCATGCTTCACGCGTTCGCGCAGCACGGCGCGACGGTGGACATAAGTTTGCTGGTCGAATAACATGGTTAATCTGTATTTTGTTGTTGAGACTTCCATTCATCCTCCACCATACGGCGCAAGTGCATCAGCAGGGCGAACTGTCCGAAGTAGGTCTTGTTCTCCTTGCAGATTCGCAGGTGACGAACCATGCGGCGCGCCGTGTCCTTCAGGTCGGGCACACTCACGCCGGGCATGGAGATCTGCGACGGCAGACGGTCCATGTTTGCTTCGAACCACTGCAGGCAGTCTTCCTGCTCCTTGAGCGTCTGGTTGGGGGTGAATGATGTATTAACGGGCATCGGAAGGTTGAAAAATTGAAAGATTGAAAAATTGAAAGATTGAAAAATTGAAAGATTGAAAGATTGAAAGATTGAGAGATTGGAGGGTGCGTCACCAGCCGGTCCGGCTCATGCCGACGGCCGTGTACCATTCCAAACGATGGTAATCGTCGACCCATCCCTTCTGCTCGTACTCCGCATCGGGAACGAACATGGTGACACCACCGCAGGATGCAGGGTCGGCGACGCTCATCGGATGGGTGAAGGCGGCCGACGTCCAGTAGGGACTCAGCCGCACGTGCGGCACCGCAGCGGCAAAAGCCTGGTCCCACACGGCGAAATCCTCGGACGGAATGTTCTGAATGAAGAGGTTGCGCATGTCGTAGCAAAGGGTAAACGACATCTTACGCGTCGAAGGAGCAAAGCTCTGCACCTTACGGCAGTCGACCTCAGCCTTGTCCGCAAAGAGCTTCTGCACCAGCGGACGGGTCTGCGCCGCCAGCTCTTCCAGCGCATCCGTGCGGACCAGCGAGAGCTCGGCACCGGCATAGCTGAAGCTGCCCGAACCGCTCTCATAGTAGTCGGCATAGGCATCCAGCGCCTGCTGTATCTCCACGGGCGAGGCACACAGATGCTTGAGCAGCAAGTAGTAGGGGGCGCCATGACCTGGGATCTCGGCGGGTGAAGCCAGGATGTAGTCTGCCACGTGGCGCAACTCATAAGCGACCTCGACGCACTGCATGAAACAGGCATCGAAAAAGATAAAGTCGAAATGAGGCAACTGCTCCAGCACGTGGCGCAGCGTCGGGATGTTCATCTGCGGACCCGTATTGTCGGCAGACCCGCGCAAGCCGCTGTCGACGCCAAAAGTACGGCGGCGCACCTTCTGCGCCTGGTTCTGGAACACCCATCCCGTGGCATGGCTCCAAAGGGTCAGCCCATAGGAACGGGCAGGATAATTGGACATGACATCCTGGAGTTGCGTCAGCATCGTGAGGCTGTCGGTCATGGTCAGGTTGCCGGGATAGGTGCGCACGGTCTGCAAAGGAGTCTTCCGCGTGCCGACACAGAGGCGGCTGGACTTGGCGTCGTCGATAATCACCACCACGCGGCAGCTGTCGCCCACATTGGCCAGACCCTTGGCTATCTCCACGGAATCATTGGCCACGAAGGACGACAACGTATTCTCACCCGCCACGTAGACGATGAGGGTGCTGAGCAGCGTGTCGCCCGGCGAGCCCACGTCCGGCAGACGCGGCTCAGGACTCTCGTGGTGGCAGGCCGCCAGCGACAAGAGGGCTGTCGCGCACACACATATAATAATAAGGTAAGGTTTCAAGTGTTGCATCGGCCGCGAAGATACTGCTTTTTTTTCATTCCACACACTAAAAAGGTATGCATTTTCGTTTATTTAATAAAACATTCACAAAAACCATGCAATGGACTGACAGAATCCGCCAGGTAAAAATCCTGCTTGCATGTGCTGCCGTCTTTATCTGTGCAGCGTCGCTCCTCTGGTCGCACTTCCTCGTAAGCGACCTCTCGAAGGAAGAGCGCACACGCATGGAGATATGGGCCGAGGCAATGCGGTCGCTGCAGAACGCCGACGAGGACACAGACGTAGCCCTCGTGCTTACCGTCATCAACGGCAACCACACCATTCCCGTCATCGTGCAAGACGACAACGGACACATTCAGAGTTTCCGCAACCTGCGTCTGAAAGCACAGACAGCGGCAGACACGACGGCCGAAGTGGAACGGCGCGCCGCCGCCATGAAGCAGGCCGGGCGTGTCATCCGGTTCTACATGGACGACCAAGCCTTCATGGACGTCTGCTACGACGAGAGTATCATGCTCAAGCGTCTGGCCAGTTACCCTTACATCCAGCTGGGCATCGTCTTCGTGTTCGTCGTCGTTGCCATCTTTGCCCTGCTCAGCAGCAAACGCGCCGAGCAGAACAAGGTGTGGGTAGGCTTGTCGAAAGAGACGGCCCACCAGCTCGGCACGCCCATCTCCTCGCTCATGGCGTGGACACAGGTCCTGCAAGAGACCTACCCTGATGACGAGT
Source organism: uncultured Prevotellaceae bacterium (assembly GCA_947166655.1). Classification (GTDB taxonomy): domain Bacteria; phylum Bacteroidota; class Bacteroidia; order Bacteroidales; family Bacteroidaceae; genus Physcousia. The sequence goes on from CAMVFC010000003.1 coordinate 35,286, forward strand.
TGTTGCCTGAGATGGACAAGGATGTGAAACGCCTGCAGATGATTGCAGAGCGCTTCTCTAAGATTGGGTCAATGCCCGAACCGCAGCTGGAGAACCTGAACGAAGTCATTTGTCACGTCGTGGACTACATCGGGCGACGCACCTCCAACCGCGTTCACATAACCGCACAACTGCCACAGCAACCGCTGTACGCAGAAATTTGCGCTCCGCTTTTCGAATGGGTGGTGGAGAACCTGTGCAAGAACGCCGTCGACGCCATGGACGGACAAGGTGACATCACCATTACGGCGTTCGAGGAATCCGCACGCACCGTCATCGAAGTGAGCGACACGGGCAAGGGCATCGCCAAAGGTCACTTCAGCAGTGTCTTCAAACCGGGCTTCACCACCAAGCAGCGCGGCTGGGGACTGGGGCTCTCGCTGGCCAAACGTATTATCGAAGAATACCACCACGGACGCATCTTTGTCAAGACTTCGGAACTCGGAAAAGGCACCACTTTCCGCATTGAATTAAAGAAAAAATAGGCCTCTCCCCCAACTTTTTTGCCCTAATCCTTTGCCACTCAAAAAAAAAGCCCTACCTTTGCCGCCCGTATGGATACCACGAGTCGCTTTGAAATCTGTCTGAACGGCCTGCCCGCCGAAGGCATCACCCGCCATTGGGCGCTGGACGACAGTTTCTTTAGTGCACTCGATGAGCAGGAGATAGAGCACGGGAACCTCGACGCAACGCTGCGGGTGGAACAGAAGTCGGGCACCTTCGTGTTTACTTTCGATGTTCAGGGTACCATCCAAGCGACGTGCGACCGCTGCCTTGCTCCCATGAGCGTTCCCATCGAGACGCAGCAGACACTGGAAGTGAAGCTGGGCGAGACCTTCGAGGACGACGGCGAGCTCATCACCATCCCCGCGGACCACCCCACACTCGACGTGGCTTGGAACCTCTACGAGGTCATCGCCCTGGCCATTCCCATCTATCACGCTCACCCCGAGGGGGAATGCGAGTCCACGATGGACGACCTGCTCCGGCAGCACAACGCCGAGACCGCGCAGCATGACACGCGCTGGGACGCCCTGAAAGGCCTGTTCGACAAAGACCAAGACAACAACAAATAATAAAAACAATACTACAATGGCACATCCTAAAAGAAGACAATCCAAGACACGTACGCTCAAGCGCAGAACTCATGACAAGGCCGTAGCACCCGCACTGGCTGTATGCCCCAACTGCGGCGAGTTCCATATCTACCACACCGTATGCCCCGCCTGCGGATACTATCGCGGCAAGGTGGCTATCGAGAAGGAAGAAGCGTAAATACCCCATCTTTATTACGTAGACATTGAAAGATTGAGGAATTGAAACATTGAAGGTATCCTTTGACAGTCTCAACGGCAGAGGACATTAACAATGTTTCAATTCTTCAATCTTTCAGTTGTAAACAATACAGACTATGGAAAAGCTACATGCCATCATCACAGGTATCGGCGGGTACGTGCCCGACTATATCCTCACCAACGACGAGCTCAGCCGCATGGTGGACACGACCGATGAATGGATTATGACCCGCATCGGCGTCAAAGAGCGTCGCATCCTCAACGAAGAGGGCCTCGGCCCCAGCTACATGGCCCGCAAAGCCGTCAAACAGCTGCTGGAGAAGACGGGCACCGACCCGCTGTCGGTGGATGCCGTCATCTGCTCCACCTCGACAGCCGACTATCACTTCCCTTCCACGGCCAGCATCGTGCTGGGCAAGTGCGGCCTCACCAATGCCTTTGCCTTCGAACTCTCTGCCGCCTGCTCCGGCTTCCTCTATGCCATGGACCAGGCTGCCTGCATGATCGAAAGCGGACGCTATAAGAAAATCATCGTCATCGGCGCCGATAAGATGTCCAGCATCATCGACTACAGCGACCGTCAGACCTGCCCCATCTTCGGCGACGGCGCCGGCGCCGTGCTGGTGGAGCCCACGACAGAAGACCTCGGATGGAAGGACAGCTACCTCCGCACCGACGGACAGAGCCTGCCCTACCTGAGCCTCATGGCCGGCGGTTCGGCCAACCCGCCCTCGTACTTCACGTTGGAACACAAGATGCACTACCTGCACCAGGAAGGCCGTACGGTATTCAAGTTTGCCGTCACCAACATGTCCAACGCCTGCGCACTCATTGCCGAGCGCAACGGACTGAACAAGGACAACATTGCATGGGTGGTTCCCCATCAGGCCAACGTCCGCATCATACAGGCCGTAGCACAGCGTCTGGAGCTCCCCATGGAACAGGTGATGCTGAACATCCAGAAGTACGGCAACACGTCCAGCGCCACCCTTCCCCTCGCCCTCTGGGACTACGAGAAGCAACTGAAGAAGGGCGACAACCTCATCATCACGGCCTTCGGTTCTGGCTTCACCTGGGGTGCAGCCTACATGAAGTGGGGCTACGACGGACAGTAAACACTAAAAACACATTCCACTCACCTTGCACAAAGCTGGTTTTGTCAACATCGTCGGCAACCCCAACGTGGGGAAGTCCACGCTCATGAATCTCCTCGTGGGCGAGCGGATTTCCATTGCCACGTTCAAGGCACAGACGACACGCCATCGCATCATGGGCATCCTCAACACGCCCGAGATGCAGATCTGTTTCTCCGATACGCCCGGTGTGCTGAAGCCGAACTACAAGCTGCAGGAGCAGATGCTGCAGTTCTCCGAGAGCGCCTTGCAGGATGCCGACGTGCTGCTCTACGTCACCGACATGGTGGAGACGCCGGACAAGAATGCCGACTTCCTGCAGAAGGTGCAGCGCATGGACGTACCCGTGCTTGTGCTCATCAACAAGATCGACCTCAGCGACCAGAAAGCCCTCACGGCCAAGGTCGAGGACTGGCACGCCGTGCTGCCGCAGGCCGAGGTCTACCCCATCTCGGCACTCCACAAGTTCGGCGTAGACCAGGTGCTGCAGCGCGTCAAGGAACTGCTGCCCGAGTCGCCGGCCTACTTCGACAAAGACACGTGGACCGACAAGCCCGCCCGCTTCTTCGTCACGGAAATCATTCGCGAGAAAATCCTCCTCTACTACGACAAGGAAATCCCCTACTCGGTGGAGGTCGTCGTGGAGCGATTCAAGGAAGACGAGCAGCTGATACGCATCGACGCCGTCATCTATGTGGAGCGCGACTCGCAGAAAGGCATCATCATCGGCCACCAAGGGGTCGCCCTGAAACGTGTCAGCAGCGAAGCACGCCGTGAGCTGGAGCGTTTCTTCGGCAAGAAGATCTTCCTCCAGTGCTACGTCAAGGTGGACAAGGACTGGCGCAGCAGCGACAAAGCCATGCGGCAGTACGGCTACGAGCTGGAATAGCCTGACGACTTTCTTACTGCCAGGGAACAATATAGGGAACGTGGACAACGCAGAATGTCCACGTTTCTTTTTTTACCCGACGGGCGGCATCAAGTCATTTTTCACAGACCTCTGACAAAAAACTTCCCGACTATTACAATGCTATCCGCAAATAAGTCTTATCTTTGCGGCAGATAATCTGCAAAAAGAACGAATGGTAGCATGATTAACAAGAATTAGGCAACTATGAAAAAACTCTTCCTCTGGGCCGCCGTCCTGTTGCTGGCAGCCTGCACCGACAAGGAGGCACAGCTGCAGAAGCGTGCGGCAGAGCTGTGCCGATATATCCCCGGACAGGAATTGTCCGAGGAGTCAAAAGGTTTCCTGACAGCCGACTTCTATGCCGTGCTGGACACTTTGTTTCATCATCTGCCCGGGCATGAGGCCATGGACCACGAGTGGCTGCACTATTTCGTCGCGGCCGACGGCAGCGCCATCACCGACTGCGAGGTGACAGAGGCGACACAGACAGACCCGACGCACGCAGTGGCCACCATCATCGTCCGCCAGCAGCGGGAGGACGGGTCGCCCGACGAGAGCGCCGATGCCGGGCAGCACACGCTGTACATGGAGCTGGTGCAGGGACAATGGCTGATGTCAGACTTCGACGACCATAAGAAAGACTGCATCCGCCATATCGCCGCCAGCCGCAATGAGGAGGCCCTGCGCACGGCCATGAGAGCGTATCTCGTCAGCGAAATCGGCGTGCACTACCTGCAGGGAGAGCTGTGCGTCCCCACACTGATGACGGTGGCAGAGGAGAAACAGGGCGATGAGACCCACGTCTGGTGCGACTGCTGGGTAGAATGGTACAACCTTGCCGGCGACACGCTGAAGGCGGTATCGGGCGGCAACCATTCCGGACGCATGATTCTCCAGCAGAAGGAGAGAGCGCCCGTCGTGACGGCTTTTGAACAGACCGCGGACGGAGCCGCTTTCCTGCCCAGTGCCAGACGTATCTTCGGAGAGCACTTCGACGTCTATCAGAACATGCACTCCAACCAGGACGTCCGCGATGCGGCAAGAATGGAGCAGCTGCAGGAGTATATCCAACGCCGGAAACTCAACGCCCGTTACCTGCAGGACTTCGGTTCGGAGGCCGTTGCGCTGTCCCAGTCACACTGACAAAAGGCTTCACTTTACGGCGTATTCCGCAGAAACACAAGAAAAAAGCTCTGAAATGTAGGCAAAAGGTGGGCCATGTGAAAAAAAAAGCGTACCTTTGTGCCCTCAAAAAGAATCATTATCTATGCTTGTAGCCATTGTCGGACGCCCCAATGTGGGCAAGTCCACTCTCTTCAACCGCCTGACCAAGACCCGCCACGCCATCGTCTCCGAGGAGGCCGGCACCACGCGCGACCGCCAGTACGGCAAGTGCGAATGGGTGGGCCGCGAGTTCTCCGTCGTAGATACCGGCGGATGGGTCGTCAACTCCGATGATATCTTCGAGGAGGAAATCCGCAAACAGGTGACCATCGCCACGGAAGAGGCCGACGCCATCCTGTTCCTGGTGGACATCAACACGGGCGTCACCGACCTCGACGAGGCCGTGGCCGCCATCCTGCGACGCTCCGACAAGCCCGTCATCCTGGTGGCCAACAAGACGGACAACGGCGACCAGCAGTGGCTCGCCGCCGACTTCTACCGCCTGGGCCTCGGAGATCCCTTCTGCATCAGCGCTGCCACGGGCGGCGGCACAGGCGACCTGCTGGACCTCGTTCTCGAGAAACTGCCAAAGGAGGCCGACGACATCGAAGAGCTCGATCTGCCGCGCATCGCTGTGGTGGGACGTCCCAACGTGGGCAAAAGCAGCCTCACCAACGCCTTCATCGGAGAAGAACGGCATATCGTCACCGACATCGCCGGTACCACACGCGACAGCATCTACACGCGCTACCAGAAGTTCGGCTTCGACTTCCTGCTCGTCGACACCGCAGGCATACGACGCAAGTCCAAGGTCAACGAGGACTTGGAGTTCTACAGCGTCATGCGCAGCATACGCGCCATCGAGAACTCCGACGTATGCATCCTGATGCTCGACGCCACGCGCGGCATCGAGGCGCAAGACCTGAACATCTTCCAGCTCATACAGAGAAACCAGAAAGGCATTGTCGTGGTGGTGAACAAATGGGACCTCGTCGAGGACAAGTCCACGAAGGCCATCAAATACTTCGAGGACACCATCCGCGAGCGCATGGCGCCCTTCACCGACTTCGACATCATCTTCGCATCGGCACTCACCAAGCAGCGCATCTTCAAGATACTGGAGACTGCCGCCGAGGTTGACAAGCACCGCCGCGCACGCGTCGGCACGACGAAGCTGAACCAGGAGATGCTGCCCCTGATCGAAGCCTATCCCCCACCCTCCATGAAGGGCAAGTACATCAAGATCAAGTACTGCTCGCAGCTACCCGCCACGCGTGTTCCCAGTTTCGTGTTCTACGCCAACCTGCCGCAGTACATCAAGGAACCCTACAAGCGCTTCCTTGAGAACAAGATCCGCGAGCACTGGAACTTCTCGGGCACGCCCATGAACATCTTCATCCGGAAGAAGTAGTCCTTTTTTCCCTCATGAATTCTCAATTACCGTCAACGGTAAACAAGATTATCGTCAATGAAAAACAAGATTAGCGTCAACGGTAAACTCGATTTTCCTTAACGATAATTTCAAAGACCGATAAACGAAATCAGGCTCGACGCTGCAGCGTCGAGCCTGATTTCGTTCTGTAGCAGTGGCCACAGCGGCGGCTTAGTAGTTCAGTGTCAGCTCAATGACCGCATGATAGAGGTGGCCGTCTTTCTTGTAGACGAAGGAGGGGCGCAGGACATAGGTCTTCCCCTTGCCCGTACCGGGCATGTGGCCGTAGCTGAGCACGAAGGTGGAAGGAGCATACTCCACGTATACGGGCGCAGAGCCGTACGCCTGTGCTGCGCCGGCCGCCGAGCACCAGAAGCCCGCATTGGCCGTGTAGGCATAGGAATAGACATTGGTCGTGGGGGCCTTCATGGCGAAGCTGATTTTGCCTTCCTGCGGCGTTGCTACCGTATTGACACTGACGGGCAGTGTGGCAGCGGCGATGTCGGCGGGCTGCAGCTTAAAGGCTTTGCAGACGGCTTCCATGAGGCCCGCCTGCAAGAGGTTGACCGACCCGAGGAGCCAGTCCTGCGACGTGCCGTCGCCCGCGACGGCATAGGTGACAACGGTGTCCACCGGTGCGGCATTGCTGTCGAAGTCGTAGACGCCCACACGGTTGGTGCCGTCGAAGCGCACCTTGTAGGGCCACTGCTCGTCGTTGCCATCGGTCTCGTCCCAGGTGTGGCGGTTGTAAACCTTCGGCGCACCGACAACGACGAAGTAGAGGCGGTCGGTGCCCTCGGGAACGGTATAGGTGGCGGTGCCCTCGGCATCGCGGAAGAGGTCGGAGGTCAGCGTCTGGTCGTCCTTGACCGCCACGAAACCGTAGCGCCAGCCGCGGTTGGCAGCGCGTCCTGCGGCGTTGTAGGTGGTGACGACGGTGTACTTGTCGGCATTGGCGCCATCAGCCGGGTCGGCATTCCACGACTTGCCGGGGTCGGCAGCCAGGAGGGCTGCGCCGGGGTTCAGGCCTGCGAAGTCGGCCTGCACCTGCGTGCCGGCGGCAGGTACGTTCAGCTGGATGATGTTCACACCGCTGGTCTCGGGACAGCTGCCATAGGCCACCTGCCAGTAGCCGTCCTCGGTTCGGTTCATGGAGACGTTGAAGTCGCGAGCGCCTGCCGTGGCGTAGCGATGTACGTCGCGGAACTGATAGTTGGGCAGACGCGAGGCGTAGTCGGTCCAGTACTCATCCCAGAACCGGCTCAGGTCGCCGCCGCAGAACAGGCGGACATAGCTCTCGATGGGGTCCTCGGGATAGGCACTCTCACGCCACAGGCGGCCGTAAGCCTCGTAGCCGTGGCGCTCGGTCCAGGCATACTGCAGCCAGTAGGAGGCGTAGCGCATCCACTCGTGGCAGAAATGGCGGTGGTAGTTCTGCAGCCACACGCTGGTGTGGTAGCCGAATGTCTCTGAGGGGTAGTCCTGGAACGACTGCCACTGCGCGCACTGTTCCCAGAAGGCGTTGCCGCCCTCGCCATTGGCACCGTAGCCGTAGCGCCAACCGTAGTGAAGGTAGTCGGCCTTGCCGTTCTTGCGGTAGTCCGAGGCCACCTGGTACTGGAACGAGTGTCCGATCTCGTGGGCGATAGTCGAACCCACGGGATGGCAGGTGGAAGGCGTCACCCACAGGGCGCCGATGACGTCGTCGTAGCCCGACCCGACAGCGGTCCACCCTTCGTCGTAGAGCAGGTAGATGCTCATCTTGTACGTATCCAGCTGCGACTGTCCCTGCCCCACAGAGGCCATGCCGAGACGGTTGACATTGGTGTCGTAGAACTTCTCGGCCTTACGCAGCAGGTCGTCCACGTCCACGCGGAGAGACGACTTGACACTGGCTGCATTGGGATTGCTGCCGAAAGCCTTGTCCCAGAAGACGATGAAATGCTCCGACTCCTTGGAGTTGGCGAACGTCCACTTGTTGCCTTCGCGGTAGTAATCGTTGTTGTACTGATTGTCCGACGTGGTCGGCTTCCAGATGATGCGTCCGGGCTTGTCAAACGTCAGGGCGGCGCTGGAATCCGCCGAGGCCATCATCTTCAGGAACGTGGTATAGGACTTCACGGCGCCCTTGCCGCCGCTCCACACACGCAGGCTGCTGGTGGTGAACACCACGGAGTCGGCATTGCTCAGGTCCAGCAGGCTCGGTTCATCAAAACGGCTGGACGACTGCACCCAGAGTGTGTCCTGGGCGAAGGACTGGACAGGGACGGCTACCGCCACTGCCAGGAGGAAACGAACGAATGCTTTCATCGGACGACAATTTTCTTTTGGTTGACCACATAGACTCCTCTGCGCAGCGGCGAGCTCACTGCCGCGCGGCGACCGCTCAAGTCATAGACCGAAGCCTCGCGCACGCCCTCCGCCGTCTGCTCCGTCACGGCACGAATGCCGACGGGGACGGCATCGTCCGGCCGCTGTTTGTAGATGCGTAATTCCTGGATGTCTGCACGGGGGTAGACATCGCCGTTGAGGGTGATCACACCCTCGCCGCGCTTCATCACCACACTCTCAGCCGCCGAGGTCGAAAGGGGATAGGAGAAGCGACTGCCATCCTTCAGCGTGATGACCAGTTCGCGGGCAGAAGCCACCGGACCGAACAGGCTCAGGCACGCCAGAAGGGAGCAAAAAATTCTCTTTTTCATAGCTCTATTTAGTTGACTATATGAACAGGATGATACGAATCGACAGGTGATTTTCCTCACAACGAACTGAACAAATCAGACGAACGGGCTGCGCCCTCCTTGCCGACGCAAAGTCGTCCCACTCGTTTGAGTCGCTGTTTTCTATCCTTTCACCATGTACATCTGCTTATTTGACAGACCACTCAAACACGCCGGCGGAGTTATCGTCCGGCAAGACCACTTCGAGACGAAGCGCCGACGTCTCGACAGGCTCGAACTGCACGGTGCAGGGAGCGCCTTTCTGCGTCGGGTAACGGTTGGGATTGCGCACGGGTTGCCACGTGGAGCCGTCGTGATAGAGGATGCGCCAGCTCTTCGGCACGCGGCAACCGCCCCACGGACCGTCGTCAAACCAGTAGACCGTGGACTCCTGCACGCGTTCCTTCTTGGGGAAATCGTACTGAAGCCATTCGGTAGCAGCCTTTTTCGGCCACCAGTGATAGTAAGGAATGCTGCGGTCGTCGCCGTCCTTCGGGACGAGACGGTCATTGACTGCCGAGAGGGCCGACATGGGCGTGGAGGCCGACACCTTGCTCTCCGAGGCCAGGGTGGCCGGCAGAGCGGGCGTGGTGGCGCGGAGGTCCTGCGGCAACCACACTTGCATCTTGCCGCTGCCGCGATGGCACCAGGCGTAGTAGGGAATCAGCGTCAGACGCACATCCTTGGCGGCGAGGCGACCGTCTGCATCGAAGAGCAGCTGCTGGGCATCGGTCTGAAGGGTCGTCACGGGGCAGGAGGCGATGGTCTTCTGCCCGAGGGCAAAGGCCGGATGCTGGTTCAGCAGCACGCCGGCGATGTCGAAATCGTTGTCGGGGTGCTCGGCGCAGTAGACAATCGGCCCGCGCTCCACGCTGACCATGCCGCGGTCGGCGGCCACACGGTTGTTGGCGCGCACGGTGCGGGGCTGCATGTCGAAGTGAACATGAATGCGGTCGCCCTTCCGCCACTTGCGCACGATGGTGTAATAGCCGTCGGCAGTGCGCTGCATGACCGAGGTCGGGCAGCTACGGCCGCTGGCGTCGGTGACCGTCAGCTGATAGCTCAGACGCTGACTGTCGCTGTAGCTATAGAGATCGGAAGGGACGACATCGCCGCCCACCCATCCGGGTACACGCACTTTCAGGGCGAACTCGCCGGCGCGGTTCTCGGCGACGGTGATGTCGACGTCGCCCGACCACGGATATTGTGTCTGCTGAGACAGACGGACAGCCTTGCCCCCGACCTGCAGACGGCCTTCGTTGGACAGGAAGAGGTTCACGTACACGGCCCTGTCTTTCACTGCATAGACATAGCCGGGCAGCGAGGGAATGAAGCGGCAGATGTTGCTGGGACAGCAGGCACAGCCGAACCAGGGCTGACGCTGGTGCTGGCCCATCGAGGCCAAGGGATTGGGATAGAAGAAGGCTCCGCCGTCCAACGACACGCCGCTGATGAGGCCGTTGTAGAGAGTGCGCTCCAGCACATCGTAGTATTTCGACAGGCCGTGCAGGAGGAACAGGCGGTGGTTCACGTAGACATTGCCGATGGCGGCGCACGTCTCGCAGTAGGCACTCATGTTGGGAAGCTCATAGTTCTTGCCGAAAGCCTCGCCGCTGGCCGTGGCACCGATGCCGCCGGTGATGTACAGTTTCTTCTGGACGATGTTCTCCCAAATGCGGTCGATGGCGCGGATATAGGCGGAATCGCCCGTCAGGGCGGCCACGTCGGCCATGCCCGCATACATATAGGCGGCACGCACGGCATGGCCTACGGCTTCGTCCTGTTCGATGACGGGGCGGTGGGCCTGCGAGTAGTCGTGCGTGATCGTCGTTTTGCCGCGATAATCCAGGAGGAACTTGGCTTCGTCCAGATACTTCTTCTCGCCCGTGCAGAGGTACAGACGGGCCAGTGCCATTTCGGCGATCTGATGTCCGGGAACGACACAAGCCTGCCCGGGATTCGGGCCCACCTCGCGACAGACGCAGTCGGCGTAGCGGATGGCAATGTCAAGGAAGTTGCGCTTGCCGGTGGCTTGGTAGTGTGCGACGGCGGCTTCCACCATGTGACCCAGGTTGTAGAGCTCGTGGCTGAGGTCTTCTTCCTTCACCCAGCGGCGCTCGCCGGCCCAGTGGTGCGGGTTTCCGGGATTCTGCGTGCGGGCCGTGTAGAGATAACCGTCGGGCTCCTGCGCGGCGGCGATGATGGCGATGACCGAGTCGATATAGGCTTCCAGACGCTTGTCAGGATAGGTCTGCAGCAGATAGCTGGCGCCCTCGATGGTCTTGTAAGGGTCGGTGTCGTCGAAGGAATAGCCGACGCCATTGACTTTGAACACACGGCTGGCATCCTGCAGATGCGCTGCAGCGTTCTCGAAGTTACGGTATCGGCCCGTCTCCTCGCATTTCGAGAAGGCCAGGGGAATGGTCACCTCGCGACTGGCGGTAAGACGCTGACCCCAGAAGGAGTCGGTCACCTTCACGCTCGTGAACGCTACCGGGGTGATGGGATAGCCTGAAGCAGGCTGCTGGGAGGGCCTGGCCGCTACGCTGACAAGCGCCGACATGGCCACACTAAGGGCGAAAATACGTCGCATAATTCGTTGCTTTGGTTTTTTTTCGTGACAAAAGTAATAAAAAAGGGGGTAGTTTGTACACTCTTCACCTCTTTTTTTTATCTTTGCAGCAGAATTACAACCTATCAAGCACGATGACATTGACAAGGAACATCTTCATCTTGGCCGCCGCGATGACTATGATGCCCCTCGCGGCACTGGCCGGAAAAGGCAAACAGCAGAGTGAGGAACTGCGCGAAGTGAGCTTCGCCAAAGTGCATTTCGACGATGCGTTCTGGGCACCACGAATAGAGATCAACCGCACGGTGTCCATCCCTTCGGCCTTCCGCGAGTGCGAGCGCAACGGACGCTTCGACAACTTCGCACTGGCGGCCGGGATGATCAAGGGTGAGCACAAGGGCGACTTCAGCTTCGACGACACCGACCCCTACAAGGTCATCGAAGGCGCATCCTATGCCCTCGCTGCGAGATACGACCGACAGCTGGACCACTATCTCGACTCGGTCATCGCCATCATCGCCGCCGCACAGGAGCCCGACGGCTACCTGACCACTTGCGTGACCAACAAATGCTACCGCCTCTCCGGATGGTGGGGACGGTCGAAATGGGAAAAGATCAACTCGCACGAGCTGTATAACTCCGGACATCTCATCGAGAGTGCCGTGGCTCACTACAAGGCCACCGGCAAACGAACCTTCCTCGACGTGGCCATACGAAACGCGGACCTCGTCTGCAAAACCTTCGGACCCGCTGAGGGACAGATTCACCGGCCGGGCGGACACCCGATCATCGAAATGGCGCTCTGCAAACTCTATAAGGTCACGGGCAACAAACGCTACCTCGACGGAGCACGCTACTTCGTCGAAGAGACCGGACGATGCACCGACGGACACGCACCCAGCGCCTACAGTCAGGACCACATGCCGATTCTGCAGCAGGAGGAGATTGTCGGACACGCCGTCCGAGCAGGTTATCTCTTCAGCGGCGTGGCTGACGTGGCGGCACTCACTCAGGACACCGCCTACTTCAACGCCCTGCAGCGCATCTGGCTGAACATGTCGACGAAGAAGCTCTACATCACCGGAGGCATCGGAAGCCGCGCACAGGGCGAAGGCTTCGGGCCGAACTACGAACTGAACAACATGCAGAACTACTGCGAGACGTGTGCCGCCATCGCCAACGTCTACTGGAACCACCGCATGTTCCTCGCCACGGGCGATGCACGCTATGCCAACATCGTCGAAAGGGCGCTCTACAATGGAGTCATCAGCGGCGTATCGCTCTCAGGTGACAGATTCTTCTACGACAACCCGCTGGAATCGATGGGACAGCACGAACGCCAGCCGTGGTTCGGATGCGCATGCTGCCCGGGCAACGTCACGCGCTTCATAGCCTCTGTGCCGGGATATGCTTACGCCACGCGCGCACGCGATATATATATAAATCTGTATGTGCAGGGGACGGCAGACATCGCCACAGACAAAGACGTCTTCCGCCTCAGACAGACAACGGAATACCCGTGGGACGGGCACATACGCATCGACGTGGAGAAAGCCGCCGGCGGCAGTGCCTCCTTCTGCCTGCGCATGCCGGCATGGCTCTCGCAGCAGCCGGTCGCAGGCGACCTCTATGCCTACGCCGACCACCGCACGAAGCTTGTACGCTGCCGTGTCAATGGCGAGGAGATCCATGCCGCCGCAAATGACAAAGGCTACCTCGTCATCAACCGCACCTGGCGACGGGGCGATGTCGTGGAACTGGACCTGCCCATGGACGTACGCCGCATACAGGCTAACGACAACGTCGAGGACGACCGCGGAAAACGCTGCCTCGAACGAGGGCCCATCGTCTACTGCATAGAAGGACAGGACCAGGCCGACTCCACCGTATTCGACAAGTATCTCCTGGCAGATGCTCCTATCGAAGTCCTGCGAGAGCCGCAGACACTCGGCGGAATCGTTGCACTCCGCGGGACAGCCGGACAGCTGCTCCCCGACGGACGCACGCGCGAAGTGCCCTTCCGCGCCATACCCTACTCCACCTGGCAGAACAGAGGAGCCGACCAGATGGCGGTGTGGATTCCGCTTTCACCGCAGTACGCACACGCCACGCCCGCACCAACCATCGCCAGCCGAGCACGCACACTGACCATACAGGCGCCCATACAGAAAGATGCACCCGAATCTGCAGCCGTCACAGGATGGGCATGGGGCGTCAACGACCAGTGGGAACCGCGCTGCTCCAGCGACATCTCGAAGCCTTACCACTACTGGTGGCTGAAAAACGGAACGCTCGAAACACTCGTTTACGAGTTCGAACGCCCCACCACCGTGCACAACGTACAGGTCTACTGGCTCGACTTCGACCACTACGACGGCAACTTCCGCACACCCGCCTCCTGGGAACTCTTCTATCGCGACGGCGAACAATGGAAGAAAGTCGATGCCCTGAGCCCATACACCGTCGACCGCGACCGCTACAACAGCGTCGACTTCATCCCCGTCACCACGACAGCACTCAAGATGGCCGCCCAACTACGCAAAGGCGAGAGCGGCGGCGTCATCGAATGGAAAGTTAACTAACCCCTTTTTACTAACCCTCAAAAAACTCAAACACTATGGATTACAAAATCATCGACATCGAGGGTGTAGGCGAGGCCTATGCCGAGAAACTGCAAGCTGCCGGAATCACCAAGGTCAGCCAACTGCTGGAAAAATGCGCTGCACCCAAGGGACGCAAGGAACTCGCAGAGCAGACAGGCATCAGCGACAAGCTCATCCTGCGCTGGACCAACCACGCTGACCTCTTCCGCATCGATGGCGTAGGACCTCAGTTCGCCGAACTGCTCGAGGCTGCCGGCGTAGACACCGTCAAGGAGTTCCGCCACCGCGTGCCCGAGAACCTGCAGCCTAAACTCGAAGAAACCAATGCGCAGAAGAACCTCGTACGCCGCGTACCCTCACTGAAGGAAGTAGAGAAAATGGTCGAACAGGCCAAGACGCTCGAACCCGTCGTCACCTACTGAGGCAACGAACCCGAACAAACGTCACCCAAAAAGGGTGTGCCCTCACCGGCACACCCTTTCTTTATACCCACCCAGCACCACCCCGACACCCCCGCCGCCTAAAGAAGTTAAACCCAGATCGGTCATTAGAATTGTAGTGAGAAGACCCTATGTTTTGAGCAGTCTTTTTGCTTTGAACGAAGGAGCAATGCGGGCATTGTGAAGCCCCCTGTACTCCCCCGGCGGGGGATGAAAAGCGAAAAGATGCCAAAACAGAGGGTCTTATCACTGCAATAAATAATGAAGATAAACGTTGATTGCCTTTATATTGGTCTAATGACCGATCTGGGTTAAATAGAAATACGTGAAGCGGAGTGACACCATTTCCTGAAGTGCCACCGAGTGTCACCGGTAAACCATCTGGATGAAGCTACTTCGCTTTTGCAGCCATTCCTCAGAGCTTTTTCCACCACTGCCTGCAGCTTCGACAGAAACTGCCAAGAGTTTTCACAAAAAGTGCCTTGAGTTTTGCGCAAAACTGCCAAGAGTTTTCACGAAAAGTGCCAAGGGTTTTCGATAAAAGTGTCTTGAGTTTTGCTCAAGACTGCCAAAGAACCACAGATTAAACAGATTCCGGACTCTCCCTGGACTCTCCCCCCGAACGAGTCCAGCCGGAACACTCAGTTCCGTCTTCCTCGCACCCTGAAGGGAGGGAGCGTTCGCATCGTACTTCTCCGTCTCTATGAACTACGCCAGTTCGGGATAAGAAAATTTCTACGTCGATAAGGCCAATGGCCAGACGCGCATGGTCGAGTATGTGGCTGCGCTCAATCGGGAAGAGGATGCCGGAAGCATCGATATCCATGACTTTTTGAGGAACAAGTGATTACTACAAGAAAGTGGTTAAGTAAGATTATCTATATAGAAAAACAAAAAGTCCATAACCAGTATCAGTTTTCTTTCGTACCTTTGCACTCGGATGAATAGATTCCCTAAAGCAATGACAAAGAAACGACTGATAGGACTGGTAATGTTTGTGCTGCCCTTGATGGCCAGTGCACAGCAGGTGTTGGATTTAAGTGGAGCCTGGCAGGTCTCCATTGGTGACGAACCGCAAACAATCATTTTACCCAATACGCTCGACGGTGCAGGCATCGGTGAGAGGAATACCCTTGAGCCGATGCTGCAGAAACCCCAGCTGTCGAGGCTTACCCGCAAGCATTCGTTTATCGGCGAGGCTGTCTATCAGCGGGAGATAACAGTGCCCAAGGACATGGCGGGCAAACCGCTGGAGCTCTCGCTGGAGCGCGTGATGTGGCGCAGCCGGGTGGCTGTCGATGGCCGTGACCTCGGACAGACACAGGAGAGTCTGGTCTCGCCACACTTATTTAATATAGAAGACGGACTGACGGAGGGTCGCCATACGTTGACACTGACCATCGACAATCGCAAGTTGCATGATATCTCTGTTGACAACCTTGCCCACAGCTATACCAATGATACGCAGATCATGTGGAACGGTGTATTGGGGAACATGGAACTGCGCATGAGGCCAGCCATCGCGGATATGCAGGTGTATCCTGACATCGACAAGCAGCGGATATGCGTGAAGGTAGATGCCGATAAGCCTGTATTTACGCTTGACGGCAGGGAAGTGAAACCTGAGAAGGGGGCTGACGGGCTGTACGTGCTTCCCATACGGGACATGAAGTTGTGGAGTGAGTTTATGCCACATCTCTATACGCTGAATATAGAGGAGAGAGGAGAGAGGAGAGGGGAGAGAGGGCAGCAGAGAACTGTGACTTTCGGTATGCGGAAATTCTCTGCGGAGGGTAATCGGCTGCTTATCAACGGACGGCCTACCTTTCTGCGGGGTACGCTGGAGTGCTGCGTCTTTCCATTGACTGGCACTCCGCCTACGGACGAACGGGGCTGGATGAAAGTCTTTACGACAGCTCGCGAATATGGGCTGAACCATCTGCGCTTCCACTCCTGGTGCCCGCCAGAGGCAGCCTTCCGGGTGGCCGACAAGATGGGCTTCTACTGCCAGGTGGAACTGCCTAACTGGAGCCTGACGGTGAATTCGGACTCGGCTACGGCCCGTTTCCTCTATCAGGAGGCTGACAATATCCTGCGTCATTACGGCAATCACCCTTCACTCTGCATCGTGAGTTGCGGCAACGAACTACAGCCAGACTTCGGGTTCCTGAACGGGCTGACAAGGCACATGAAGGAGCAGGACCCACGACATCTCTATACCACTTCGACCTTTACCTTTGAAAAGGGGCACGGCAAGCATCAGGAGCCAGAGGATCAGCTCTTCATCACGCAGTGGACAGACCACGGATGGGTGAGAGGACAAGGGGTATTCGACGAACGGGTGCCCGACTTCAAGAGCGACTATCGCGAGGCTGCACGGGACATCACCGTGCCGCTGGTGTCGCATGAGATTGGTCAGTATAGTGTCTATCCCAACATCAGGGAGATTGATAAATACACGGGGGTGCTGGATCCCCTGAACTTCAAGGCTATTCGCAACGATCTGACACAGAAAGGTCTGCTCCATAAGGCTGATGACTATCTGAAGGCATCGGGGCGGCTGGCGGCTATACTCTACAAGGAAGAGATAGAACGGGCGATGAAGACGCCGCAGCAGAGCGGATTCCAGCTGCTGGACCTGCACGACTTCCCCGGACAGGGAACGGCGCTGGTGGGCCTGCTCGATGCTTTCTGGGATTCGAAGGACCTCATTGAACCGCAACGCTTCCGTGAGTTCTGTGCGCCCGTGGTGCCTCTGGCGCGGTTTGACAAGGCCGTCTGGCGAGCGAATGAGACTTTCAAGGCTCATATTGACATCGCCAACTATGGCGCAGAGACGTACGGGGCTGACCAGCTCAGATGGGCATTGACCGACGGTGACGGGCAGGTGTATGCAGAAGGCACTGGAGACGAGGTAAACGTAGTGCTGGACAGGACAGAACGGGCCAGACGGATGGAGCTGGTGGCCTCTATCGCTGACAGCCCATGGCGCAACCGCTGGAGCATCTGGGTTTATCCGGAAGTGATGATGCCGACTGCTAAGGATCTTGTGGTGACGCCAAGTCTGGACGAGGCACTGAAGGCCCTGAAGAAAGGCAAGACCGTGCTTCTGTCACCCAAGACAGCTAACGTAAAGGGACTAGAGGGGACGTTCCTGCCCGTATTCTGGAGTCCGGTTCACTTCCCGAAGCAAGCTGGTACGATGGGGCTGCTCTGCAACCCGAAGCATCCTGCACTGGCCGACTTCCCTACAGAGATGAACAGCGACTGGCAGTGGTGGAACCTCGTGAAGCGTAGCCGCGTGATGGTGATTGACTCGATTCCCGCTGTGACGCCCATTGTGGAGAGTGTGGATAATTTCGTGAACAACCGTCGGCTGGCCCAGATCTTCGAGGCCAAGGTCGGCAAGGGCCGTCTGATCATGAGCAGCATCGACCTGCTCACGGACGGGGAGCTGCCGGAAATCAGGCAGATGCGCTACAGCCTGACGAACTATATGCTGGGCAAGGACTTCCAGCCGGCTGCTACGCTGACGGAAGCTGACCTGCGAAGCCTCTGGCTGGAAAAGGCCGTCGAGCAGAAGACTGGCGCCACCTCTATCTACGACTGACTTATGACTTGACCTGCTTCTGATAGTCGCTTGGGTTGACGTGGAACTCGTCTTTGAAACACTTGCGAAAATAGCTTTGCGAACTCATGCTGACCATATAGCCAACTTCGCTGATGGTGTATCTGCCCGTCAGCAGAAGTTGCTCGGCATAGTGCATCTTGTAGGCAGTACAGGCGTTGCTGAAATTTGCCAGCGGGACGTGGTCGTTGGTGGTAAAGTTGCAAAAGGCGGTCCCCCCGTCCTTCAGGCAGCTGATGCCCTTATTGGTGCTTTGAGTAAATATCCTTTTCATATCCGTTTTTGTCTTTTAGCAGTGCAAAGGTATGAAAAATGGGGGCAGCGTCAAAATCAGCTTCGACGTTTGCCCCCATGTGTTTCGACGCTTGAGACACTTAACCGTTACAGGCTGGCTGTTATCAGTGTGCGTAACTGCTGGATGCCTTGGTGGTTGTTATCAAGGGCTTCGACTTCTGCCAGATAGCGTTCTGCGTGCTCTTTGTCGCCCATGCCATAGTAGCCGAGGGCGAGCATGTACTTGCAGTGGATGAGGTTTTTCGTGTCGAGAGAGTCCTCCCAGATAAGCAAGTCGGGCAGTGATACGGCGAAGTAGTCCATGATTTGCTTCTCAAAAATGTGCTGCTTGCCATAGTTTATCAGTTTGAAGAAGCGTCCGTGTGCCTCGCCTTCGCGTCCGAGTTTGTAAAGGGCCAGTCCCTGATAGAATATCTTGTCGGGCTTCGCATCGTTGTAGTACATGGCGGCCGCAGGCTCCTGCGGACCTTTCGTGGCCTCTTCCCAGCACTCGCGGGCCTTGTCCTTCTGGCCGACGGCTTCGTAGGCGATGCCAAGCAGATAGTAGAAGTCGTTCTCCTGAGCGCCGTAGAGTTTGCCTTCGCCGAGGTGGTGCGGATATTCCAGGCACTCGTTGAGCAATGTGACTGCCTTCTCGTAGTTCTTGCTGCTGATGGCCTGCTTTGCCAGTTCCACACGGCAAATCTGATACTGTGTGGGCACCTTGCCTTCGCCGCCTTCCCACGGATGGAAGATGCGGGCATCGAGCCGCTGCATGGCCTCCTCGTAGCGTCCTGTCTGGTTGAGTAGGGTAATCTCTTCGAGCACGAGGTCGTCGCGACGCTGGATGAGTGCGGGATATTTCTGGAGGAAGGCCAGACGCTCTTCGTGTGAACGGTGAAGACGCTTGTAGAGTTGGTCGAGTTCCATGAGAATGCGCTCGTCATTCTCGTCGAGGTGGAAAGCACGTTCCATAAACTCCAGTGCTTCGCTCTGACGATCCTGCTTATTGGCTTCGCCGACAAACGTCGCGACTCGGCAATCGGTGCAAGCACCATTGCTCTCACTGCTCTGTTTGTTGAAACGAGCGAGGGCGAGGTTGCGCCAGACGGTGGGGAACTGCGGGGCAAGTTCGGCAGAACGCTCCCAGTTTTCGATGGCGAGGTCGTACTGACGGGCGGCATAGTAGAGACAGCCGAGATAATACGGAGCCTTGCTGCCCTGCGCGTTATGCTTTTTGGCGGCTTCAAGGGCTATCACGTCTTCTGGCCGGTTAGGGAAGCAATAGGTAGAGTCTGTTCGCTCTGCCTCTTCATAACGGCCCATATAATAATAGGTCATAGGTGTGACAGCACCTTCCTCGATGGCAATCTGCCAGATGGCCTTTGCCTCGTCGGTGAGACCTGCTGCGCAGTAGTCAAGCGCTAACTCATCGTAATTCTGGGCACTCTTGCGCAACATCTGTTTCATTTCCGTCAACACGTCCTCATCTTGTTCCAAGAGATACTTCTCATAGCGGCAGCCATAGTTGAAGAGGTCGTACTCCAGCGACTCGTCGATGAGGGCGAGCGTATCGCTGGTTTCTCCCAGTTTACGCAGGATGGCCGCTTTCAGGGCACGGGCCTTGTGGTTGTGCCAGTTGTTGTTCAGGCAGCGGTTGATCTCATCGAGTGCATCCTCATAGCGACCTTGTGCCACGCTGATCTTGGCAGCCTCGAAGTAGCCGGCGTCAGCCCAGCCTTTATTCCATGTGGCCTTCCAGAAGCGTTCGTAGGCTTCTTCGGTTTTTCCTTGGTATTTCAGAGCCAAACCGAGGTTGTAGATGGGCTCACCGTCGTAGGGGTTCGGATTACGCTTCTGCGAGAGCTTCACGGCTTTACGTAGATATTCCTCTGCCTTGGCGAACCGGCCCTTGCGGATGTACCACAGGCCGAGGGCATTCAGACAGCGGATATCGTTCGGGTCACGGCGCAGGGCTTCTTCATAGTAGTCCGTAGCCTGCCAGGTGGCGTGGCGATACTGTTCCAGGTGCAGGCCAGTCAGGTAGAGCTGCTCGTTGGTCTTGATCTGCTCTGGCAGAAGGGCAGCCTCGGCAGAGTCGGGAATAGGACGGATCTCGTCTGCCTCGGCATGCCACTGCAAGACGGTGCGCTGACCATAGACAAAGGTCTTCTGGATTTCGAAGGTCAGCTCATTCAGCTTGGTGCCCTTTACATCGACCGTCTCTGTCAGCACGGCTTCGGGGCTGACGGTCAGCTCTTTCTTATAATAGACCTCGCCATGATCGTTGCGGAGAATAATGCAGACATCCTGTTTCGAGGTGGCAAAAACCTTGAACTCCACCTTGCCGTCGCCGATTTCATTGATGTTGAATACGAGGTCCTTTGAGGCTTCTTTCACGACACCGAGTTCGCGATAGGGCATGAAGTACTGGGTGAACATTTTCTCCTCGTACGGCATCAGCCACGTGAAGTCGGGCTGATTCTCGGTATAGACACCCGCCATCAGCTCGATGTAGGGACGGAACCCCTTGCGGTCGATTCCCCATCGCTTCATCTCCTCGGGGGTGGCCTCGTCGGTCAGGTTGCGGTCCCAAGCACGTCCGAAGTCGCCATTACCCCAAGTCCATTGTTTCTTGCCCGGTGAGAAGTGATGGCTGGCCACATGCAGCATGCCGGCACGGGTATCGTTCTCATAGCCTCCCTCGAAGTTGAAGCGCGAGTTGACGCCCATATACGATGTCGGCACGAAGATATTCCTGTAGTTCGAGATATCGACGCCAGCCGAATAGTCCATCTTATAGTAAGTGCCCGTAGCGATAGGGAACGACGAGACGGCACGCTTGCCATGATCGAACACAGCATTGATGTCGGGCGGGAATACGCTCTGATACTGGTCGTTGACCTCGACAGCGGGGTTCGCCCACCAGAGGAATGTCTGGGGTACGTCGGTGCGGTTGTAGATACGCCCCTTGATCTCCAGATAGGCGCAGCCGGGTCGCAGCGTAAAGCCCGCCATGCCTTTCTGGTGGAACATCTTCTCCATCTCGTTGACCCATACACTGATAGAGCCGTCGGCATTCTCCTCAATACAGGTATCTACAGGCATATAGGTCGTAGGACGGTGGTGCTGGGGCCAGTTGAATTCTATGCCGCCCGAGATCCAAGGTCCTATAAGGCCAACCAGTGCGGGCTTGATGACGTGATTGTAATAGACGAAGTGACGGCGGGCAATCTTGTCGTAGGCCATCTGCACACGACCGCCCAGCTCTGGCAGCACCATCACCTTGATATATTCATTCTCAAGCCAGATGGCCTGATAATCCACGTCCTTTTTTTCGTCGCTCAACGTCTCAATGACGGGATAAGGATAGACCACGCCACTCGATCCTTGATAGACGCGCTTCTCAAGGAACATCGGGTTCTTTTCGGGCTTCCCGCACTCATAGGTCGGGATAGTCACCATTTCTCTCCATGCCTTAACCATAATTATAAATGTATTATAATATTGTTATTACTTATTGATCAGTTCTTTCTCTAATTGCTCAAGACTTTTGCCTTTTGTTTCTGGCAGACGGCGGAGGAAAAACAAGAAGCCGCACCCGCAGACCAAGGCATATATCCAAAAGGTACCATACGAGCCTAACGACTTGTTCAGCAGCGGGAAGGTATAGGTAAGGCTCGACGAGCCAATCCATAGCGCAAAGGTACAAGTAGCCACAGCGATAGCCCTTACGCCGTTGGGGAAGAGCTCGGAGATGAGCACCCAAGTACACGGGCCGAGGGTCATGGCGTAGCAGGCAATGGCGACCACCACAAGGATGATCATGAAGAAGCCCGTGATATGCATATAGTAGCAGCAGCCGAGGATGGCGTAGATCAGACAGAGCCCCCCGGCACCGATAAGCATCAACTTTCGACGGCCTAGTTTGTCAACTGTAAAAATGGCAATCAACGTGAACAGCACATTGGCCACACCCGTAATCACGATATTGAACAGCACATCACCAACGCTATAGCCTGCCGACTGGAAGATTTCCTGCGCATAATTGAAAATGACATTCGTGCCACACCACTGCTGGAATACCGCAATCACGATACCCAATAGCAGCACTTTGTGGAAAGGCTTGGAAAAAAGTGTAGAAAGTCCCGCCGCTTCTTTGGCGGATACATTGGCGGTAGCAATGGCCTCCATCTCGCGCGCTGCATAGACGTCGCCGCCGATACGCGCCAGTGTTGCCTGCGCCCTGTCTGCTTCACCCTTCATCGCCTGCCAGCGCGGACTCTCTGGAATGAAGAAAGCCAACAACAGGAAAGCCATTGAAGGCACGGCAACCGCCCAGAACATCCAGCGCCAGGCCATCTGACCATTCCATGAAGCAGCAATCTCAGCAGGTCCGAAGTCTGCCGGAATAGGGTCGGCAATCTGCCAGTTTACAATCTGAGCAGCCAGAATACCAATGACGATCGTCATCTGGTTCAGGCTGACAAGCTTGCCGCGGATTTCCGTCGGTGCCACCTCAGCGATATACATTGGTGAAAGACCAGAGGCGATACCGATGCCTATGCCGCCGAAGAAACGGGCTACGAGGAACTGACTAAAGGAAGAAAAAGCGCCAGTGGCAATGCTGGACAGCAGGAATACCAGCGCAGAGACAATCAGCAACTTCTTACGTCCGATCCTGTCTGCCAACCATCCACAAGTGCAGGCCCCGATCATACAGCCAATGAGGGCAATCGTCATGGCCAGTCCCTGATCAGATACGGAATCCGCTATACCGAAATAAAGTTCATAGAACGGCTTTGCACCGCCGATGACCACCCAGTCGTAGCCGAAGAGCAGACCGCCCATCGCCGAAACGAGGCAGATAAAGTAGATGAATCCTTTGTTAAAACCTTGCATAATTTTTAGTTATTAATGATTCCTGGGTGCAAAGTTACGATGAAAACCATAAATGTCCTATAGAAAAAAAGTAATAGGATATGGATTATTTTACGCTAATGTTTTGCACAAACAGATTTTTTTTATATCTTTACGCACGAATAACTACTAGATAACAACATAAGACTATGATTAAGAAGAAGAACGGGTTTCTTGGCGAACGGGCAGTCATTTTGCCTCCGATGATCATTGAGATGGAGGAGAACGATCCTCTGGTCAGCAGTCTGTATATTACTGACATTGGCCATTATCCTATGGCTGAGCACCATCATCGCGTAAGACAAGAAGCTATCGACCAGTATGTACTCATCTATTGTGTGGATGGCAGTGGTTGGTATGTCTTAAAGGGTCAACGCTATGAGGTGAAGAGGAATCAGTACTTTATCCTTCCTGCAGGCATGCCCCATGAATATGGTGCGACCGAAGGTGAGCGATGGACCATCTATTGGGTACATTTTCGGGGAGCCCACGCCGCCGTCTATGCAGAAGGAGCCCAGAAACCACAAGAGGTGAAAGCTGCTATGAACTCCAACATCAGCAACCGTAACAATATCTTTGAAGAGATTCTTTCTACCCTGCATTTCGGCGACGGCATCGAGGATTTGCGCTATGCATCGAGCCTGTTACACTATTATCTGGCTTCATTGCGCTATCTGCGTCAGTATAGGAGCACTGTCCGCTATGATGCCAGTCATAGCAATAAGCCCTTCCATACGGACAAGCATACAGGCATTGTGGATGCAGCTATCCACTATATGAAGGAGAATGTAGAACGGCACCTGACTTTGCAAGATGTGCTGGACTATGTAGGATACTCGTCAACCCGCTTCTCTGCGCTTTTCAAGAAGGAGACAGGCGCCAGTCCCCTGGCTTATTTCAATCGCCTGAAAACAGAGTATGCCTGCCAAATGCTGAAGACCACCGATATGCACATCAATCAGATATGCTATAAGGTCGGCATCGAGGATAGTCTCTATTTCTCACGTATGTTTTCAAAAGCGATGGGCATGTCGCCCAGTGAATACCGCAATAATTTTTGTAAATAAACTAAGCACTTTCTTCCTGTTAAACTGTTTACAAATTTGTACCAAAACTTGTATAATTCAATAATTTGTGTTATCTTTGCATCAAAAATAGCGATCTTTGAGATCAAAATTATTTGGGGTGACCCCCAAAATTAGAAAAGAAGGATAAGATACAATTGAAGGCCGCTACCTGATGGTACGCCTCAAGTATCTTAAAGGTAATAGTTCTGTCATGTATCAGCGGGAATAAGGAACGATGGTTCTAGGTTCTCGCTGATTTTATATTATCTACGCCAGTTCGGGATAAGATTAGAACAATGAGAGTTGCTTAGTGTCCTCAATACGATATCCCTGAATGGCCTCAGGTTTGTTGTCGAAGAAACAATAGGCTCCAAGTGCAGCGATGAGGTTCATCAGGAAATTGTTGACAGACCTGTGTCTGGAGTGTACGAGGTTTCCTTTGTCCTTTAGCAGATGGTTAATGCATTCGATGATATACCTTTTTCTGAGCATGATTTTGTCCCATAGTGTCATCAGCCTGTTCTTCATGTTGTTTCTGATACCAGTGACCAGATGTACTCCGTCGGCAAAGAGCGCATCAAACAGGTTAGGTGAGATGTATCCCCTGTCAGCAAAGAGTTTCCCGTAGATTCTCTTGCCAAGCACAGCCCATACCTTCGGATCCCTGTCATCCACGTTGGCCCCTGTAAGACAGAACATTATAATCTCTCCCCGGTCGTTGCAGATGAAATGCAGCTTGAATCCGTGGCACCATCCCATCGTCCCCTTCCCGTCAGTGGCAAGACCGGCGAATACCTTGTTGGCATACCTGCGCAAGTTGTGGCATACGGGTATCATGGTGGAGTCCACGAAGGTGATGCCAGTACACCGCCCGAAGGAGTGGAGGTTCAGGAAGAACATCATCTTGAAGAACACCCTGCTCTCCAGTTCCACGAAACGGTTGTAGGACACAGCATTGGGGAAATACGACCTGAGATGCTGTCTGATATAGA
>CAMVFC010000004.1 GCA_947166655.1 uncultured Prevotellaceae bacterium
CCCTTTAGGGGGCTGGGGGGCTCGCTGCAGCATTCATGGCGACAGATAAAAGACCTCAGTTGTTTAATCGGTGCAATCTGTGGGTCTATGAACAAGTGAAACTTGAATCGGATTATTTCATCCAGAAATGACGTTCTTCCTCGTTCATCTTCTCAATGGCATAGCGTAGTGTGGTGCGGTGCATCTCATGGAGGTGCTGACGCAGGAAGTCGCGGAGCAGCTCTATCGACACGCGTTTACCCATCTCGCGCAACATCCATCCGACGGCTTTATGCATGAGGTCATGTGGATGGCTTAGATGACGTTCGGCATAGCGCAGGCACCACGAAGGGTCGCCGGCCTTGGAGGTGGTCCAGGTGCACACAATGCTCATGCGCTGCTTCCACAGATTCGTGCTGTCGGCCAGCGTGTCCAGAACCTGCAGTGCCTGTTCGCGGTCGGTCAGGAGTACCCATTCTCCAAGAATTTTTGGTGCGGTCAGATCCACTAAATCCCAGTTGTTGGCGCGTTCGGCATAGTACAGGTACATGGTCAGTATCTCTTCTCGCAGCTGCTTGGCCTGTGCTTCGCTGGCGATACGTTTGGCCAGCAGACGGGAGAATCGCTTCACAAGAATGAGCAGGCCGCAGAGTCGCACCTCGTGCCAGCGGGACATCAGCAGGGTTGGCACTTCGTCGAGGGGCAGGTCCTTCCATGCATATTTAACGATGTCTCGCGTCTCAGGAACTTTTAGTCCCAGGAACTCGTCTCCCTCGCCATATTCGCCAGGGCCCGTCTTGAAAAAGTGCATCAGCACCTGACGCTGCTCGTCATTGCGCAGCGCCTCCATAGCATCCTCTATGTCCTTTGCATTCAGCATAGTTATTTCACTCTTCATCCTTCATTCCCGGACGTGTTTGGGGGTAGAGTCCATTAGCGATTTACAATTAACGTATTAACGAATTAGCAGAAGTAAATCTTATTCTTCACTCTTCATTCTTCACTTTTCACTCTCCCCTTACAGGAGGGGTTGGGGGTGGGTCTTTCACTCTTCATTCTTACAAGAATGCCCGTCGCAGGATGGCCAAAACAATATCGACGGGAAAACCCTCGAAGAGCGCGCGTACACGCTGCGTCTTGTGGGCCGCGAGGCGTTGCATGTAATTCTCGAACCGTGGAATCACAGCGGCGTTGTCTTTGGGGTCAGTCGCCCAAGCACCGATGCACTGTCCTTTTTTCAAGTCGGAAAAAACAGGCTGATGGTTGTGTACGAACCACCAGTAAGCATCGTAAAAGACTTTGCGCTGAGCGGCTGTGAGCACCGCCTCGGACAGAAACAGTGGAAGTGAGCTCCTCAGAAACGGCTCTGCCTGTTCGCCCTCACGTCGCAATCCCAGAATGCGTGGGTATTCCATCCGGTAGAAATCTGGTGCTGCCAGCACCTCACCGACGAAGTGGTGCAGCTTTGTGCGCACACCTATGCCACGGTATTCCAGCGCTTTCATATACGAGATGGCATCCGTCGCTATGCGTGCAGCTACTATCATGGCCGCTTTATGCTCATCCCGAACCTGTCCGAGCCGATAGGCCAGCATCAGAGGGTCTATGAACAGGAAATCAG
This sequence comes from uncultured Prevotellaceae bacterium, assembly GCA_947166655.1. Classification (GTDB taxonomy): domain Bacteria; phylum Bacteroidota; class Bacteroidia; order Bacteroidales; family Bacteroidaceae; genus Physcousia. Next base: position 1,601 of record CAMVFC010000004.1, read on the forward strand.
GAGCCGTGCCCGTCTCGCCATTCTTCCCTGTCACTTCCTGTTGATTCATTTCACCCGTCATTCTTCAGTTCCTAAAAGCACGTGCATTCGGTCCTTCGCTTCGCGCCACGCGTCCAGCGCATTCCAGGCGCCATCTTCAGACAGAACGCCACGTCTCAGTCCTTGCGGCCATCGGCCAGCCTCGTCGTCGGCAAAATCCAGCCGCCACTGAGCGCTGCTATAGTATTCGCTGAGTGCAGCATAAGAAGGCAGAGCTGCCTCCCACTGGTCGAGCGCAGCATTGAGCGAACAGACAGCCGCCTTGACGACATCCAGGTGCTGCTCCATTCGCATGATTCTTTCTATCTTGTCCTTGTCAGATATCATAAGAAGAGGAGAAAGTTAGGTCGCAAACCTTTTCATATCGACCGCAAAGATATTGTTTTTAATTGATAGCAACAAAGAAATGAAAAAAAAAACGTCGAAGGCAAACACCAAGCCCGTCCGGACTCTCCCGCCAAACGAGTCCAGCCGGAACATTTCCCCTGCTGGTCCCTTACCCATGCGCGCCCACAGTGGAAGCCCCTTGCCTCTCTCGCCATTGGCAGGGAATAACGACTTTGCCGTTCGTATCGGCAAAGCCCTTGAGGCCGCTTTTTCGTACAGGCTGTAGTGTTATTGCAACGGGATGGAGGTGTGGTTTATGATCTGTCCGTCGTCTTTATCGCCTCTTGCAGCCGTTCCAGAAACAGTGCGGCCTGCCGTCCGTCCATCTGTGCGTGATGAAACTGGAGAGATACGGTCAGCGTGGTCTTGAACCATCGGCGTCTGTACCTGCCCCAGGCGAGGAAGGGATTGTTGAAGATGCCCGTGTATTGGTTGACGATGCAGTCGAGCTGCGTTCCCACCACCGCCGAGGTGCCTACGATCATGGCCTCGGCGTCGGTGATGTTCCTGCATGACGTGGCGGCCTGGTGGGTGAGTGCGTCGTAGTCGCGGCAGAACTGTTCCAGGTCAGGGCTGAAGGGTACGTCACAGTTGCTGATGCCTCCCTGTACGTTGTCCACAATCACGTTGACCCCCAGCCGATCGTACTTGAACAGTTTTCCCTGCTCCGGCAGCAGATACATCTCCTCTATCCCGCAGGCCGCGCGGCCTATGCACCAGCAGAGGAGGGCGTTGAACTTATGTCGGCGGCGCTTGCTGGTCCTGACGAGTCGCGTAACATCGAAGGTCTTGACGAGCGTCACCATGGGCATCGGTGACTTCATCCACAACTCAAAGGCTTCTGCGCGGCTGCTTGTCTTGGGGTCGATTTCTTGTTTCATAGGGGGCGTGGGGCTTCTCACCCGTCATTTGGTTTTGCGCTGCAAAGATAGGTAAGATGGCCGATACCTCCAAATTTCCCAGAGGATTAGTGTGCCGTCTGTCATTGTCCGGGGGCGTCTGACAAGGGCGATGTCAGGCTTTTGTCAGTCAAATGTCAGGAAAAAGAGTTGGCGGCAGAGCGCTTTCTGCCCTATCTTTGCGACAAAAAAACAAAGGCGACAATGAAAAGACTACTATTGACCATGATGCTGGCGGCGGTCACGATGGCTGCGTCGGCAAAGGACGGGGGCATGGAGCGGTATGCCCGTCAGGGCGGGGTGATGCTCTCCCCGCTCACCCGTCGCTCTTCATCAGAGAGGGATTCTACAGCAGTTCGTGGAGAGAGGCTTGATTCCGCAGGGCGCGACGATACCATCCGTACGATGCGTGAGGTGACCGTGAAAGCGGCGCGGACGGTGGCCAGGGCGGACGGCATGTGGATCTATCCCACGAAGCAGCAGCTCGAGCGTTCGTCCGACGGCTATTCGCTGCTGGCAAAACTGGCCCTGCCGCGTATCCGCGTGGACGAAGCCATGAACACCGTCACGGCGCTGACCAACCTCGGCAGCGTACAGGTGCGCATCAATGATGTTGTGGCGACGAAGGAGGAGCTGCTTTCCCTGGACCTGCGGGGCGTGCAGCGCGTGGAGTATGTGGACAACCCGGGTCTGCGCTATGGCGAGGGCATCGCCTGTGTGATCAACCTGAAGGTGCGCAGGCCTGACAGCGGCTACGTCCTCGGCGCTGCGCTGACGAACACGCTGACGACCATCCTCGGCGACGAGTCGCTGTACGCGAGGGTGAACCGTGGACGCAGCGAATGGGCTCTGAACTACGGCCTGGACTTCCACCGGCTCACGGGCGAGGAGTACGACGAGCACGCATCGTATCTCCTGGGGCCGACGGCAAGCGCTTCGCCCGCGCAGCAGATACACCGCCGCCTGACAGGCGGGCGAAGCAGCAGCCTCGGGCACAAGGTGCAGCTGGTCTACAGCCTCAGCGACAGCGCTTACGTGCTGCAGGCACGCCTGGCGCTGGACGGCCATCTGCGCCCTGCACGCACCGAACGTACGATGGAGACGGACGGAGAAACGTTCACCAACCAGACCTCTTCGCGCAGGCTGACGCCTTCCGTGGACCTGTACTATCATCAGGATTTCCGTAGCCGCCAGTCGCTGACTGCCAATGTCGTGATGACGCGCATCCGATCCTCCGGGCAGACGGAGAACAACGAAGGGACGCCCTATGCCTATGAGACCGACGGGCGCACACATGCTCTTTGGGGAGAAGCTGTTTACGACCATCGCTTCCGCCTGTTTACGCTCTCGGCGGGGCTGCAGCTGAACCTTCAACGCAGTCGTAACATCTATGAGGGCGACGCCAGTGCCACGAACGTCCTGCATACTGCGGGCACTTACTTTTTCTCACAACTGCAGGGAGAACTTGCCCGACTGACCTACATGGCGGGTCTCGGCGTCAGTCTGCGCCATTACAGTCAGGGCGACAGGCGGCAGGACTTCTGGCTCTTCCGGCCGAAGTTCAACGTCGGTTATGCGCTCACCGACCGTCTGCGCTTACGCTACGGCTTCGAGATCTCACAGCATGTCTCGCAGATAGCTCTGGTCAGTGACGTCAGTATCAAGGTGAACCGTCTGGAGACCCTTGTGGGCAATCCCGACCTGCGCCCTAACCGCGTCACCAGCCACGACGTGCACCTCACCTACACCACGCCGCGACTGACGGTGGACCTGCAGGGATATGCCCGCCTCAACGCCCACTGCAACATGGAACAGTACATCCGCCGGGAGGGGCATTTCCTGCAGACGCAGTCGAACGGCAATAATCAGTGCAACCTCTTCTACGGACAGCTCTACGGCCAGTGGCAGCTCGTCCCTGAATGTCTCTCCATCTCGGTCTACGGAGGCCTCTACCGCTTCTACAACCGCGGTGCAGACTATGTGCACACTTACAATTCCTTCAATGGCGGCGCCAGCGTGCAGGCCAACGTGGGACGGTGGACGCTCAGCGCTTACGCCGACAATGGGTGGCACTTCATGGAAGGTGAGCATCGAAGCTACGGCGCACCGGCCTGGTACCTCACTGCGTCCTATCGCTTCAGTCGTGCCGTCAGCTGTTCCCTCTTTGCCCAACACCTCTTTGCCCGTCGCCCCGTGGTGAACGATGTTGAAGTCCTCAACCGCTACGTCCACAAGGATGTCATCCAGCGTCAGCGCGACTACGGCAATATGATTACCTTGAAGGTGGCAGTCCGACTGGAACACGGTCGTCGCTATCGCGACATCCAACGCTCGATGAACCATACGGACCGCGAAACGGGGATTCTCTCGAAGTGAATTCACTTAATCTCCCATACCACAGATGACACAGATTTCATAAAAAGGCCCTCTCCCGAATGACCGGACTCTCCCCTGAACGTCCCGACTCGTTCGGTGGGAGAGTCTGTGAGGGCGGTGGGAGGGCTTGTTCATCCATTGGTTTTTCCTTCTTTTTTTGTCGGCATTCGAAAAAAAGACTACCTTTGCGTGTGACATTTCCGAGGGAAGTGCATCAAAAGGATAGAATGGCAAGTAAAGACGATGCAAGAATCATCCAGCGCGTGCTCGGCGGAGAGACCGAAGCCTTTGCCGAACTGCTGGAGCGCTATGGGGCCCAAGTCTATGGCCTCGTGGCGCGGCTGGTGGGCATCGAGGCCGAAGCGGAGGAACTGACACAAGACGCTTTCGTACGTGCCTATACGCATCTGGCGGACTTCCGCGGCGAGGCGGACTTCGCCACCTGGCTCTATCGCATCGCCTACAACGCCGCACTGATGCATCTGCGCCGACGGAGGGTGGTGACGCTGCCGATGGACGAACGGTTGCTGGACAGCGTGACGGACGCGATGGCGGACAGTGCCCTCTCGGAAACGTCAGACGAGCGAATCGCCCTCTTGGAGGAAGCACTGAAGCTACTCTCGCCAGAAGACCGCACGGCGGTGACCTTGTTTTACTTTGAAGAGCGTACGACACGCGAGATCGCCTTTGTCCTCGGCACCACGGCCTCGAATGTTACGACGCGTCTGCACAGAGTGAGGAAACGTTTGTACCTACTGATTAAACGACTGGAACATGAGCAAGAACGACAGACATGACGACGGCGCACTGCGAATGGCGCTCCACCGCGAGCAGAGCCGCATCCGTATGCCCGAGGGCTTGACAGAAGGTGTGATGAGGAGAGTGAGAGGTGAAGGACCGGAAAGTGAAAGCATGGAGTCACTCCATGATATCACTTCGCTCGGTGACTCTCGCAGGACGAACCTTTTTTCCCTGTTTCCCGCGCGCCATCTTTTCCTTGCCATCGCAGTCCTCCTTGTCGTTGGCTTCTTCATGCTCGCGCCTCGCATGAAGGAGTCTCCGTCGCTGGCCATCTACGAAGGGAGCTATGTGATAGAGGACGGGCAGCGTGTGGATGACCTGAAAGAGATTAAGAACGATATCACCGAGGCACTGAGTATGGCCGACCGGGCCGAACTCTTGAGCCGGGAATAACATATATATATAATAAGGTATATGCGACATCGATTATTCGTCCTGACCGCCCTGCTGTGTTCGGTGCTGGTTGTGCTGGCGCAGAGTGAGGCGGCAGGCTTTGAGAACAGCATCGACCACTTCGTGAACAGCAAGAGTACGCTCGGCCAGAGCAAGTTCACGAGTGTCGTGGAGCGCGACCCGAAGACGCGCGAGGTCATTCGAGTGGTGAAAATGCGCGAATTGACACACGGCATCGACATCAGCGCTTGCCGAGACTGCTTCGAGGACGAGCGTGGGACGGGACGCTTCACGCACAGAGTGGAGTCTGGCGAACGACACACGCTGCTGCTGACGGTGGAACGGAAACAGCAGAGCCGTATCTACATGCTTCAGTACACGGGCGAACGGACGATGCACGCACGCGACGGGAAGGTGACAATCGTGATCAAGAGGAGTCCCCCGCCTGACATGAACACAGAGGATTGAAGAATGAAAAGTAAAAGAATGAATAAACATCATAGAATCAAACTAAAGGCATTGTACAAATGAAGAAACTTTTGACATTTCTGTTTCTCGCAGCAACCTTCTTTGCTGCATCAGCAAAGGGAACGTTTTCGCAAAGGCAGGAGAGCGGAAAGCCTGCATGTGGCCTTAGCACGAGGGCGAAGGATGTTGTCCCTGCTGCGTCCTCATTTTCCACCCGCACCTACAACCTTCGTGACTTCAACGCCATCGACGTCGGCAACGTCGTGAAGGTGGTCTATTCGCAGGGCACTGCTTACAGCGTCAAGCTGACCGGACGCGCCGACCTCCTCTCCGAGATGGAGGTGAAAGTGAAGGACGGTGCACTCAAGGTGAGCGCCAAACGAACGAAGAGGCTCAGCAAACTTAAGAAGAAGGATATGCCGGACGGGACGCATCACTTCATCCTCCACCTGACGGCTCCCCGCCTGGAGCGCATTTTCCTGAGCGGCGTCTCCACCTTCGAGACGTCTGCCATGACGTCCGAAAACCTGCTGGTGCGTCTCGGCGGCGTGTCAAAGTTGAACGTCGACCGTATAGAGTGTCCCGAGGTTAATCTGTCGGTCAGCGGTTGCTCGCATGTTCGTGTGAAGACTCTCGCCTGCAGCAGGTACGACGCCGATGTCAGCGGGGCCAGTAAGGTGGACATTCAGAAAGTCGTAGCTGAGGATACCCGGACCAAACTCTCTGGTGCCAGCAAGGCCGACCTCCCCTCATTTTCCACAAAAGGCACTTCCGTCTTCAGCATCAGCGGAGCGTCCAAACTCAACCTGACGGCTTCGGACGGCAGGCTGCTGCAGACAGACTTCTCCGGTGCCAGCAAGGGTCATGTCAGTTTCAAAGGCGATGCCCTGCGTGTCGGCTGCTCCGGAGCCTCGAAACTTGCAGCCCGTCTGGACTGTCAGAGCGTTCGTGCGAACTGCGATGGCGCTTCAAAGATTAACCTCAGCGGCACGGCTGACAAGGTGGAGGTGGAGCGCGGCGGCGTGGCTACTAACATCGACACCAGTCAACTCAACCGGTTCTGAAACACTCTTTTATTTACGAACATCATACTTTTAGCCCCGCGACGTCGTGATGACGCTTGCGGGGCACATGCTTTGTTGAAATGGCTTGGGAAAAGGTCGCTGCTGCTGTAAACGCATCTCCCGCTCAAGAAATGTTTTTTCGAAGCATAAAAAAGCGTTTTCTGGGGCTTCGTGTTGAAAAAAAATGTAACTTTGCCCCGTCAAACGAAACTCATATTATAATAATGTCTACGAAAGAAGAACGCGAAGCCATTCTGGCACTCCTGCATCGTGAAGTGGTGCCAGCCATCGGATGTACCGAACCGATGGCGGTCGCTCTCTGTGTGGCGCGTGCCACGGAGATGTTAGGCAAGTTGCCCGCCAGCATTCATCTGCGGCTGAGCGCCAACATTCTGAAGAATGCGATGGGCGTGGGGATCCCCGGAACCGGCGGGATGATCGGCCTGCCGATTGCTGTGGCGATGGGTGCCGTGGCAGGAAAGTCGTGTCTGGGATTGGAGGTGCTAAGAGATTGCACGCCTGAGGATCTTGAAAAGGCTAAGCACTATCTTTCCGAAGGCCGTATTTATATAGCCTTGGACGAGCAGGCACCGGACAAGTTGTTCATTCGTGCCGAAGTGACAGACGAGAATGGACTTCGCAAGGAAGCATGCATCATGGGTGGGCACACGCAGTTTGTGGAAAGAGCCGCCGCGTCAACTTCTCAGACGTCTCCCTCGGATGCTCCCTCCGAGCCAGTTCTCACGCTGTCCAAAGTCTTTGAGTTTGCTACGACGGCTCCTCTCGAGTCGATTCGTTTCATCCTTGAAGCCAAGCGCCTGAACGAGGCCGCAGCGGCCGACGGTCTGCGCGAGAACTACGGCCACCAGCTTGGCAAGACGATGTGCAGTCCCCTGGGGCGCGGCATCATGGGCGATAGCATCTTCGCCAAAGTGCTCTCCGAGACCAGCTGCGCCTGCGATGCGCGTATGGCGGGAGCCAAGATTCCTGTGATGAGCAACAGCGGCAGTGGCAACCAAGGTATCTGTGCCACCATGCCGGTAGTGGTTTTTGCCCGCGAGAATCACAATACGGAGGAAGAACTGATTCGTGCGCTGACACTCTCACATCTGACGGCCATTTATATCAAGCAGTCACTGGGTTGTCTCTCGGCACTTTGCGGGTGCGTGGTGGCATCGACAGGCAGCAGTTGCGGCATCACCTATCTGATGGGGGGCGACTATGAGCAGGTGGCTCACTCTGTGAAGAATATGATAGCGAACCTCACTGGAATGATTTGTGATGGTGCCAAGCCCTCGTGCGCTCTGAAGCTGACGACAGGTGTGGGCACGGCCGTCATGAGTGCCATGCTGGCCATTCAGCATAAATTTGTGACGCCGGCGGAGGGCATCATCGAAGACGACGTGGACCGCAGCATCCACAACCTGACAAGTATTGGCTCCAAGGGGATGGACGAAACAGACCGCTTCGTGCTCAATATCATGACGCACAAAGAGTGAAAAGAAACTCCTTCTCCGGCGGTCTTCTTTATCCCAGATCGGTCATTAGAATTGTAGTGAGAAGGCCCTTTGTTTTGAGCAGTCTTTTTGCTTTGAACGAAGGAGCAATGCGGGCATTGTAACTGAGTAAAAAGCGAAAAGATGCCAAAACAGAGGGTCTTATCACTGCAATAAATAATGAAGATAAACGTTGATAGCCCTTATATTGGTCTAATGACCGATCTGGGTTTATATGGGTCTGATGACCGTTGAGGGTTAAAAGTCCAGTTCGAGGACTACAGGCAGATGGTCGCTGACCCCACGGTGGTAGGTGGGTCCCCGGAAGGTGCGCCGCGGCATCTGTCCGCCATACGTCTTGTTTTCCTCCATCAGCCAGGGCATCTTGAAGGGATGTGCTGGCTTTTTTGTTTTCACGGTTGGCGAAATCAGGATGTGGTCCAGCCATTGCCAGAAGCCGCGAAAGCAGTAAGTCCCCTCTTCGTCCGCATCATCGGTGAGCAGTAGCGGTGCGTTTCTGAAGACGCGATCCTTGGCGCCGGCATTGAAATCGCCCATGACCACCACGAGTTTGCCATGCGTCTTCTTCACCTCCTCCCAGAGAGTCTGTGCTGCCAGCAGGCGGTGACCGTCCGCACGGTGTCCGCTGGCACGGCTGGGCAGGTGTGCCACAAAGACGTGAAGCGTATCTACGCCCTCGCCCTTCAGTACCAGTCCTTTGGCATAAAGAATGTCGCGCGTCGGGGCATACTCGTGCTCACGGCTTGGCACACGGATGCTGCGGCTCTCTAAGAGACGGAAGTCAGCAGGCTGGTAGAGTAGGGCGACGTCAATGCCGCGGGCATCCTCGCTGTGCGTCATCACATAGCGATAGCCCAGCAGTCTCAGCGGTGTACGCTGCGTCAGCCTTGTCACTACGGAATCGTTCTCCACTTCGCAGAGTCCGATGAGGGCGGGAAGCCCGTGTTCGTCGCTCACGGCTGCCATCACGCGGGCTATGTCCATGAGCTTATGCAGGTAACGTGCCGATGTCCAACGGCGATCGCTGCCGGGCAGGAACTCCTCATCGCGGAAGCCCTCGTCGTGCACGGTGTCAAAAAGATTCTCCACGTTCCACGTCATCACCCGCAGCGGATGCCCATGGCCGGCCTCCGCTGTTCCCGTTACGGCGAGAGCAGCGATGAAAGCCGCAATGAAGAGTCTGAAGGAAATGTTCATGGCCTTAATATATTTTTCGTGGGACAAAGATATAACTTTTTCTTTGATTTCCCTTGCGTTTATAAAGAGAAAGACGTATTTTTGCAATCGATTTGATAGAAGAACGCATCAGAATCAGAGAAAAACAGATAACGCGAAGCTTATGAAAACTCTTTTTGACAAGATTTGGGACGCTCACGTCGTGCAGAACGTACCTGACGGGCCCACGCAACTTTATATCGACCGCTTGTATCTTCATGAGGTGACGTCGCCGCAAGCGTTCGACACTCTGCGTGACAAGGGCATCGGCGTACTGCGTCCGCAGCAGATCTTTGCCATGCCCGACCACAATACGCCGTCTCAGGTGACAGAACCCTCTTTAACGATGGCAGGAAGCTGTACGCCTGTCGGCCTCAAACAGATAGAGACGCTGAAGGCGAATTGCACGGAGTTTGGCATTCGCCATTTCGCCATGGGAACGCCGGACAATGGCATCATCCACGTCGTCGGTCCAGAGAAAGGACTCTCGCTGCCGGGTATGACGATTGTCTGTGGCGACTCGCACACGAGCACCCATGGCGCCGTCGGTGCCATCGCGATGGGTATCGGTACGAGCGAGGTGGCGCAGGTGCTGGCATCGCAGTGCATCCTCCAGCAGAAGCCAAAGACGATGCGCATCAACATCGAGGGAACGTTGGCACCTGGTGTCACGGCTAAGGATGTGGCGCTTTACATTATGGCGCAGATGACCACCAGCGGCGCTACAGGTTATGCCGTCGAGTATGCCGGCTCTGCCATCCGAAACATGTCCATGGAGGGGCGCCTCACACTCTCGAACCTTTCTATTGAGATGGGTTCGCGTGCAGGCCTGATCGCCCCCGACGAGACAACCTTCGCTTATCTGAAGGGGCGTGAATACGCGCCGAAGGGCGATGCCTGGGACAAGGCTGTCGCCGAATGGAGCCAACTGCATTCCGATGCCGATGCTGTCTTCGACAAGGAGGTGACCTATCGTGCCGAGGACATCGCTCCACGCATCACCTTTGGCACCAATCCTGGTGAAGGCATTGCGGTGGATGAGGTCATCCCGGAACAGCAAGATGCCGCCTCTCTGGCATATATGGGTTTCGCCCCTGGCCAACGACTGCTCGGAATGCCCGTTGACTATGTCTTCCTCGGAGCCTGCACCAATGGTCGCATCGAGGACTTCCGTGCTTTTGTCTCCGTGGTGAAGGGGCGGCAGAAAGCGCCGAATGTGGTGGCGTGGCTGGTGCCCGGCTCGTGGGCAGTACGCCAGCAGATCATCGACGAGGGTATCGACAAGATTCTCGAAGAGGCAGGTTTTGAACTTCGGTTGCCTTCCTGTTCTGCCTGTCTGGCCATGAATCCCGACAAGGTACCTGCCGGCAAACTCTGCATCTCCACCTCCAACCGCAACTTCATCGGCCGCCAAGGGCCCGGTGCCCGCACCATCCTGGCCAGCCCCCTGACAGTAGCTGCCTGTGCGGTGACAGGGGTGATAACGGATGTGAGGGAATTAAAATGAATAATGAAAAATGAACAAAGAACAATGAATAAAGTTTTTTCCGTCATCGAGTCCACCTGCATCCCCATCGACATCGACAACTGCAACACGGACCTGATTATCCCGGCACGCTATCTGTCCAGCACGACACGCGACCCAAAGTTCTTTGGCGAAGCCTTCATGCACGACCTTCGTTTCGATGCCGAAGGAAAAGCGGTTCATGATTTTGTCATGAATAAGGAAGAGTTCTGCGAGGCTCCTCGCGAAGGCGTACACGAAATCATTGTAGCGGGACAGAACTGGGGCAGCGGTAGCAGTCGCGAGCACGCGGCCTGGGCCATCGCCGGCTATGGCGTGCGTGTGGTCATCAGCAGCAGTTTCGCCGATATCCATCGGAACAACCTTCTCAACTGTTTCGTCCTGCCCGTCATCGTTTCACCCGATTTTCAGCAGGAACTCTTCGACAGCATCCAAGCTGATGCGCAGACTCAGGTGCGCGTGGATCTGCCCAGCCAGACCGTGACCAACCTGGCGACTGGCCACTCAGAGCGTTTCCCCATCAACGGCTACAAGAAATACTGTCTGATGCACGGCCTCGATGACATTGATTTCCTCTTAGAAAGTCTGCAGAAGAATCCGCTGCCGCCAACTGCAGCTGTATAGAAAGAGTTGAGGAGAAAAGTCGTGGAGTTAGAGAATTAATTCCATGAAAAGACATGTCCTGAGGCAACGAATTTGACGAATCTGCGGCATCATCTCTACAGACGAAGATTGGTTTAATTCTTGAAGTGTCCCCGGAAGTTTATTTAATAATGTTTGCTGTCCGCTAAATATTTCCTTTCGCAAATATTTAGCGGATAGTCATTTTTCATCTGTCAGCCCACGGCTCACACTTGCCACACCTCTCACATTTTGCTCGCCGCGTCCTGCACAATTTGCTCGCCGCGTCCAGCACATTTGCTCGCTGCGCCTAACATTTGAGTTTGTTCCATCGTGATGGAACCATCGTTCCATCGTGATGGAACCATCATTCCATCGTGATGGAACAAACTCCCCTGCCTGCCAACCCGCCCTCTGCGCCTATGCTGGAAGCCTATACCTACTAAGAAAAAAAGACAACAGTAATAGTCTTTATATTGGCTGATGAATTGAAGGGGGATAAATAGTTATAGTGGAAAGCAGAAATAAAAAGGCCTACACCACAGAAGTTTGTGGCGTAGGCTGATGGTGTGTGTGGAGGGATGTTTCCCTTTTCTCAGTGCTGTCAGCGGACGGGAATCTTGTCGACACGTGCCTGATGGCGTCCGCCTTCGAAGGCCGTGGTGAAGAACTCGTCGAGGCAGGCCAGGGTGGTGGCTTCGTCGATGAAGCGTCCGGGGAAGACAATGACGTTGGCATCGTTGTGCTGGCGGATGAGATGGGCTATCTCGGGACGCCACACCAGTCCGGCACGCACGCCCTGATGTTTGTTGAGCGTCATGCTGATGCCCTCGCCGGAGCCACAGACGGCAATGCCAGGATAGACAGATTTGTCCTCGATGGCATAGCCCAAAGCATGGCCGAAGTCGGAATAGTCACAACTGGCTTCGCTGTTGGTGCCGAAGTCGCGATAGACGATGCCGCGCTCTGTCAGGTACTTCTTGATGAATTCCTTAAGCGGGAAACCAGCGTGATCGCTGGCTAAGCCTACTACTTTGATGTCCATAGTATTGACCCACCCCCAACCCCTCCCTTGAAGGGAGGGGAGCGACTGGCGCTTGGAAGTCTATAGGGTCGGTTTTTTTAATGATTAAAGATAATTAAAAGTTTCATCCCGCAGACCTTTTCTCTCTTATGTGAGGGTAGGGGGAGGGGCGTCTTTCTTTTAGAGCAGTGCCTTGACCTGCTTGTAGACGTTCTCTGCGGTGAAGCCCAGTTTCTCGTCGAGCACCTTGTAGGGTGCGCTGAAACCGAAGCTGTTGAGGCCCCAGACGCAACCGTCGGCACCGACCAAACCTTCGAGGTTCACGGGCAGACCAGCGGTGAGGCCGAATTTCTTCACGCCTGTGGGCAGGATGGCCTGTTGGTAGTCTTTGGGCTGGCTGCGGAAGAGACCTTCGGAGGGCACGCTGACGATGCGCACCTTCACGCCGTCCTTGCGAAGCAGCTCTGTGCCAGCGACGAGGGTCGACACTTCAGAACCGCTGGCGAGGAGAATGACATCGGGATTCTCGTCGCTGCCGGCCACGATGTAAGCTCCTTTTTCAGCCTGACGGTAGTCGTTGCCTGCGGGCAGGTCGGCGATGTTCTGCCGGCTGAGGATGAGGGCCGTGGGGCTGTCCACGTTCTCCATGGCCAGACGCCAAGCCTCGGTGGTCTCCTGTGCATCGGCGGGGCGCAGCACGAGGGTGGAGTTCTTGCCGTGGTGGTTCTTCAGTTTCTCCATCAGACGGATCTGTGCTTCCTGCTCTACGGGCTCATGGGTGGGGCCGTCCTCGCCTACGCGGAAGGCGTCGTGCGTCCAGATGAACTTCACGGGCAGCTCCATGAGCGCTGCCATGCGGACTGCGGGTTTCATGTAGTCGGAGAAGACAAAGAACGTTCCGCATGCAGGAATGACGCCTCCGTGGAGAGCCATGCCGATGCAGCAGCAGGCCATGGTCAGCTCGGCAACACCTGCCTGGAAGAAGGCACCGCTGAAGTCACCAGCCTTGAGGGCATGGGTCTTCTTGAGGAAGCCGTCGGTCTTGTCAGAGTTGCTGAGGTCGGCGCTGGCGCAAATCATGTTGGGCACCTGTTCGGCAAGCTGACTGAGCACGGCCGCACTGGCGTTGCGCGTGGCATCGCCGCTCTTCTGTGCCACTTTCGTCCAGTCCACCTTCGGAGCTTTGCCGCTGAACCATTCGGCTTGTGCGGCAGCACATTCGGGATTCTGGGCAGCCCAGGCAGCCTCTTCAGCTTTGCGTTCGGCAACGATCTTCTTCAACTCTTTGGCACGGCGGGCATAAAGTTCCTTCACGTCGTCGAAGATGACGAAGGGGTTCTCAGCATCGCCACCGAGGTTGGTGATGGTCTTCTTGTAAGCATCGCCGCCGAGGGGAGCACCGTGCGTCTTGCAGTTGCGCTCGTAGCTGCTGCCGTCCTCCTTCAGGGCACCCTTGCCCATGATGGTCTTACCGATGATCAGGGCCGGCTTGCCCTTCACGGCCTTGGCTTTCTCAATAGCGGTACGGATTTGTGCGGCATCATTGCCGTTGATCTCGAACACTTCCCATCCCAGTGCACGGTACTTGGCGGCTGTGTCTTCGTTCATGACCTCGGCACACTCTGTGGAGAGCTGGATGTCGTTGGAGTCGTAGAACATCACGACGTTGTCCAGACCCAGGATGCCGGCGATGCGGGCAGCGCCCTGTGAGATTTCTTCCTGTACGCCTCCGTCGGAAATGTAAATGTAGACAGTCTCCTTCTCGAAGGTCGGGTTGCCCGTGTGTGCTGCAAGGAACTTGGCAGCGATGGCAGCACCGATACCGAAGGTGTGGCCTTGTCCGAGGGGGCCGCTGGTGTTCTCGATGCCACGCTGGGGATCAGCTTCGGGATGACCGGGAGTGGGAGAACCCCACTGGCGCAGCTGCTGCAGTTCGTCGAGCGAGAACTTGCCGATGAGGGCAAGCTGGCTGTAGAGCATGGGAGCCATGTGGCCGGGGTCGAGGAAGAAACGGTCGCGACCTACCCATGTGGGGTCGGCGGGGTCGTAGTTCAAGTACTCGCTGTAGAGCACATTGATGAAGTCAGCACCGCCCATGGCGCCGCCGGGGTGTCCGCTCTTGGCCTTTTCGACCATCGACGCAGCCAAGATGCGAATGTTATCGGCTGCGTGGTTCAATACTTTGATGTCGTTCATAAGTTGGTTTTATAAGTTAAAAAGATTGCTGTAGAATGCTTGAGGAAGGTGGAAGAACAAACCTTTTGCCTGCAAATATACACAAAGATTTTGATATTGGTACACAAAGCGCGCACTTTTCTTATGAAAAAAAGTGAAAAATGGAAAGTGAAGAGCGAAAAGTAAAAAAGAAAGTTTCCGATGGCTCTTGACAACGCCTGTGGCGAATCAAGTAATTTATAGATTTCTGTTATTCATCTTTCCTCGTTCTCTGTGCGATGGCGGCAGCTGCTGTGTAGGCCGTAGTCCATGCAGCCTGGAAATTAAAGCCGCCGGTGACGCCGTCAATGTCGAGTACTTCGCCAGCAAAGAAGAGGTGCGGACAATGGCGACTTTCAAGGGTCGAGGGATTGATGGCAGTAAGGGCGATGCCTCCGCAGGTGACGAACTCGTCACGAAACGGAGCGCGGGAGGCTATGGTGTAGCTGTCGGAAGTAAGTTGGCTGACGAGACGATTGATGCTCTTCTTGCTGAGGGCAAGAGGTGTAAGGCGGCTGCTGTTCGGCAGCGATTTGTCAAGCAGAAAGGCCCAGAGACGTGCCGGGAGATTGTAGGGACGGAAGGTAGAGAGCTGGCGTTGGGGGTGCCTGGCAAACAAGTCGGTCAGGTACTGTCGCACTTGTTCTTCATTATGTCCCGTCCAGTTGATGGCCAAAGGTGCGCAGTAGTTATGCTCGGCCAGATAGCGGGCGGCGTATGAAGAGAGGCGAAGTATGGCGGGACCGCTCAGCCCCCAATGGGTGATGAGAATAGCTCCACTGGCACGGAACTTGGTGCCGGGAAGAAAGACCGTGACGTGGGGAGCCTCAGCTGTGTGGTTGGCATCGTGGTCGACCACGGTACCCATCAGGGCGCGCAGAGCAGGGTCCTCGACGCTGAAGGAGAAGAGCGATGGGACGGGAGATTCTATCTCGTGGCCGAGGTCTGACAGCCATCGCAGGTTCTCCGCCCGGGGCTGACCACCCGTAGTAACGGCGACAAAGTCGAACGTCTCGGCTGGGGCATCGGGAAAGGAGAGGGTGAGGGTAGGAGAGGAGAAACCTCCGCCGGCGGACACGGGCGTGATGGCACTTACGGGACAGCCCGTACGGATGCGTACGCCAAGGCTGTTGGCCAGATGGAGGAAACAGTCGATGACCGCCTGCGAATCCTGAGCGGCAGGGAAGACACATTGATCTGGTTGCACGATAAGCGGCACGTCATGGCGCTCGAACCAGGCGTAGGTATCGTGCTGCGAGAAGCCTTTCATGAGACGTTTCATGAGGCGATGCCCGCGTGGATAGACCGCGCTGAGGTCCGTGACGTCGGCGAAGGTGTTGGTGCAGTTGCAGCGTCCGCCGCCCGAGACCTTTACCTTGCGCAGCAGATGGCTGCTCCGTTCAAAGAGGGTGACCTCCATCTGAGGGCATCGTTCTTTGAGTTGTATGGCGATGAAGAATCCTGCAGCTCCGCCGCCGACGATGGCGGTTTTCATTTGCGTACCAACTCTTTGAGGTTGCCGTGCTGGTAGGCATACAATAGTTCTTTCAGCTCGCTGATCTGTTGCTGTAGTTCGCGCCCCTTATCGGTGTCGCGCACCCGCAAGCGATGTCCTCTCAGTTCGACAATCTGCTTGGACGAGATGATATCGGAGCCTTGCCGGATGGCATCGGCAGCACTGGTAAATGGTTCGTGCTGGATAAGTTCGAAACCACGGCTGTGGTAGACCAAAGTGTAGCCCGCGATGCCCGTGGTGTTGTGATAGGCTTTGGAGAGTCCGCCGTCGATGACCATCAGTTTACCTTCGGCCTTGATGGGGCTCTCGCCTCCCGCTACGCGCACGGGTACATGTCCATTAATAATATGCCGGTGGTGCCCCTGCACACCAAAGGCGTCGAGGATGTGGTCGCACACCTCGGGCTGGTCTCGCAGAAGATAGTAGTAGCCTTTGCGTTCCTCATGCGTTTTTTTGTCGCGAAGGAAATAACGTTCGAAGGTAGCCATGCGGTCTTTGTCGAAGAGCGGTGAGTCTTGTCCACACCAGAGATACCAGAAGTAGTCCTTCGCAAACTGTTTTTCGTCTTGTGGCGTATCGGCGTTGAAGGCTTCACGCATCACCATGCCTATCTGGTGCATCAGTTCACGGCCGCTATAGCGCTTGCCGTTGATGTCGACTTCCTTCAGAGAACCGTCGGCGTTGAGAGGCACGGAGGCATGGAAGAGCAGGTTGCCGTTGCAGATGGCGTACATACATCCGTGCGTGAAGAGACACTGTATGTGCTTCTGCAACTTGTCTGAGACACGGAACGAATGGTGTAACTGTTTTACCAGCTCGTTCTCCTCGTCGGTGAGCAGGAAAGGGTGCTCTGGGTCGAGCGTTGGCAGGAAAGTGTCGATCATCTCGTATTCCTCACCATCGCGGATGAAGAGTCCCCGCTGCTTGTCAATGTGCTGTAGGACGAGACGATCTTCCATGTGCCATTCGGGGCGTCGTAGAATCATCTGTGATTCCAGCTTGAACTGTATGATGCTGATGGCCTTATGCATCTGTGCGATAAGACGGCGTGTCTTCTCGTTGTGGGTGGTGTCGTCTTTGTCCAGGCGCGGCCCGAAAAGATCGCATGGGTCGTCGGCATAAGTCTCCATGGCGAAGGTGGCGAGGGGCACGAGGTTGATGCCATAGCCGTCCTCGAGGGTCTGCAGGTTCCCGTATCGGAGCGAGAGGCGCAGCACGTTGGCAATGCAGCAGTCGTTACCGGCAGCAGCGCCCATCCACAGGGCGTCGTGGTTGCCCCATTGGATGTCGAACGAGGGGTGTTGGCAGAGACGCTCCATGATGATGTGTGCTCCCGGTCCGCGGTCGAAGATATCGCCGAGAATGTGGAGTTGGTCTACGGCCAGCCGCTGTATGACACCTGCCAGGGCAATGATAAAAGCATCTGAGCGACCTGTCTCGACAATGGATTGAATGATACTGTGCAGGTAGGCCGTCTTGTCATGGTCCGAGGGCGATTCGTGCAGCAGTTCCTCGATGATATAACTGAACTCACGTGGCAGCGCTTTACGTACTTTAGAGCGTGTGTATTTCGAGCTGACACTCTGCAGCACCAGAATCAGGCGAGGCAGTGTCGTAATGTAGAAAGCAGCAAGTGTTTCGCCGCTTTTCTCCTTGGTGTCCTGCCCTTCAAGTTGGCTTTTTAGTATCTCGAGTTTCTCATCAGGATAATAAATCAAGGTGCAGAGTTCGCGTATCTCCTCCTCGCTGAGCGTCTCGGAAAAGAGCTCGCGTACCTTGCGCTTGATGTTGCCCGAGGCATTCTTCAGGATGTGCAGGAAGGCCTCGTATTCTCCGTGGATGTCGGCCATGAAGTGCTCGGTGCCTTTGGGCAGATTGAGGATTGCTTCCAGATTGATGATCTCTGTGCTGGCATCCGCGATGGTAGGGTAACTCTTGGCCAAGAGTTCCAACAGGCGGTGGTCGATCTCATTATGTGAATTCATTATCAGCTGGTTGAATGGTATCGTGGAAGTTTATGTCTTTTGGAAATGCAAAGCGCGCCATTCGCCATCGACGAGCGTCTCCCGCAAGATGATTCCCAGCGTGTATGCCTGTTCTGTGAGAGGCTTCGTATCGTTTCCGAGGAAACCGCTGAGAAGGAGGTGTCCGCCCTCCGTCAAATGACTGACGAACGTGGGAAGGTCCTTCAAGAGGATATTCAGATTGATATTGGCCGTGATAACGTCGACGGCAGTGACGTCCTGCAGCACACGGGCGTCGCCAAGCAGAAGGCGGCACGTCGATGTGTCATCGGCCGACCAACCATTGGCGGCAAAGTTGTCGGTGGTGTTGCGAATGCTCCATTCATCGATATCGTAGGCTACTACGTGTGCCGCTCCCATTGTGAGAGCCGCCAGGGCGAGTATGCCGGTGCCGCAGCCTGCGTCGATCATGGTGCAACCGTGCAAGTCAAGGCCGGCCAGCAGTTGAAGCATCATGCGTGTGGTTTGGTGTTCGCCACTGCCGAAGGCTTGGCGGGGAACAATCTGCAGTTGCTCGCCGTTCGGAAGCGTGACGGGCTGAAAGTGGTGTTCGGCCTCCCACGTTGCATTCCAGTTCTCATCCGGGGCTTCAGTTCGTTCATAGGTAATGCTCACAGGCAAGGGCGACGCGTCGATAGCGGCACGGATGACATCGCCATCGAACAATGTCTGCTGGATATAAGCCTTGAGCCCTGTGGCCGTGGGCACGAATGCTTCGCAGCCTGCATCGGCTAACAAGGCGGCCAACACATCGCTGGCCGCCTCGCTGTAGGGATTGATTTGTATGGTGAGCTCAAAGTATTTCATAGCAGGTCTGCTTGAAAGAAGGGCCGAAGGGCATAGTGCACTTATTTCTTTTCGGCCTTTTCGGCTTTTTCAGCCTTCTCGACAGTCTTCTCTGCGCCCTTTTTCACGTCGGGCTTTGCCTTGTAACGTTTGTTCAGACCAGCAACAACTTCCTTGGTAATATCCAACGTCTTATTGGCAAGAAGAATGTTGTCGCCTTGGCGAGAGAAAATGTAGTCGTAGTGGTGTGCCTTGTTGTAGGTCTTGAGAAAAGCCTGTATGCTGTCGCGCAACTCCATTGTAAGCTGAGCCTGCTCGTTGGCCAGTTCACTCATGAGGCGCTGTTCCAGTTCGGCCAGATCCTGCTGTTCGCGTGCCAGCTGATTCTGTGCGCGCTCCAGTTCGTCGCGTGTGGTGAAGCCGTTGTTCTCGTATTTCTTCTGTAGGGCAGCGGCATGGCCCTGCAGGGCGCGCTGCTTCTGTGCCAGTGTGTTCTGTGCGTTCTCGCCCTTCTGGTTGAGCAGCAGGTTGTAATCCTTGCAGAACTGATACTGAGTCATCAGGCTGTCCACCTCGACGTAAGCCACTTTCAGGCCAGTCGTTGTCTCGCCGGTTTCGGCGGCTGCTGCGGGTTCTGTCTCTTTGTTGTTGCAAGCGGTCAGGGCCAGTACAGCACCGAGCGCGAGGAAAAAGATTTTCTTCATAGATGTATTTTGATATGTTTTTTTGTACGTAATTGGTCATTTGGAAAACTCCGTCGCGTGTGGGCGATGAGCCTGCTGATGACGCTCGATAGCATCCATGCTTTCAACGCAGTGAATGCCGCGCTTCCGCATCGCTGCTGAGGCGCCGATATGCGTCACCGGACCGCGACTGTCACCCTTGATGAGCAGCTTTGCTGCTAAAAGAAGTACGGCTAAGGCAATAAATCCTGCCGTGATGAGCAATAATTTCAGCATTTCAAGCGTTAATCTATATAAAAGCGGTGCAAAGATAAGCCAAACTTCTGCGTAAACCGCCCTTTTCGACAGACTTTAACCTAATTTAGCAATACGATATGGAAAAAATTGAGCTCAAACCTGCACTTGTCTTTGACATGTTTGCCCGAATCAATGCTGTGCCACGTCCCTCGAAGCGTGAGGAGAAGATGATTGACTTTCTGCGTCACTTCGGTGAGGAACTGGGACTGGAAACGAAGGTTGACGAAACCGGCAACGTCCTGATCCGTAAACCTGCGTCGTCTGGCATGGAGAACCGTCCGACAGTCATCCTGCAGAGCCATATGGACATGGTCTGCGAGAAGAACAACGATGTTGAATTCGACTTCGACAAGGATACCATTCAGACCTACATTGACGGCGAATGGATGAAAGCCAAGGGGACGACGCTCGGTGCTGACGACGGCATCGGATGCGCTATGGAAATGGCTATCCTTGCCGACAACAGCCTACGTCACGGCCCGTTGGAGTGCGTCTTCACACGCGATGAAGAAACGGGCCTCACCGGCGCTGAAGGCATGAAACCGGGTTTCATGACGGGCCAGATACTTATCAACCTCGATTCCGAGGACGAGGGCGAGCTCTTCGTGAGCTGTGCCGGCGGTTGCCGTACGGCCGTCACCTTCCGCTTCAAGCCCGAAGCAGCACCTGCCGACAGCTTCTTCCTTCGACTGACCGTTAAGGGTCTGACCGGCGGACACAGCGGCGACGACATCGACAAGAAACGTGCCAATGCCAATAAGCTGCTCGTGCGCTATCTCTACGACGGCCTGAAGGCGTGGGGACTGCGTTTGGCCGACATCCAGGCGGGCGGCCTGCACAACGCTATCCCGCGCGAGGCATCGTGTCTTGTCGCTATCCCTAATAACTATAAGGAACAGGCGCGCGTGCGTTGGAACATTTTCGCTTCGGAAGTTCAGGAAGAGTTCTGCACGACCGAGCCCAATATGGAGTTCCTGCTGGAGAGCGCCGATGCAGCTGCCGTGCTGCCCGAGGACGTCAATCGCCGTCTGATCCTGGCCCTGCAGGGAGTGGACAATGGTGTCTACGCCATCAGCCAGGACATCGCCCTCGTCGAGACCAGTTCCAATCTGGCCAGCATCAAACAGGTGGAACCCGGTGTCATCGCTATCAACACCAGCCAGCGCAGCTCGCTGCTCAGCAACCGCCTGAACATGGCACACACTGTGGCTGCCGTCTTCGAGCTGGCAGGTGCGGAAGTCGAGATAGGCGAAGGCTATCCCGGATGGGCAATGAACCCCAAGAGCGAGGTGTTGCGTATCGCTCGCGAGCAGTACGTCCGCCTGTTCGGTAAGGAGCCCATTGTCCGCGGTATCCACGCCGGTCTGGAGTGTGGACTCTTCTCGGAAAAGTACCCGGGGTTGGACATGGTCAGCTTCGGCCCCACGCTTCGTGGCGTACACTCTCCCGACGAGCGTCTGCTCATCCCCACCGTCGACAAAGTATGGCGCCACCTGTTGGCGATCTTGGAAAACATCTGAAAAGATGGGACGTCGAACGTTCTTTCGTGACTGACGAACAG
Organism: uncultured Prevotellaceae bacterium; assembly: GCA_947166655.1. Taxonomy (GTDB): domain Bacteria; phylum Bacteroidota; class Bacteroidia; order Bacteroidales; family Bacteroidaceae; genus Physcousia. The sequence continues at coordinate 23,011 of CAMVFC010000004.1, forward strand.
ATAATTTCCTTTGTCAATAAATAACCTGTTAATACGTTAACCTGTTAACTCTTAATGTTAACCCGTTGATACGTTAAAGATGTTCTCGATTGTTAAACGGCTCTTGGCAACGGCGACCTCTTCCTCCCTGTTTGGGAGGATGAGGGGTGGGGCCGTTCTTTGCCTCCTTTCCCTCTTCGCAGCCTGCGACGACTACGACACGTTCACCAGCGACCGTTCGGCGGTGCTGCATTTCGACCGCGATACGGTGGCCTTCGACACGCTCTTGGCCACTGTTCCCTCCACGACAAAGGTCCTCTCCGTCCATAATCTGGGCGACAAGGGTCTGCGTCTTAGCGAGGTGCGTCTGGAACGCGGTGCCGCGAGCCCCTTTCGCGTGAACGTAGACGGGCAGGACATGAGCCGTACAGCCGACCGATGCCTCACGGACTTCGAGGTGCGACGACGCGACAGCATCATCGTGCGCCTCGAAGTCACCCTTCCCGAGAGCGGCACCGACGAGCCGCAACCCGTCAGCGACGTCTTGCTTTTCACCCTCGAGAGCGGCGTCACACAGCGTGTGGCCCTTACGGCTGCTGTGCAAGATGCCATTTTTCTTAGTCAGACGGTGCTGACCACTGATACCACTTTCGCTGCACGGCGACCCATTGTCGTGCGCGACAGCCTGGTGGTAGGCCAAGGGAGTACGCTGACCCTGGCGGCAGGCACACGACTCTATTTCCACGATGGCGCTGGACTGACCGTCCGCGGACGTCTCGTCGCTCAGGGAACGAAAGAGCAGCCCGTCGTCTTCCGCACCGACCGCACCGACCGTATGTTCCCCTACCTGCCTTATGACCGGCTGCCGTCGCGCTGGCAGGGCATACGCATCGCCTCGTCGAGTTTCGAGAACGAGCTGACAGGTATTGATCTCCACGGTGCCGACTACGGCATCGTGTGCGATGCACCTGCCGACCCTGCCGACCTGCGTACGAAGCTCACCCTCACAGACAGTCAGATTCACATGGTAGGGGGCATTGGACTTTCCGCGACAGATGCCAAGGTGGTTGCCGTGAACTGCGAGGTGTCCAACACCCTCGGACATGGCGTCTACGTCTGCGGAGGCGATGTCAGCTTCACCCACTGCACCCTCGCACAGTTCTACCCTCTGGATGCCAACCGCGGACAGGCCCTCTACATTGCCTATGACGACAGCCTCGGCTACCATCCCCTGGAGCGGGCCGACTTCTTCAACTGTGTCGTCACGGGCTATGCCGAGGATGTCATCATCATTCCTCAGCTCAATCGCAGCCTCCTGCCCAGCGACCAGAGCGAGATGCCCATCAATTACATTTTCGACCATTGTTTCCTTGCCACCGAGGTTCCTGAGAGCACAAGGGAAGCTAACTATGCCGAGCGTTTCGTAGACTGTGTCTATGAGGACAGTGATGACTCCGGAACTTCCCAGGGGACAAACGACTCTGACAAGGGCGACACAGCCCGCGAGAAGAACTTCCTGCTCTTCGACACCCACGCTTTTCTTTATGATTTCACGCCCGTGGCGAAGTCTCGCATCCGCGGTGTCGCCGATGCTGCACGTGCTGCTCTCCATCCCTTTGATCGTTTAGGTCGCGACCGTATGGCCGATGGAAAACCCGATGCAGGTGCCTACGAAGGACAACCAGAGGAGGAGAAGGAATCCTGAAATCCTAAAGGAAAAAAAGGGTAAAACTCCCAGCACTTTCATTGAAAACTTAAAGGGAAAAAGGGTAAAACTCCCAGCAGTTTCATTGAAAACTTAAAGGGAAAAAAGGTAAAACTCCCTGCAGTTTCATCGAAAAGTTAAGGGAAAAAGGGGTAAAACTCCCTGCACTTTCATCGAAAAGTTAAGGGGAAAAAAGGTAAATCTCCCTGCAGTTTCATCGAAAAGTTAAGGGGAAAAAGGGCAAAACTCCCTGCAGTTTCATTGAAAAGTTAAAGAGAAAAAAGGGTAAAACTCCCTGCAGTTTCATCGAAAAGTTAAGGGGAAAAAGGGTAAAACTCCCTGCAGTTTCATCGAAAAGTTAAGGGGAAAAAAGGTAAAACTCCTTGCAGTTTCATCGAAAAGTTAAGGGGAAAAAGGGTAAACAAACCAAACAAGGTGATACTTTATAATAAAGCATCACCTTGTTTACTATGTTGTAGCATAATCCCTTTGCTAAAGAGATGAGATGTAGTGCTTTCCGGAAGAATGCGCGTTCTGTCGATGCGTTCTCTCGGCAAGCTCCTGCTTCTCAGCAAATCTACTCTTCTTGTTGAGCGCTCTGTACTGCCTCTTTCGATGAAAAGTGGGTTTTCCACCATACGAATCGCGCAAGGGCGATGAGCGTGATGGCGGCAGCAGCGATGATGGAGGGCAGATAGGGCAGGCCCAGTGTGGTGGGCGAAACGAGGAAGAAGGCCAACACCACCATTGTCATGAAGAGGGCAGGCACGAGGGTGAGCAGATAAAATTTATGTTCGCGCGCGAGATAAACGGTGCACACCCAAAGGGTGACGGCGGCCATGAGCTGTGTGCCCCAGGCAACGTATTGCCACACGGTGCCGAAACCTGAGGGGTTGCCTATCTGCCAGGCCAGCAGGGCGATGCCCACGGCGAAGACCGGCAGGCTGAGTAGCAGGCGGCTGCCGATACTGGTCTGCTTCAGACCAAGCGACTCGGAAAGGATGAGACGGGCCGTGCGGAAGGAGCTGCCGCCTGTGGTGATGGGGGCTGCCACGACGCCGAGCAAGGCGAGAATGCTGCCTGCCAGGCCGAGCCAGGACGAACAGATGGTGGTGACGACGGTGGGGGCATCGAAAAACTGGATAAGCGAGCGCCCGTCGGAGTGACGTACGAGGCCGTCGGAGGCTACTGTAAACTGCTGTACGAGCTCGGGCGAACATACATCGCGCCATCCTTCGGCGAAGAAGAAATAGCTGGAGATACTGGCCCAGACGAGAGCTACGATGCCCTCGGTGATCATAGCTCCGTAGAAGATGGGGCGACCCTGCCGCTCACTCTTCATGCAGCGCGCCATCATGGGCGACTGCGTGGCGTGGAAACCGCTGACAGCACCGCAGGCGATGGTCACGAAGAGGGCAGGGAAGAGGGGCTGTTGCAGACCCAGATGCGAGGGTCCCCAGTTGGAGAGACCGTCCCACACCTCGGGTAGCACCGGCCACTTCATAAAGAGCATGGCACCAACGGCAACCACCATGAACAGCATCGACAGGGCAAAGGCCGGATAGACCTTGCCGATGGCTTTGTCTACGGGCAGCATCGTCGTGAAGACGTAATAGACAAAGATGAGGCACACCCACATCATCTTCTCGCCCCAGATGTCGCTCAGGATGATGGCAGGACAGTAAACGAAGAAGGCACCGACGAGCATCATCATCAACATGGTGAACAAAATGAGGGCTTTGCGCACCGTGCTGCCCAGATAGAAACCTGTGAGTTCGGCCAGACCGCAGCCGTCATGGCGCAGCGAAAGCATGCCGCTGATGTAATCGTGTACGGCACCGCCGAAGATGCAGCCGAAAACAATCCAAAGGTAGGCCGAGGGTCCAAACCACATGCCCATGATGGCGCCGAAGATGGGCCCAGTGCCGGCAATGTTGAGGAACTGGATCATGAAGATACGCCACGGGGGCAGCACGATATAGTCTACGCCGTCGGCCTTGCGCACGGCAGGTGTCTCTCGATCATCCGGGCCGAAGATACGTTCGGCCACGCGGCTATAGAGCATGTATCCTATGAAGAGTGCGATGATACTAAGTGTGAAACTGATCATTTTTTTGGGTGTATTAGAATCGGTGATTGTGCAATTCGGCTGCAAATATACGCAAAAAAACAGATACGTTAACGTCTTTTTGCGTAAAAGTTTTGGCCAGGACGCCGAAATGACGTACCTTTGCATGGCAATAAATGGGGCAAAATGCCCAAAAAGGCCATTTTCAGCCCCGCTGAAGCCTTTTTGTGATTTTGCGGAAGAGAAAAATATTGACAATTAATCTTACATAATGCAAGACTCAGAAGACAGAATTATTAAAGTGGACATCGAACGTGAGATGCGTTCCAGTTTCCTCGATTACTCGATGTCCGTCATCGTAGCTCGCGCCCTGCCCGATGCGCGCGACGGTTTCAAACCTGTACACCGGCGTATTCTCTATGGCATGCGCGTCGACGGCAACACCCACGACCATGACTATCGCAAGTGCGCCCGCACGGTGGGTAATGTGCTCGGTCACTACCATCCCCATGGCGACTCGTCGGTTTACTTCGCCATGGTACGTCTGGCGCAAGATTGGAACATGCGCTACACGCTGGTGGACGGCCAGGGTAACTTCGGCAGTGTCGACGGCGACTCGCCTGCCGCCATGCGTTACACGGAGGCACGCCTCAGTGCCACAGGCGAAGCCATGATGCAGGACCTGGAGAAGGACACGGTGGACATGGTGGACAACTTCGACGGTAAGGAGAAGGAGCCCAGCGTGCTGCCCACGCTGTTCCCCAACCTGCTCGTCAACGGAGCCACGGGTATTGCTGTGGGTATGGCCACGAACATCCCCACGCACAACCTCGGCGAGTGCATCGACGGGTGCATCGCTTACATAGACAATCCTGACATTGACGTAGCCGGACTCATGCAATACATTCCGGCACCCGACTTCCCGACGGGAGCATATATATATGGTATGCAGGGCGTGCGCGAAGCCTACGAGACGGGGCGCGGACGCATCGTCATGCGGGCCCGTGCCGAGATAGAACCGGGCGAGCAGCACGACAAGATTGTCATCTCGGAGATTCCCTATGGCGTAAATAAGGCCGAACTCATCAAAGGAATCGCCGACCTCGTGAATGAACATAAGATAGAGGGTATATCCAACGCCAATGACGAGAGCGACCGCGAAGGTATGCGTATCGTCATCGATGTGAAACGTGACTTCAACGCTAACGTCGTGCTGAACAAACTGTTCAAGATGACGCCGCTGCAAACCAGTTTCTCGGTGAACAGCATCGCCCTCGTCGGCGGACGTCCCAAGCTGATGACGCTGCGCGACATGATTCAGTGCTTCGTCAACCACCGCCACAACGTTGTCATTCGGCGTACCGAGTACGATAAGCGCAAGGCTGAGGAGCGTGCTCATATTCTTGAGGGACTCATCATTGCATCGGACAATATCGATGAGGTTGTGCAGATCATCAAGACCAGCAAGACCCCCGAGGAGGCGCGCAAACGTCTTGAAGAGCGTTTCTCGCTCGACGAAATCCAGTCGAAAGCCATCGTGGATATGCGACTCTCGCAGCTCACTGGCCTGCAGCAAGAGAAACTGCACGCCGAGTATGACGAGCTGATGCGCAAGATTGAATACTTCAACCAGATCTTGACCGACGACACTCTCTGCTGGAAGGTCATTAAGGACGAGCTTATCGAGGTGAAGGAACGTTTTGGTGACCCGCGTCGTTCTGAAATCGTCTATTCGAGTGAAGAGTTTAACCCCGAAGACTTCTATGCTGATGATGAGGTGGTTATCACAATATCTCACCTTGGTTACATCAAGCGCACACCGCTGGCCGAGTTCCGCGCTCAAAACCGTGGCGGCGTTGGCTCCAAGGGTTCCAGTACACGCGATTCGGACTTCATCGAGTACATTTATCGTGCCACGATGCACAACACGATGCTCTTCTTTACTAAGAAGGGCCGGTGCTACTGGCTCAAGGTATATGACATCCCCGAAGGCAACAAAGCTTCGAAGGGTCGCGCCATACAGAATATGCTTAACATCGAGCCGGACGATGCCGTCAATGCCTGCCTCTATGTGAGGAAGCTTGCCGACAAAGAGTTCTGCGAGAACCACTTTGTACTCTTCTGTACCAAGAACGGTACCATCAAGAAGACAAGCCTCGAAGCCTACTCGCGGCCGCGCACCAACGGCGTCATTGCCATCAACATTGAAGAGGGCGACCGTGTAGTGGACGTTGTGCTGACCAATGGCGAGAACGAGATAGTCATTGCCAACCGTGGTGGACGTGCCATCCGCTTCAACGAGAGCGCTGTCCGTGCCATGGGACGTACTGCCACCGGCGTACGCGGTATGATGCTCGAAGATGACAACGACGAGGTCGTAGGTATGGTGGCCGTCAACGAACCTGAGGAAGAGACGATCCTCGTCGTCTCGGAAAAGGGTTATGGTAAGCGTTCCGACGTCACAGACTACCGTGTGACCAATCGTGGTGCCAAGGGCGTTAAGACCCTTGAAGTCACGCAGAAGACAGGACAGCTCGCAGCCATCAAGGTGGTAACGAACGATGAGGATCTTATGATTATCAACAAGAGTGGCGTCACTCTCCGTCTGAAACTCGAGAATGTCAAGATTCAGGGGCGCGCCACGCAGGGTGTCAAACTTATCGAACTGCAAAAGCGCAACGACACCATTGCCAACGTTTGTGTCGTTCCCACCGAGGACGAAGAAGAACTGCCAGAGGAAGAGCGAGCCAGCGATATTCCCGATCCGACACAACTTTCCGACGGCCAGACTTTAACCCTTGACCGTCCCGAACAACAAGAATAAAAAAACAACAAACAAAAACACTAACGCTATGAAGAAAATTCTATGCGCCATCGCCCTCGTGGCTGTTGCCACAGGCGCCACAGCACAGGACAAAATCGTCCGCAAGGCACGCTCCCTCAAGGAAGAGGTGCAGAACCTTGTCGCTCAGCAAGACAAAAAAGAAAAGGAAGTCATAGAGATGCAGACCAAGTTGCAGCAGTGCATCGAAATGATTGAGCCCACACTGACCAGCCCCGAGACAAAGAAAGAACTCGGCAATGCATGGGACATCAAGGCTCAGCTCTACAAGTATAAATTCTCGCCTCTCTTGGATAACGTCATTAACAAGCAACCTACCGACACGGCTGCCCTCGCCGAATACATCTATACGTCGCTCGACGCTATGGAGCAGTGCTACAAGGCTGAGCTGGCCACCGGCAAGGAACTTGTCTATAGTAAGGTTAATAAGATTGATGTGATACGTTTCCGTCCTTATATCGCTTTCTGCGGACAGATGTTCTTCCAGAATGGGCAGCACACCAAGGCTGCTGATGCCTTCCGTCGCTGGCTCAACTATCCTCAGACGTATAGCATTCTGGGAGGGGAGGAGAGCGCTGACGAGACGGCACAGCGTCCGCAGATTGCTTACTACACCTGTCTGGCAGCTTATTTCTCCAAAGACTACAAAACCCTGAGTGAGTTTATGCCGCAGGCCAAGAAGTACACCGACGAAAAGGATCAGGTCAACCAACTCTGGCTCACCTCTCTCATTGAACAGGGCGACACTGCCGCATGGCTTGCTGCGGGTAAGGAAATCGTACTCGAAGATCCTGCAACGAACGATGGCACGGCTCAGAACATCCTGGCTTATTATTTCAACAAGGACAACTCCGCTGAGGCTGTGAAGTTCACCGAAAGCCTGCTTGCCAGCGACCCCAACAGCCGTCTTGGAAACTATGCCATGGGACTTGTGCGCATGAATGCCCACAAGTATGCCGAGGCCATCACTTTCTTCGATAAAGCTGTAGAGGCTGATCCCGCTTTTTCTGATGCCTACTACAATGCAGGTGTCTGCTATTCCAATATCGGTTACGACATCAATGAAGCCATTGCAGGTAAGAAACTCACACAGGCACAGAACAATGCCGAGATTGCCAAGGTCAAGGCAGAGTATGCGAAGAGTGAGCCTTATTTTCTTAAGGTGAAAGAACTCGAGCCCGATAACATCATGAAGTGGGCTACGCGCTTGCGTACCGTCTACTTCATCATTGGCAACAAAGCCAAAGAGAAGGAGATGAACGACCTCATCGGCGACTAAGCATCAGTGTGCAAAAGGTTGCGGGGCGCCATTCCCTTGTGCGCCCCGCGCCTCTTTTCCTGCTGCCACGCTTTCTTTCTATAGTGTCACATCGCTCTTCTCATTGCACCGCATTTAACCCCTTCACTCAACAACCGTCAAATACGGCGTAAGCCCCTACGAACACTGAATATTCTGCCTGACGTTGTGCTAAAATTATCAACCTATCTATGAAGCTCCTCTTTCCCTTTCTCCTCGCTCTGTTGACAGCGCCCGTCTATGGCGCAGCTATCAGTCGGCAGCTACGCGAGAACATTAAGAAGAACCAGAAGCTTGAAGAAACAGCCAAGGAACTGCTCGCTGAGGCACAAAACACGAATACGGATCAGGACACACGCATTGAGTGCTACCGCCTTGCAGCTGAATGCAGTAAGAAACTCAATGCCATCGAAAACGAGAAGCTATATCTGGGACAGAAATACGACACTGCCCGTTTCTTCTCTTCTGTCCTCGATATGTATCAGCGTATCTTTATCGCAGATTCTATCAGTGCTTTGCCCGATGCTTATGGACGTTCAAAACCAAGCAACAGAAAAAGCAGCCGCTCCATGTTGCTCCCTTATCGTTCCTATTTGCAGACGGCTGGCAGATGGTATTTCTCGAAAAAGAAATATGCCGACGCTTTTCGCTATTTAGATCAATACATACAGGCGTCTAAACATCCTATTTTCGACAAAGACAAATTCTTTTCGGCCGATACGCTTATTCTCTCGTCTGCATATCTCGCTGTCGTTTCTGCACATGAAGCTAACCTGCCCCAAGGCGTCATCCGATATGGTGAATTGGCGAAACGTGCAGGCCTTAAGAGTCATCTTATCCATGAGTATGTCACACAAGCATGGAAGAGCATGGGCGAAGAAAAGCAGTGGGAGAAAAGTCTTTGGCAGGGAGTCGTGGAGTACCCTTCTTATACTTATTTCTTTACTCATCTCATCGACCATCTTACTGAAACCGACCAATTGACGGCAGGAATGGCTGTAGCCGACTCGCTGTGCAAGGCAGAACCTGACATGGCTATAGCTTGGTATGCCAAGGCGTTAATTCAGATGAGGCTCCACCATAACGAAGCTGCTATCGAGGCTTGCGATGAGTGTATCCGCCGTGATTCTACTTTTGCTGATGCTTATTATACCAAAGGATTGGCGTCCCTGAACCTCGCAGTCATCGAAACCGAGCAGGCCCCCACAGACCTTACCGACCCCGCTTATGCTGCCGGGCAACAACGCATCCGTGCTCGCTACGAGCAGGCCAGAAAGCCAATGGAACATTTCCGTGCACAGAGACCTGACGATAAAGAGCGATGGGCTGCACCTCTGTACCGCATCTATCTTCATCTAAATATGGGAGAAGAATTCGAGGAGATGGACAAGTTACTCAACAAATGACTCACATTCATTTATGAAAGCAACGCTTCCCTTCAGCCTTTTTTTAGCGGCCATTTCCCTCCTCACCACCCTCGGCTGCCACCGGCCGAAGGGAAGCTCTTTTTGTAATCTTGACTCGCTGGGAACCGTAGCCTCTTCATGGCGCTATCGCAATGTGGATTCTATGCGTATCGTTGCTCAGCGAACTTTGTTGTTGGCAAAAAAATGTCGCGACACCGATGCCGAAGCTGAGGCTTTGAATCATCTGGCAGAGGAGCGCTTTCAGCAAATGGATTTCGACAGCGCACAATATCTGGCCAATAGTGTAGCATCGGTTACCAAAAACCAAGTGGAACTGATGGCAGCAGACATCATGCACATGCGTATAGCGCAGCGCACCAGCCAAAGTGAATATTTCTTTCGCCACCGAAACAGTGCTCTGCGACGCATAGAGCGGATTAGTGAAGAGATAAGCCCCCTGCCCGGTGACATGAAGTCAGGTACAACTTATTTCACATCACATCTGCAACGACGTTTCTACACACTCATCAGCGACTTTCACATCACAGCATCCACCTATTTCTATTATGTAGACCAACAAGAGCGTGCCCTTGAGGAGATTCGTATGGCTGAACCCTATTGCCGTCTTCCAGAAGATACCGCGCAGTGGCTCAACTATTGCTATATGCGTGGCTCGGGCGGACTTTCGGACTTTGCTGGCGAAGTGCAGGACGAACAAACAGCAGCGGCCGTGACGAGGGATGAATTCGATTATCTTTTCAAATGCTACACGTTAGCCAAGAATCGCGGTTACCTCTTTTTCGAAGCCAATGCCTTGCAGTCGTTGGCTTCCCTTTATGCCGATAGCATCCGACATGCAGAGGTGCGTAAGTATAAACCACATGCCGACGACTACCTCCGTGCTATTTTTGAGAACGAAGATACTTTTGCTTGCCTTAGTGCTCATACCGATACTCATACTGATAAGAACAGTCCTCTCTCCCTTGCCTTTGTCATGGCGCAAAGGGCTTTCGATCTTTTCCAACGCTATGATGACCTCTACCAGATGGCATGCGCCCTGCGCACACTCGGCGAACTTTCCTTCGGCGAGGGTAACCCGATGAAGGCTATCGAGTACTATGCCCAAGCATTGGACTGTGTCAATCTTCACCATCAATGCTACTATGCACCTTTTGTGCGTATGACTCCTGCCGATACCATTGCAAAGGGAACAACACGTTCAGACTTGCTACTACCTTTTGATGCTTCGGCTCCAGAGCCCAGCGTGGAGCGACGTTGGATGCAGAATGACACCGTACGCACCGTTCCAGAGTGGATTGCAGGCATACGACAGCAGTTGTCTGTGGCTTATAGTGCCTTAGGAATGAAGCGCGAGAGCGATTTCAACAGAAACATATATCTGGACTTGCTTGATGTTACACGAGAGGATGCCGAGCTGGCCAGCAGGGCTGAGGAACTTAGCGATGTCACGCGCAATGTGCGCTGGCATATGATTCTCGTCATGCTGTTGATGGTGTTACTTGCTGTGTTCGGCCTGGTATCTCGGAGGGTCTGGCGTCGTCGTAGTGAACGTCGTCTGGCAGCGCTGCAACAATCCATGCAGTCGTCCATAGACACTGCTCGTCGACAGCAGGAAGCCCTTGAAGAGGAAAAAGAAATGCTTCAAGAGCAACAGACGGCTATACGCCTACGCATCTTCAATGACAAGCGGCAAAACGTGGAGAAACGAGCCAAACTGCAATTGGTTGATTCCATCATGCCATATCTTGATCGCATTATTCACGAGGTGAACCGCATGAGCCGTACAGGAGTAGTAACAGCCTCCTCAATCGATTATATCACAAAACTTACGGAGCGTATAGACTTGCTCAATGAACGGTTGACAGGATGGATTCAGATGCAACAGGGCCAATTAAGTCTGCAAATCTCCACCTTCTCTGTTCTGCCACTGTTCGATGCCATTCGTCGAGGGCACTATGCTTTCGACCGGCAGGGACTTCACCTTGAAACTCCTCAGCAGATGAACGAACAGGATTTCTTGGTTAAGGCCGATCGGGCACTGACGCTTTTTATGCTCAATACGCTTGCAGACAATGCACGTAAGTTCACCTTGAAAGGAGGCACTGTTCGTCTTGAAGCAACCGTTGGCGAGGGAACAGACGGCCCTTATGTAGAGTTGGCGGTGAGCGACACAGGTCGTGGGTTAACACCCGAAGAGACCGACCTTATTCTCAACCATAAAGTGTATGATCCCTCAGCCATCGGAAAAGCAGATGGCAAAGGTTTTGGCTTTGGCCTGATGAACTGTAAGAGCATCATCGAGAAATACCGCAAGACATCCCCCTTCTTCCGTGTATGCCAGTTGGGTATTGAAAGTCGGGTAGGGCAGGGGAGTCGCTTCTGGTTTCGCCTACCGCGTGTCGTCTCGCTATGCCTCTTGTGTTTCGGGTTTCATGCCACTGCAAGTCAGGCTTCTTCAAACATAGGTACGGCTAAACGGGCGGAGTCTCGTCTTGCCACCTTGGCCGATTCGGTCTATTATGCCAATCTTGACGGACGCTATGCCGATGCCTTGTCCTATGCTGATACGGTGCTTCATCTCATAGACCCACAGCTAACCCTGCGTCCGCTGCATTCCATGTCTGCCGAGCATTCGGCCGATATCCGCATCTGGCGTGAACTTACCCCCGATGAATTATCTTCACTTCTTGGAATTCGAAACGAGGCAGCAGTCGCTGCATTAGCGCTCTGTAATTGGCCACTCTATCGCTACAATAATCGCATCTACACTCGTCTTTTCAAATTGTCTAATCAAGACTCCTCGCTCGAAGACTACTGTCGGCAGATGGAGCGTACACAAGCCAACGAGCGTGTAGCCATTGCTATGATGCTCTTACTTCTGATCACCGCGCTGTTCCTTGTCTATTTCCTTTATGTTCGCCCTGAACGAGCGTATCGCCAGGCTGTAGCGGAAGCTCAAGAGCGCCACTATCAGCAGCTTTTAGACGAACGTGCTATCGAACAAAAGCGGCGCAGGAATGACATTGAGCAGGCCAACGACGAGCATCATCGGCGTCTGTTCGAGGCCAATCGCTTACACGTGCAGAATCAGATTATTGACAATTGTCTCTCTACAATCAAACATGAGACGATGTTTTTCCCTGGCCGTATCCGTCAGTTGGTGGCACAAGGTATAGAAGGTGGGCAGATAGACATGCCGACACTCTCTGAGACGGTGGGCTACTACAAGGAACTCTTCACGCTGCTTAGTGCTCAGGCGCGAGACCAAGCGGCTTCTGTAGGCTTTCGTCGCAGCCGCTGTCGGGTGAATGAGGTGTTAAAAGCCTTGCCGCCTTCGTACAACGTTGCGCTGACCATCCATGATGAGACGGATAATCAAGCCTTTTGGGCGGATGCCGACCTTGTTCAACTACTGTTGCAACAGCTTATCAGCTACGAACGTGAATGTTTGAAAGATGTTGAATCGAAAGAATTGTCATTCTTCGCAGCGAATAGCGGAGACTTCATTCGTATGGGGATTGTTAACCCTTCGATAGCAATGACAGATGAAGAACTTCATCAACTCTTTATGTCGCATGTGGCTCCTGTGCCCTTGTTGATCGTCCGCCAGATCATACGTGAACACGACACTCTCATGGGGCACCCAGGGTGCCGCATCGAAGCATCGTCACAGGCTGATGGCCATGTTATTTGGTTTACACTGCCCGTAGCAAATGCCCTGTCAGAAACAAATTAAAATAAAGATATATATTATGCAACCATTCAAAGTCATCATCGTAGAAGACGTTCGTCTGGAGTTGAAGGGGACGGAAGAAATCTTCCGTACGGATATCCCCGAAGCTACCATTGTCGGAACAGCACAGAACGAGAGTGAATTGTGGCCACTGATGCGGCAAGAGCTACCCGACCTTCTCCTGTTGGACCTCGGTCTTGGCGGTTCGACAACGGTGGGCGTTGACATCTGCCGTCAGGTGCGTGCTAAATATCCGAAGATGCGCATCCTCATTTTTACAGGTGAGATACTGAACGAAAGGCTGTGGGTAGATGTCCTGCAGGCTGGTGCTGATGGCATCATCCTGAAGACCGGTGAACTACTCACTCGGAACGATGTCCGTCTGGTCATGGATGGGCGTCGGCTGGTATTCAATCAGCCTATTCTGGAAAAGATAGTGGCTCGCTTCAAGAAGAGTGTGATCAACGAGACCAAGCGCACCGATGCCGCCATAGATTACGACATCGACGAGTATGACGAACGCTTCCTGCGGCATCTCGCTTTGGGATATACGAAGGAAATGATCGCCTCCCTTCGCGGTATGCCTTTTGGCGTAAAGAGCTTGGAGAAACGTCAGGCAGACCTTACGAGCCGTCTCTTCCCACCGACAGAGCGCAACGGTGTCAATGCCACACGCCTCGTCACCCGTGCGCTCCAACTTCATATCTTAGATATAGACCAATTACAGCCCGATGACGAGTAATCAGCAAACGCCCTTTCCTCGGTTAGCTTCAGCGACGATTATTTTCCTGTTACTGCTTCTGGCGCTTTGTGTCTTCGGATCATGGATGGCAGCAGCGATGGGTCTGCGCGTAGACAGTATGCTTTCTGGAGAGGCACTGCGATGGTTCTTCCGTCAGTCGCTTCAGACTGTCGGTTCATGGCGAGGTGAAATACTGATACTTCTTGCCATTGCTTTGGGGGCATTGAGAGAAAGCGGACTCACGTCTTCTCCCGGTCGCCATCCTCATGCTTGGCTCGCTTCGTTGCTCGTTCTCGGAATGAGCCTCGGGCTTTTGGCGATGGGCCTTTTCAGTGAAGATGCCCCCTTGCTCAGTGTCTCCGGGCGCATCCTGCCTTCGCCTTTCCTTCCCGGTTTTGCTTGGACACTTACTTCGGCCATTGTCCTCGCTTGCGCTGTCTATGGCTTCGTCTCCAGACGTTTCCGCTCATGGCAGGAAGGCGTCAGCTTATGTTATGTCGGCATACAGCACTACGCTCCTTGGCTGATTGTCTGGGGGCTGGCCGAAATTCTTTATAAAACTTTCCGCTATGTCCTCTGATATCTCCTCTGGTTTTTCCTTGGATGACCTCAACCCTGCACAGCGTGAAGCCGTGGTTTATACCCAAGGACCTTCACTGGTGATAGCCGGTGCCGGTTCTGGCAAGACACGTGTGCTCACCTATAAGATAGCCTATTTGCTGGAACAGGGCATGGCGCCCTGGAATATCTTGGCGCTGACCTTCACCAATAAGGCTGCCGACGAGATGAAAGCCCGCATTGCTACACAAGTGGGGGAGGAGAGGGCACGCCGACTCTGGATGGGCACTTTCCATAGTATCTTCGCACGCATCCTTCGGGCTGAGCACGAACACATCGCCTTCAGTTCCAACTTTACCATTTACGACGCCGCTGACAGCAAAAGCCTTGTACGGACCATTATTCGAGAGATGCAGCTGGATGACAAGGTCTATAAGCCAGGCACGGTGTTGGCACATATCTCAGCAGCGAAGAACGGGCTCGTCACGCCCGATGCCTATCTGCGTGACCCGCAGATGACGCGTTCTGATGCTGCAGCGAACATACCGGCCACTGGACAGATATATGCCCGTTACATGCAGCGTTGCAGACAGAGCGATGCGATGGACTTTGACGACATCCTGCTGTATACCTATTTCTTGTTTGCTCAGCATCCCGACGTCCGGCAACGCTACGAGGAACATTTTGACTTTGTTCTCGTGGATGAGTACCAAGATACAAACTATGCCCAACACGCCATCGTATGGCAACTCACGCAGACGAAGCGTCATGTCTGCGTCGTAGGCGACGATGCTCAGAGCATTTATTCTTTCCGCGGTGCAAACATCGACAATATCCTGACCTTCCAACGTCTGTATGAAGGTGCCCAACTCTTCAAGTTGGAACAGAATTATCGCTCCACGCAGATCATCGTCAATGCGGCCAACAGTCTCATCCGCCATAACAAAGGGCAGATTCCAAAAAACGTCTTTTCACGTAAAGACGAGGGACAACCCATTCACGTCTACGGCTTCTTCAGCGATATCGAAGAAGCTGCCGGCGTGGCTAAGAAGGTGCAGAACATGCATCAGTGGGACCATATTCCTTGGAACGATATCGCCATTCTCTATCGTACCAATGCACAGAGCCGCACCTTCGAGGAGGCCTTTCGCAAGCAGGAGATACCATACCGAATTTTCGGTGGCTTATCGTTTTATCAACGGAAGGAAATCAAAGACATGATTGCCTATTTCCGCTTGGCCGTCAACCCGAACGATGAAGAGGCTTTGAAGCGTGTCATTAACTATCCTGCCCGTGGCATCGGGCAGACCACTGTTCAGCGTGTCATCGATGCGGCTCAGCAGCAAAATGTAAGCCTCTGGGCCATTCTCACTTCGCCCGCGCTTGCCACCATCGGCATCAACAGGGGAACTCAGGCGAAGTTAGAGGCATTTACGGCTCTTATCCAAAGCTTTATGGAGCAAGTGCAGACACTCGATGCAGCCACGCTTGGCCGTCAGATAGCACGAGCTTCAGGAATCGAAGCCGACATCATGCGTGGACGTGAGCCTGAAGACTTAGCCCGTCAGGAGAACCTGCAGGAACTCATGGATGGTATGCAGCAGTTCGTAGACGACAGGGAAGAAGAAGAGGGGAGTGGCCGCACCCGCATGACCCACTATCTGCAAGAAGTTTCCCTCATCAGTGACCTTGACGAGAGTGACGATGACAGCACAGAGAAAGTATCCTTGATGACTATTCATTCTGCAAAAGGGCTGGAATTCAGAGTTGTATTTATCGTTGGAATGGAAGAGAACCTCTTTCCCAACCAAATGGCTTCCTCGTCGCCGCGCGAACTTGAAGAAGAACGGCGATTGTTCTACGTTGCGCTAACACGCGCCAAAGAGCAGTGCTACCTGAGCTATGCGCAGAATCGTTATCGGTATGGTAAGAGCGAATTCTCTTCGCCCAGCTCCTTCCTTCGTGATATTGATTCTCAATACCTTGAACAGCACATAAGTAAATCGTCTTCGTCGAATCGCTTACGCCAGACTTCTCTTTTCGGAAGAGATTCCAGCCTCGGCACAGGTGGTTTTGGGGCACGTCCGTTTGGCGAAGGTCAGAACAGAGACAATAGCTTCACCGACAGAATACGCGACTACAATCGTCCGTCGAATTCCTTCGCGCAATCTCCTGTCAGACAGCAATCCGCAGGCTATCAGTCAGCAACAGCCGATTCTCTGAAGCCCATTCAGCCTGCTGCAAGTTCATCCAACGTTTCAGAGACTCAGACCGCAGTCGGAACACTTGTCGTGGGCTCGCACATAGAGCATACACGCTTCGGGCGTGGCGAAGTCATTGCTTTGGCGGGTACTGGAATAGATGCAAAGGCAACAGTGCGCTTCGAGAATGTAGGGACAAAACAGCTTTTATTGCGCTTTGCCAAGTTCACGATCATATGATTTCTCCGATGCCATTTTCGCTAATCTTGTTTTTCGTTGACGATAATTTGCATTACTGTCAGCGGTGAGGAAAAAAGGCATGTATTGAGTGGACGTCAACCCATTGGGCAGCTGCCTCATAGCGGAAAGCATTTTCCCTCAAAGCTGTATTCTCCCTGGAGCGTCTTCAGGCGAGAAGCGATGTTTGCGCAGAGTGAAGGAGAACTTTTGATTGTCCTATGCAAGAATCAGCGTCTTGGCTTACTTGCATTTCTTTTGTGCGTCTAATAGGTGTTATGTTTAATAAGATGCACGAAAGTATAGATAAATACATGAATTGTTTGCAGGCATCATGGAAAAAGCCTACCTTTGTCGCAGTATAATACATAAAGATGCTGCTTTTGCGGCAATACAATGCTATCTGATAATCATAACGAAACTCAGCAAAACTCTTATTGTAACTGACAAACATTTCTTATTGCTAACTGACAAACATTTAATAGATATGAGGAATTCATTTACCCTTATCGCTGTATGTGCTCTTTCGCTTAGCTGCTCGCTCAATGCGATGGCTGACGAGGAAATCATCAATGCGACAGAACTTACATCCCGCTTTGTGAAAAACCCCAGTTTTGAAGAAGGAACTTCCGACTGGACGTCTGCCAATCTAAGCGCACAGACCAACACGAGTTTCAAGCTGAAGCAGGGAAATACTTATTTGGAGAAATGGACAGGTGCAGGCAACTCTGTTGGCTCGGCTTCTGTCATGCAGACCATCTCGGGACTTCCTGCAGGACATTATCGCCTTGTCGTCGCGGCGCAGAACATTCAGCAAAACTCTGCTGCTTCGCAGACAGGTGCCGTGATACTTGCCGGCACGTCATCCACAGCCGTGACGGCAACGGCCGACTATGCCGTCGAATTTGCCTATGGCACCGGTAATGTTCAGATAGGTTTCCGTGCCACCAATGCCACGGGCAACTGGTTGGCTGTTGACAACTTCCGCCTGTATTTCCTTCGTGCTGATGCCGAGTTGTTGCAGCAGGCCGCAACCGCTGCTGAATCAACGCTTAAGGGCGCCATGCAACCCCAATTCCTGACGGCTCTGAAGCAGGCCATAGACCAAGCTAAGGCGCTGGATGACAATGCTGAAGACGAAGCCCTTAAAGACGCCAGCTTCGCGTTGTGCGATGCGCTGGCTGCGGCAAAACAGAACGTTTTGACCTTCTCCAATCTGAAGAAACTCTTCACTTCGTCACGTACCATGCTGAACCGTAAGATGGCAGGCACATATCGTGATGCTCTCCAGGCTGCCTATGATGCAGCTGCACCTATCGTCAATGACGGTTCTGACGATGATATCAACGTCGTTCTCAACGCCTTGCAGAAGGCTTACGATGACGCCAGCCAGAGTTATACGGCATATACCGCACTGAACAAGGCAATCAATGTAGCTTCCCGCCTTGACACTGAAGGCATGGAAGGTGCAGACCAATTCCTGGAAGCCTTGAAGAAGGCTCAGGAAGTGTTAGACAGTAACGAGTCGACGCCCGAACAAATGGATGCCGCAACCGCCGCCCTGGAGGACGCTACCCTACTCTTCCACGTCCAGAATCCTACGGGAAATGCGCTGAACGTCAAGACACTGAGCGCCGTACAAGGTGCCACCGAGATCTTCGGGCGTATGCTGGTCAGCGGTGGAACAGCCCGTGAAAAAGGCTTCTGCTACAGCACAGAAGAGTCCGAACCCACGATCTTCGACGAACGTACGTCATTCTTCTACAGCAACAATGGCGACATCTATGCCCTTCAGGGTCTGAAGCCGGCAACGTTTTATTACATCCGCGCCTATGCCATCTCCAGCGGTTATCAGGTTTCTTATGGCGATGTGATCAAGCTTCCCACCCGTCCTCTCGGGAATGCCACCTTCAGCTACGACAACGCCGGCGACGCTGCCACCAACAACCGCATCGAAAGCGCCTGTGAAGAAGCTGTGTGGATGTGGAACAATATCACGGGAATCCGCAACTTCCACCTCAGTGCCCACTATGTGCCGGGGGCCGGTGCTAACGGTGGCACTGCCGATTGCAGCTACGGAGGCTACATGCGTGTCAGCCAGAACGTTCCGTACCAGCGAACAGGCACTATCCTGCACGAAGGAGCACACGGACAAGGCATGGTTCCTTACACTGACTGGACCAACCCTATCTATCGTACGAACGGAGATCGTGGCGACTGGCTCGGGCCGCGTGTCGACCGCATCATTCAGTTCCTTGACAACAATAAATCTGCCAAGTTGCATGGCGATCACCAGCACATGTGGCCGTATGGCATCAACGGCGCCGGCGAGGACAACGGTACGCCTATCCTGTATCGCGCCAATGCCCTGCTGGTCGGTGCCCTGGCGGAAGACGGAATCAAAACGCCCAATCAGGACTTCATGAAACCGGCTTACTCCTTCGCACAGGAAGATGAAGTGAAATATTACATCAAGAGCGAAGACACCCGGCGCGGACTGGCCACTTCCTATCTGCGCCAACAGGGTCCTGCCGCCTTACGTTTCGAAGAGATGCCGGCTGCCGATGCCCTGTCGAACGACTCCTGTGCCTGGTATATCACCTTCGACCCTGTAACCTGCTATTACACACTGCAGAATGTAGCCACGGGAAGATACCTCAGTGCGACCACCGGAACTGCGAACGTTGCTTCGACATTGAGCAACGCAAAGTTCCAACTCCTCGGCGCTCGCACCCAGACGAAGTTTGAAGATTTCACCTTCTCCGGAACGTCTTTTTGGATGACTACTGCCTCCAACCACAGCGCACTGAATGCCACGACGACAGGTGCTGCCACCACTTCGTTCAACCATGCCGATGACGCTACTACTCAGCGCTGGCTGTTCCTGACCAGAGACGAGGTGATTCGCTTTGCAGAAGCGCGCGGCGAGGAGCTGGGCATCAGTGCTCCCTCGGCACAGCTCGGAGAGGGTAACGTCAGTG
This sequence comes from uncultured Prevotellaceae bacterium, assembly GCA_947166655.1. Lineage (GTDB taxonomy): Bacteria > Bacteroidota > Bacteroidia > Bacteroidales > Bacteroidaceae > Physcousia. Next base: position 42,781 of record CAMVFC010000004.1, read on the forward strand.
TCGCTGGCGGTCAAGGCTTCATCGCTGTTACGGCTCATGGGCGCGGACAGCAGGTGAGGGTCTATACGGCTGACGGCCGCAGCGTCTCCCGCCTCTATGTTCAGCGCGATGCCACGGCACGCCTGACCATGCCGCGAGGGCTCTACCTCGTCGGCGGGCAGAAAGTCATAGTACGATAGACATTCGTTTAATACAATAACTCATCATGTATATCATCGGTATTGCTGGCGGAACAGGGTCTGGAAAGACCACCGTCGTACGTAAAATCGTGGAGACACTGCCCAAGACGAAGGTGGCCGTCATTCCGCAAGACTCTTATTACAATGACAACAGTGCGCTCACTATGGAGGAACGTCGTAAGATAAATTACGACCATCCGAATGCGTTCGATTGGAAGCTGCTGATCCATCAGATCAACGAGCTGCGGGCAGGACGCTCCATTGAGCAGCCCACCTATTCGTACATCGAGAGCAACCGCCAGGCCGAGACCATTCACATCGAGCCCTGCGATGTCATCATCATAGAAGGCATTATGGCCCTTGTCCGCAAAGAGTTGCGCGACTTGATGGACTTAAAGATCTTCGTGGATGCCGACCCCGACGACCGTCTTATCCGCGTCATCAGCCGCGATATGGCCGAACGTGGGCGCACGGCTCAGATGGTGATAGACCGCTACACGGATGTCCTGAAGCCCTCGCACCTTGAGTTCATCGAGCCGACGAAGCGCTATGCCGACATCATCATCCCCATGGGTGGTGACAACCATAAGGCCATCGACCTCATGCAGACGTTTATCATCCATCGCCTGAAACCGTGAAGCACGGCACTCTCTTTCTCGGACTGCTACTGCTCGTCTTGTGTGCCTGTAGGCGTGAACGTCCGGCACCTTCGATCATGTTCGGCCAACCGGCATCGCAGACAGCGGCCGACGACTACGACTTGCCCGACATACAAGCGGCGGGCGAATTGATAGCCGTGACGCTCTCCGGTCCAGACACCTATTATGAATACCGAGGTCAAGGCTTCGGTATTCAGTTTCTTATGGCAGAGTCCTTCGCTCGGAGTATAGGAGCACGCCTCCGCATGGAAATAGCTCCAGACAGTTCCGCACTCGTGGCAAAGCTCCTGGCGGGCGAAGCAGACCTTGTGGCATTGGACGACAGTACACATTCCGATACCATTGCGGTTGTCGCCAATGGCATGATTGCGTGTGGACCCGGGTGGTTGGTGCGGGAAGGCTCTCCCCTGCTCTCTGAAGCCGTAGGGCGCTGGTATCGTCCGGAGACCAGGCAGCAATTACTGGCCGCCGAGAAGACACGCCTGCAGCCCAAGGCGCATCCTCGCCGTCATCCCCGCCCGATGATGATGGACCGCTCACGGGGTGTCATCAGCCCCTATGACAATCTCTTCCGTCACCACGCACCCACGGTGGGATGGGATTGGCGTTTACTGGCAGCGCAGTGCTATCAGGAGTCAGGTTTCGACCCGCGTGCCGTCTCGTGGGCAGGTGCTTGTGGCCTCATGCAACTCATGCCTGGCACAGCAGCCCGCTTCGGTTTGTCCTCCAGCCAAATATACGATGCAGAAAGTAATGTGGCAGCAGCCGTGCGATACCTTTCTTATCTGAACAAACTCTTTTCAGACGTGGGCTATCCTGCAGAGCGTATTCGTTTCGTGCTGGCAGCATACAACGGCGGTGAAGGGCATGTGCGCGACGCGATGGCATTGGCACGGCGCGATGGTCGCGATGCTACACGGTGGAACGTCGTGGAGTCCTATGTGATTGGATTGTCCGAACCGCGATACTATCGCGATCCTCTGGTTCGTTTCGGCTATCTGCGAGGTTCTGAGACCGCAGACTATGTCCGCCAGATTCAATCCCGCTGGGCTTCATATCGAGGCGTAGCTCATCCGTCTGCCATGACCTCTCCCCCGCCCTCTTCTGCCGCACGCGTCTCCCGCGTTCGCGAGCGCAGTGCCTTTGAACTGCACGACGCTGACTCTGTGCCGTAGCGTATCTTCATAGTATTGTTCCTCGAAGGGTCTGATTGTTTTATCCCTCACACCCGCCACGCCCTTCACATTTGCTCAGCACGCTCCTCTCATTTGCTTGGCACGCCCTTCACATTTGCTCGGCACGCTCCTCACATTTGCTCGGCACGCCTAACCCTTGGGTTTGTTCCATCATGATGGAACCATCGTTCCATGGTGATGGAACCATCGTTCCATCGTGATGGAACAAACTCCCCTGCCTGCCACCCCGCCTTCTGCGCCTATGGCGAATGGCCAAAACTGCCAGGGAATTGACTTTGTTCGCAGAGGCGTCGCTTGTTCATAGAGGCAGCAAATCCTATTAAACCCAGATCGGTCATTAGACCAATATAAGGGCTATCAACGTTTATCTTCATTATTTATTGCAGTGATAAGACCCTCTGTTTTGGCATCTTTTCGCTTTTTACTCAGTCACAATGCCCGCATTGCTCCTTCGTTCAAAGCAAAAAGACTGCTCAAAACATAGGGCCTTCTCACTACAATTCTAATGACCGATCTGGGTTAAATGACTATCCCAACTCTTATGTTGCAAAGAGTTGGGATAGATATAGCAATGTTTAGCGGACAGTAATAATCGTCCTCTTACATCTTGAAGGCACCGCTCTTGACGTAGATGCGGTAGTGCTTGATGCTCTCCGGTGCACCGGCTTCGACGCGCGGAAGGTACTGGAATCCAGTGAAGGTCTGGTCCTGTCCGAGGTCGATGATGAGGTGGTGCGGGAACTTGACGCCGCGGTTGGTGCTCCAGTACGTCGATTCCTGCAGGTCGAAGATCTTATCGGCCGTCTTATTGCCCGAAGTGATGTCCTCATCGTCGCAGTAGGCTATTTGCCAGGGCTCGCGCGAGAGGCGTTTTCCATCGGCACCGAGCATATACCATTCGGCGATGCAGGCATACTCGCGGTTGTTGTGACTATTGAGAGCTTCGATGCAGACATATCGACCGCTGACGGGCTGTGCGAACTTCACTTCCTGCCATCCGTTGCCGGGTTTGAATTCACCTTCCATCACAGGCTTCTCGCCGCTCAGGTCAAGTGTCTGTCCTTCCAGCCGGTGTGTCTGCGGGCGGTCGAGATTCAGGCGGTCGATGATGGGCTTCTGCAGGCCTTCGATGGTGCGCTCTCCACGAGGTCCCATCACGTCGAGGACGATGACTTCGTTCTGTCCCTTCTTCAGCCAGCAACCGGGGACGTAAAGCGTCTGCTGCGGTCCGATGTACCAGTGGCGTCCGATGGCGTGACCATTGACATAGACCTGCCCTTTGCCCCAGCTCTCGAGGTTAAGGAAGGTGTCGCCCACTTTCTTCAAGTTGAAGTAACCGCGGTAGTAACCACGTGTGCCCAGCGCCTTGGCATCGGCCTTGAAATTCTCGGCATATTCTGCCAGAAGTCTGCCGTTGGCTCCGTCCAAGGCACGGATGGCCCACTTGTAGTCGTCATCGATGCACACCTTTTCCCAGCCCTTCAGCGTGTAGGCCACGTCGTGACCATCCACCGTGGCGCTGAGCTTGACATCGCCGACGATACCCTTGAAGTCCTTGATGGCGCGACCGAAGTTGATACGTCCCATGCCTTCCACGAGAATCATCAGGCGATCGCCCTTCTTCGTCGCGGGCAGGGTGACGGAGGTCTCATGCTTCACGCGGTCAATCTTGCCGATGAACTTTTCGTTCACGAACACCTGTGCGTAGTCGTGGGCATCAAGGCGGAGAACGCTCTGCACGGGGACTTCCGGCAGACCAGCCCAGTAGCACATGCTGCCCCATCCCAGTCCGTTGTACTCGAAGGTGAGGTCATTCTGGTCGGCACCCGTACACATTCCGCCAAAGCCATAGGTCAGCGGAGCGAACTCCTTCAGCTCAAACTTGGGAATGGCTATGGTAGGATATTCCTTCGGCACGGCGGGCAGTTTCTTGGAGCCCACCCACTTCTGTGCCACAGGGTCCCAGTCGCCGCTGTACTTCTCCATGGCTTTGCGCAGTTTCCAGAACTTGTCGGTCACCTGTCCGGCTTCGTTGATGGGTGCATCGTAGTCATAAGAGGTCACGTCGGGGGCGAAGCCGGGGCTGTTGGCGCCTGCCCAATGGCCCCAACTGGTGCCTCCGTGGGTCATGTAGAGCGAGAAGCTGATGCCACGGTCCAGCATCTGCGAGATGCCGTCCACCATGGCTTCGGCACCACGTGTCTCGTGGCGACCGCCCCATTTGTCGAACCATCCGCTCCAGAACTCAGAGCACATCTTCGGCGAGTTCGGGCGCAGCTGTCCCAACTTCTTGAACTCGTTGTCGATGTTGGCGCCTGTGCCGAAGTTCATCGTCCACGTGAGGTCGTCGAGACCGTTCTTGGTAAAGTTCGAGCTCCAGTCGCACTGGAACAGCTCTACCTTGTCAAATCCACTCTTGCGGATGATGTCGCGCACGGCGCTGATGTAAGGCTTGTCCTCACCGTAGCTGCCATATTCATTCTCCACCTGCACCATAATGATGGGGCCGCCTTTCTCGATGGTCAGGTCACCCAGTTGCTCGCCCACTTTCTTCTCGAAGATTTCCAGGCGCTCCATGAAATAAGGGTCTTGCTCGCGCAGGCGGATGTCCTTCTTCTTCAGCAGCCACCAAGGCAGACCGCCCATCTCCCACTCAGCACAGACATAAGGTCCGGGACGGACGATGACGTACATGCCGTTCTTCTGTGCCAGCTGGACGAAGGCTCGGATGTCATTGTTGCCCGTGAAGTCGAATACGCCTTCCTGCTGTTCGTGCGAGTTCCAGAAGATGTAGATGCACAGCGTGTTCATGCCCAACGCCTTGCACATCTTGATGCGTTGTTCCCAATAGGCGCGAGGGATGCGAGGATAATGGACTTCGGCAGCCTTGACCACGAAGGGCTTGTCGTTCAGCAGGAACGTCTTTTCGCCTACACGGAAGCTGCCCGCCTTCGGTGCGGCCACAGCCGCCGCGGGGGCTGTCATCATGCCGGCCGTGAGAGCCAGCGAGAGGAGGAGTCTTTTCATAGTTCTTGTATCGTTAGTAGATAAATGAAAATGTTTCTTCAGACAGGACTCTGAACGATAGAAGAGGTTGAGCTTACACCCAACCTCTTCTACCTTATGTGGAGCATGCGAGACTCGAACTCGCCACCTCTTGACTGCCAGTCAAACGCTCTAGCCAGATGAGCTAATGCCCCGTGCTTGTTTCCTAAAACGCTGCAAAGGTACAGACTTTTCCTAACTCTGCAAACTTTTTCCAGACTTTTTTTATTCTGAATGCAAAAAAAGGCGTATCTTTGCACCGATATGAACCTTGAAATTCCTATTTGAAACGACTATGAAGCGTCTTTTCACTCTGACTATTGCTTTGGCTGCAAGTCTGATGTCGTATGCCAATCCCATCGACGAGACACGTGCCCGAAGCATTGCGCGCAACTATATCACAAATGGCACTGCGCAAGTTCCCCGACTTGTCTGTCGTGGAATGAAGAAGGTGGCCCCGGCAGTCGCAGCCGATACACCTTATTTATATATATACAGTCGAGGCGTCGGACAGGGCTTCGTCATCGTCAGTGGCGACGATGCGCTGCCTGAAGTCCTTGCTGTCGTAGACCAGGGCGACTGGGACGAAGCCACTCTCCCACCCCATCTGTTGCAGTGGGTAGAAAAGTATGAGACGCTTGTCCGTGAAGCCCGAAACGCTCATGCTCCCTCGCGTGTGCGGCAAGCGCCGTCCGGCACGAGGAATATTCCCGTACTGTGCCAGACACACTGGCATCAGAGTTCGCCCTACAACGACCGCAGCCCTTATATCAAAGGCACGCAGAACAAGGCTTTGACAGGCTGTGTTTCCACTGCGGCCTCCCAGGTCGCTTATTATTGGCGTAAAGACTTGCCCTCGGTCTCCGGCTACGCTACGCCTACATACGGCTATGGTGACGCTCCCGTCACAGAGAGTGCCCCCAAAGGCACGCCACTGAAGTGGGAACTCATGCGCACCAGCTACAATGGCAGTGAGCCTGCCGAGATGCGCTCTGCGGTGGCCGATTTCGTCTTCATCACCGGCGCCTCCACTTGGCTCACCTACGGCTCGAGCACGAGCGGTCAGATCTCTGATTTGGTCAACACGTTCAACGGCCAATACCAGCTCAGCAGCGAATGTCGCTATAAAGGCGGAACCGGCCAGACGGCGTGGGAGAAGCTCATCATTGCCGATCTCGAAGCCGGACGTCCGATTGTGTACAGCGGTGTTCATCCCGATAATGGCGGACACGCGGTCGTTCTTGACGGCTATCGTCTCAGCGACAACCTTTTCCACTTCAACTTTGGCTGGGGCGGACAGGGCGATGGCTGGTACACCGTCGATGACAAGACAGGTATGAACGGCTTCAACAGCGATCAGGGCATGACGTTCAAGATTCAGCCCAAGCGGCTGACGCTCAGTGGCGAGTTGCTTCCTTTGCCCGAGGAAGGCTTCTTCCAGCGCGTACCCAACCGCATTCGGGCACGGGTCACAAACCTTTCTACCGTGCCCACATCGGGCATCAGCCTCTACTGTCTCACCGGAGGAAAGAAGCCGGGCAGCAGCACACCTGTCAGCACCGACAAGACAGAGCTGCCCGTAGGCGAGACGGTTGACTTGGAATTCAGCTATAAGCCTGTATCGTCTACCTCGGTGTACACGATTTATCTGACCGATGCGAACAAGAACATTTTAGCACAGATGAACGATGTACACGTCACGCCCACGCACGGTATCCTCTCGTTGCAGCGGATGGATGTCAACGGCGAAACAAGGGTCGAAGAAACGCATCCCAGTGGCCGGGTGATGGGGCATGTGGCGAATACCGAAGCCATTATCACGGCTACGCTTGCCACCTGCGAGGGCAGCACCATCTGTCTGCCCACCTTCACTTGCACGCTGGACACGCTTACCGCTGAAGGGACCTATCTGAAGGCTGCGTCGCAGATTATCAATAGCACTGTTATGGAGGAACATGCGACCGCCGACCTGCAGTTCCGCTTCAAGAGGCTGAAGCCCGGATGTCTGTACCGTGCATCGCTCTCTGTCAATTCGGTCAATGACCTTACCAAGGAAGAGGCAGGAGCAGACAGCGTTGTCTATTTCTCGGTGGCAGAAGGCGACCTCGTCATCAGCGAACAGACGACGGACGAGCTGCATTTCACAGGCACCTTCAACAACGACTTGTTCTGCGAGCTGACGGCTGACGGCGTAGCCACCAACCTGGATCTGACGGCCGTAGAAGGACGCATCACTGCTTCAGCCACAAACAATCCCAATGCCCTGCTATATGTATCGGACAAGGCGTGGGTGGACAGCGATGTGCAGAATGTAGTCTGCGATGGTGTCTGCGCACGGCTGTTGCTGCGCCAGGGACATAATTTCTATCCTCGTGAAGCCTTCCAGGCTCAGTCGGCTGAATTGGTGCTGGAAGGCACTGCCGGTGACTGGTCAACAGTCGTCACGCCTTTCGACGTTGCTGTCCCCGACGGCATGGTGGCCCGTTCTGTCCAGGCGCTCTCGTCTACACGCATCAGTAAAGCAGACAGCTGCGCACGCGTCCTGCACGCCGGCACCCCATACCTGTATCGCACCTGCTCCGAACGTCCTGTCTCCCTCGTTGCCACCGACGTCAAAGTGGATATCCACGCGCCGAACCTTGGCACGGATTCCATTTGTCCCGCCTGGCGCAACATGACGGGCAGCAAGGAGATGCTCGTTCTCAACTCTGAAAAAGGCAGTTTCGTCAGTGGCGAAGACCTTGCCATTCCCGCTTTGACGGCGTATGCCGAGTACGGACAGCCGTTCTCGGCGACGCCCACTTCTTACAATCTGAAAGACCAGGCATCGACCCGCCTCCTTGAAGCCATCCAAGCGGCCGAAGCCTTGATGGAAGACCCATATGCCGACGACGCTTTGCGTTCACAGCTTGAGGCGTTGATTTCAGAAGCCATCCGCCTCTTCACCAAGCAGCCCGAGCGTACGCTCATCCGCGATGCAGCCGTGTCGCTGGAAGAGGCTGTAGAACTTTGCTCAAAAAGTATCGTCCGCCTCACTCGTGAGGGTTGGCTGGATTTGACAGAGCATATCGTTAACCCAAGCTTCGAGAGTCCGATTGGCGCTGCTTGGGAAATCACGAAGCCAACGGGGACGGCCGTCAGCGCACAAAGCACGACGACCTCGCTGGCCAGCTTTATGGCTCATGCCGACGGAGCAAAAGTGCTTTATCTGACATACAAGGAGGGAACGGACTGTGCCCGCGTCGAGCAGACGCTCCACGACCTGCCTCGTGGTTACTATCGTGTCAGCGCACTGATGGGAGGAAACTATGGTACTCACCATCGTCTGTTTGCCCGCAGTCAGAATCAGCAATACGAGACTTCGGTTGAATCGTCCTCGTTTGGTCCGATGTATCTTCAAGAGGTCACCGTAGACAGCGTTCTGGTGCAGAATGGCGAGCTGACGCTGGGCGTGGAGACGATAGACGGCTGGCTCAAGGCCGATGATTTCCACCTCTATTTCATTGCAGCCGATCCGACGCCGGTTCGCGACTTAAGCGACGAATCCACCCCCTCACCGGTGCACCGGGGCGTATGGACGCTCAGTGGCATGAAAGTGAGTGACGGCACCGATGTCAGTCGCCTGCCTAAAGGAATCTATATTGTCAACGGAAAGAAAAGAATATGTCAGTAATCAAATGTCCTGAATGCCAGCACGAAGTTTCGTCGAAAGCGTCTTCGTGCCCCAACTGCGGCGTTGCCATCGCAGGCAACGTCAAGCGCTGTCCCATCTGCAAGAGCTTTGTGCTGATGTCGGCCAGCGAGTGTCCTCACTGCCAGACCAAGTTTGTCGTGGCATCACCGCAGCCAATGAGCGCTCCGCTTGCGACGTTAACCGACCGTCCGGCAACTCCCAGTCAGGAAAGCTCTCAGCGCGAAGTTGTCCATCAGCCTCAGAAAGAGGACAATCTGCGCGAGACCAACGAGGCGACAAGGCTGGAAAATACTCAGCACGAGGTAAAAGAAACGCCTAAGCAAGAAACACTTCAGGACATTATTCAAGCGACAGAGAATGAAATCCCGCAACCGCCTCAGACCGACGTTCCCGCAGCCAAGGCGTCGCACTTCTCTTCCTATTTGCTGATTATCGCTACGCTGGCCATCATCGTCGGTGGCGTCTACTATTGGAATTTGAAAAGCCGTGAAGCCATCGAAGAGAAGGCGTTCATGATGCTCGAAGGCTGCACCGACAAGCTCAACTATGAAGACTTCATCGCCCGCTTCCCCAACAGCCGCCATTTGGACGAAGTGAAGAGTCGTTTCCACGCGCTGGAACATGTGGATTCGCTATGGGGTGCTATCTGTGCACGTCCTACGGCAGAGGCTTTGGAACAGTTCCTCAGCGATAACCCTTCATCGCCCCATCGGACGACGGCTCTGCAGAAAATAGACTCTATCGACTGGTATACGGCTGACATCCAGGGGACGGTGGCCGCCTACGATGCCTACATCGTGCGGCACGACAACGGCGAGTATATCACTCAAGCCTATGCTGCACGCGAAGTAGCGCGACAGCGTGAGTTGCGTGTGCAACAGGATTCCATTGCCGCTGCCGACAGCATTGCCGCTGTTCAGGGGTGATAACAGAGGGTATTTAGCAGGCCTTCAATAATTTATTGATACTAATTTCAGGCCGAGAAGCCACTGAGGCACAGAGTAGTTCCCTACCTCTGTGCCTCAGCTTTTCGTTCGCCCAGCATGGGCATACTCTAACGGGTGCAAGTCCCCAAGCCGCCCT
>CAMVFC010000005.1 GCA_947166655.1 uncultured Prevotellaceae bacterium
TTATTTTTCCCTCAGCCTGTGTACTGAAACACACAAGAGGACATGAAAATTCGTCCAATTCGTCTAATTCGTTGTCAATAAGAGAAATCATCAGAAGGCCAGGGGCTGCAGATACGCCAAAAGCACAAGGGAGGACTTTTTGCTTTCAGACCACGAATTTCACGAATTGGACGAATTATTTTTCCCTCAGCCTGTGTACTGAAACACACAAGAGGACATGAAAATTCGTCTAATTCGTCTAATTCGTAGTCTAAAAGAAAAATAATCAGAAGTCCAGGAGCAGCTGCTCTTCGGGCAACAGGCGGAAGGTCATGCGGTGGTGGGGTGTGGGGCCATACTGCCTTATGGCTTCGCGGTGCGCCTTGGAGGGATAGCCCATATTCTTGTCCCATCCGTAGTGCGGGAAGTCGTGTGCGAGCTGCTTCATGCGGTCGTCACGGTAAGTCTTTGCCAGCACGGAGGCGGCAGCGATGCTCATGTACGTGGCATCGCCCTTGACGACGGTGTCCGCGGGTGTCGGCTGGTCGGCGCGCGAGCCGTCGGCACGAAGGGCATGGTAAGGCGCCCACCGGTTGCCGTCCACCAGGATATGCTCCACGCCGTCTCCTATCTGATCCAGCGCCCGCTGCATGGCCAGGATGCTGCAGCGCAGGATGTTCATGCGGTCGATCTCCGCAGGCGAGCATTCTGCCACGGCCCATCGCAGGGCGTCCCGCTCGATCACCTCGCGCAGGGCATAGCGCTGCCGCTCCGTCAGCTGCTTGGAATCGTTGAGCTCCTCGCACGAGAAGTCCTGCGGCAGCACGACGGCCGCCGCAAACACCGGACCAGCCAGGCATCCGCGCCCAGCCTCGTCGCAACCGGCCTCCACGAGGCCTGCCGTATGAAATACGCGTAACATCTGTTTTCCTCTGCAAAGATAGACTCTTCTCCCCTATCCCGCAAATATTTTTCCCTTCATTTGCATTTTCCGGCAGCAAATACCAGTGCCCCCTGCCACGCCGTGTTTTCTGATCAGTGACAAGACAAGCTTATCTGAACAGACGGGCGAGACGATGGACGTGGGTTGACGACGCGAAAGAATCATCTTAGCCGGACGTCCATCTACGTTCGTGGGGATGCGGGCAAAACTCTTAAGAGAAATGACAAAAACTCTTAAGAGAATGACAAAAAACTCTTAAGAAAAATGAGCAAAAGTCTTAAGGAAAAAAGGCAAAACTCTTAAGAGAAAATGGCAAAAGTCTTAAGGAAAAATGAGAGGGCCCTTGCCGACATCTGTCGGAGCCTCTTCGACATCGGTTTTTTCGGGCGAGAACGGCTCCGCAAGTCCCTGGGCTTTGGGCGATTAGCCGCCTGAAGAAGGAGAACTCTGCCGTGCAGGAACGAGAAAGGGGCCGTGTCGTCCTGTCGACACAGCCCCTTGTCGGTAAGAGCGAGAGGGATGAGCGTTACTTCACTTCGTCGAAGTAGATGGTCACGTTTTCCGTCATGCCTTCGACCTCCATGCCCTCGCGGATAGCCATCTGTGCGCCGCGGAAGGAGACGTACACATTGCCGCCCATGTACTCATCCTCGAGATTCTCGTAGTTCCAGGAATAGCGGATGATGCCCTTTGACTCATCGAGCCAGCTCCAGGTGGAGAGGGCCAGTTCGCCATTCGTGTACTGCACCATGTAGGAGCCGGCCTTGGTGAAGATCACGCGTGAAGGTGTGAAAGTATCCTCGTCGTCGAAGTCGTCTGCGAACATCTCGTTGGCCATGGCCCGGGCTTCCTCATCGCTGAGGGAGTAGCCCTGCTTGGAGTACATCTTCTTGACCACGCTGATGTAATCCTCCTTGAACTTGCTCAGCTCAGTGATCTTGTGCTCGCTGTTCAGGATTTCCTCGTTGCCGACGGATATCTGCAGACGCAGGCTGCTGATTGTCCATGTGCGGCAGAGCTTGTTAGTGAGATCGCTGTTGGACTTCTGCTCAGTGCGTGCGGCGTGCAGGGTGAAGGCTGTACCGCCTGTGGGCGTGATGACCAGTGCGACGGCGTTGTCGGCAGCGCCGGTGACGGTGATGTGTCCGTAGCCTATCAGGTCGAACTCCGTGTCGCTGATCTTGGTGTACTTGCCTTCAATGATCTGGGGGACACTGGCACGCGTCGTGGCGTGACGGCCAAAGAACAGGGGGATGGTCTGCACCTGTGCTGTCTGTGCGCCCTTCACGTCGAGCTCGTAGCCGCGCCGGACGATGACGTAGTTGCCGCTCTCGGTGAGCTCCACGCTCTGGATGTCGCTTTCGAGGTCGGAGATGATGTATTTGGCGCTGACGCTCTCGTACTTAGGTGTCTCGAGGGTGCCTGAGGAGCCAGGCTCGTCATCGTCGTCACTGCTGCTGCAGGCAGCCAGGCCCGTCAGACCTGCGACGAACAGGCTGGCAAGCAGAAAGTAATTCACAAACTTTTTCATTGCGCTTAGGTTTTAGTAAAACATCAAGTTCTCTCCCCATGCTACAGGGGACGGCACAAAGGTACACCTTTTTCCTGAGGCGCAAATACTTTTCGCAGTTTTTTTTACTTCGCGATGGAGAAAATATGAAAAAAGCCGTAAAAGGACGAAAAAGGGGATGCGCCGGAAGCCTCCGGCACATCCCCTGGTGAGGTATTTACGCAGTCGCCTGCGGTGGTATTTATTCTTCGTTGTGGGGACGACGGTCGCCGCGTTCACCGCGCTCGCCACGCTCGGGGCGTTCGCGACGCTGGCGGGGCGGACGCTCCACGTAGCCTTCGGGCTTCGGGATGAGCACCTTGTGCGAGAGCTTGAACTTGCCCGTCTTCGGGTCGATGTCCAGGAGCTTCACGGTGATCTTGTCGCCTTCCTTCAGACCAGCCTCTTCGACGGTCTCCAGACGCTTCCAGTCGATCTCGGAGATGTGCAGCAGACCGTCCTTGCCCGGCATGAACTCGACGAAGCAGCCGTAAGGCATGATGCTGCGCACGGTACCCTCGTAGACCTCGCCCACCTCGGGCACAGCCACGATGGCGCGGATCTTGGCCAGTGCGGCGTCGATGCAATCCTTGTTGGGACCGCTGACCTGCACCTTGCCCACGCCGTCTTCCTCGTCGATGGTGATGGTGGCACCGGTGTCTTCCTGCATGCCCTGGATGATTTTTCCGCCCGGGCCAATGACGGCACCGATGAACTCCTTCGGGATGATGATCTGCTCGATGCGGGGCACATGGGGTTTCAACTCGGGACGCGGCTCAGGCATGCACTCGAGGATCTTGCCGAGGATGTACTCGCGGGCCTGCTTGGCCTGCATCAGCGCCTTCTCGAGAATCTCGTAGCTCAGGCCGTCGCACTTGATGTCCATCTGGGTGGCGGTGAGGCCGTCCTTCGTGCCTGTGGTCTTGAAGTCCATGTCGCCGAGGTGGTCCTCGTCGCCGAGGATGTCGGAGAGCACGGCATATTTCTCTTCACCGGGATTCTTAATCAGACCCATGGCGATGCCGCTGACGGGCTTCTTGATGGGCACACCGGCATCCATCAGAGCGAGTGTACCTGCGCAGACGGTGGCCATGGAGCTGGAACCGTTGCTCTCGAGGATGTCACTGACCACGCGGACGGTGTAGGGATAGTCTGCGGGAATCTGGCCCTTCAAGGCGCGCCATGCGAGGTGGCCGTGGCCGATCTCGCGACGACCGACGCCGCGCTGAGCCTTGGCCTCACCCGTGGAGAAGGGCGGGAAGTTATAGTGCAGCAGGAAACGCATGTAGCTGCGGTCGAGCACGTCGTCGACAAGTTTCTCATCGAGCTTGGTGCCGAGGGTGACTGTCGAGAGCGACTGCGTCTCGCCACGCGTGAAGATGGAGCTTCCGTGAGGGCCGGGCAGGGGGCTGACTTCGCACCAGATGGGGCGGATGTCGGTGGTGCCGCGACCGTCGAGGCGGATGCCTTCGTCGAGGATGCAACGGCGCATGGCGTCGCGCTCCACGTCGTGGTAGTAACGGTCCACGAGGGCATTCTTCTCTTCGAGCTCGGCAGCGTCCATGTCGGCATGAGCCTCGGCATAGCGCACCTTGAAGTCCTCACGCACTTTCTCAAAGGCTTCGGCACGTTCGTGCTTCTCCAGGGCCTGCTTGGTGATGTCGTAGGCGGGCTGATAGCACTCCTTGTTCACCTGCTCGCGCAACTCTTCGTCGTTGACTTCGTGGCAGTATTCGCGCTTGACGTCCTTGCCAAGCTCCTTGGCCAGCTCCTTCTGCAGGCGGCACATGGGCTTGATGGCTTCGTGAGCGACCTTCAAAGCCTGCAGCAGGTCCTGCTCGGAGACTTCTTTCATCTCGCCCTCGACCATCATGATGTTCTCCTCGGTGGCACCGACCATGATGTCCATGTCGGCATCCTTCATCTGATTGAAGGTGGGATCCACGATGTACTCGCCGTTCAGACGAATGACGCGGACCTCCGAGATAGGACCGTCGAAGGGGATGTCGCTGACGCTGAGGGCAGCGCTGGCAGCGAAACCGGCCAGCGCGTCGGGCATGTCCACGCCGTCGGCGCTGTAGAGGTTCACATTCACATAGACCTCAGCGTGATAGTTGCTGGGGAAGAGGGGACGGAGCGCACGGTCGACGAGGCGGCATGTGAGAATTTCGTCGTCGTTAGCCTTACCTTCGCGCTTCGTGAAGCCACCGGGGAAACGGCCGGCAGCGGCATATTTCTCGCGATATTCTACTTGAAGGGGCATGAAGTCTGTGCCAGGCACAGCGTCTTTTGCGGCACACACGGTGGCCAGCAGCATGGTGTTACCCATGCGCAGCATCACGGCGCCGTCAGCTTGCTTGGCAAGCTTGCCAGTCTCGATGGAGATCTCACGACCATCGGGCAGCTGGACTGTCTTGGTGATTACGTTCATCTTGTTAATTACAATTTGTTACAATGTTGCGTCAATGAAAATATCTTAAAAACGTCACTATGCAATAAAAATCGCGCAAAGATAATATAATAATGTGTAACAGCCGACACCGTGCGCCGCTTTTTACGATTTTTTAACCCAAAGCGTTCTTTAGAATTGCGGTGAGAGCGCCCTATGTTTTGAGCTGTATTTTCGCTTTGAGCGAGGGAGCAATGCGGGCATTGTGACCGAGTGAAAAGCGGAAAGATGCCAAAACAGAGGGGAGAATCACCGCAATAAATAATGCCCACGGCGTCGATGGCTAAAATATTGGTCTAATGAACGATTAGGGTTTAACCCAAAGGTGTCCAAGCGAATACGAAAACAGAGAAGCGCGTGTCGGCGTTTCCCTCCAGGGCACGAAGGGCTCCGAGCATCGTCGTACCGGTGGTCATGACGTCGTCGACGAGCATCAGATGCTTGCCGCTGACGTCGACGTCAGTGGCCTCGAAGGCGAGGGCGGCGTTCTGCCGGCGACGGTCGGCATGGAAATGCGTCTGCGACTCGCGGTCGAGGGTGCGACGCAGGAGGTCGGTGCGCACGGGGATGCCCAGCACCTTCGACATACCCTCGGCAATCTTCTCGCTCTGATTGAAGCCGCGCCAGCGAAGGCGACGCGGCGTCAGCGGCAGAGGCACCAGCGCATCGACGCCCGCGAAGAGGCCCGTCGGCTGCAGCTCGCGCGCCGCCCACATCCCCATCCAGAGGCCCAGCTCGTGATGACGCCCGTACTTCAGCCGCTGCACCAGGTGCGCAGCGATGCTGTCGCGCACGTAGACAGCGAACGCACCCACGCGCACCAACGACTCATGGGCATCCAGACGGGCGAAATAGGGGTTGCACTCCCAGTTGCGAAGCTTCTCACGGCCGACGGAACGCAGGCAGGAGGGGCAGACAAGTTCTTCGTCCAGTGCCAAGACGCGCCCACAGCCACCGCACGTGCGCGGCAGCAACAAATCGAGAAGACTGCGGAAGAGGCGGGACATAGGGAGTGAAAAATGAAGGAGCGAAAAGTGAAAAGTGAAGGAGTGAAGGGGGAGAAAAGTCAGAAGGCAGCTTGTCGTTGCCGACGAACTGCCTTCTTCGTAGTCGGGATGACAAGATTCGAACTTGCGACCCCACGCCCCCCAGACGCGTACTCTAACCGGGCTGAGCTACATCCCGCTACAGGTGCAAACAGGAAGAAAAATGCGTTCTCTTTCGTTTTGCGGGTGCAAAGGTAGACGTTTTTTTTGATTCGTGCAAATTTTTATGTACTTTTGTGCCGAAATTCACAAAGAAAAGGTGAAAAGTATATGACAATACGCGTCAAGAGACCCTATAACTTCTGCGCTGAAGTGCATCTGCCTGCCAGCAAAAGCATCAGCAACCGAGCCCTGGCACTGACGGCGCTGAGCGGAGGACAGCTGGCGCAGCTGTCCAACTTGTCCGACTGCGACGACACGACCGTCATGCTGGAGGCCATGCGCTTCCCCGAGGTGATCGACGTGAAGGCCGCAGGGACGGCCATGCGCTTCCTGACGGCACTGCTCTGCGTGACGCCCGGCACACACGTCATCACTGGCACCGAGCGTATGCGCCACCGCCCGATCGGCGTGCTGGTGGATGCCCTGCGCAGCTTGGGCGCACAGATCGACTACGAAGGCGAAGAAGGCTTTCCGCCACTTCGCATCGCAGGCGGAACCCTCAGCGGCAAGACGATAGCCCTGCCGGGAAACGTCAGCTCGCAGTATATCTCGGCACTGCTGATGATTGCCCCCTGCCTGCCCGAAGGACTGGAAGTGCTGCTGCAAGGGCAGGTCATCAGCCGTCCGTACATAGAAATGACGATGAGCATGATGCGGGCCTTCGGCGCATCGGTGGAATGGAAGGACGAATGCTCCATCCGCGTCGCCCCGAAACGCTACACACCTGTGCCCTACACCATCGAGTCGGATTGGAGCGCAGCGTCCTACTGGTACGAGATGGTGCTCCTGAGCGGGAACATGGGCGAGGTGGCCACGCTGAAAGGTCTCTTTGACGAAAGCCTGCAGGGCGACAGCGCCGTGCGCGACGTCTTCCGGCGCCTGTCGGTACAGTCGATGCCCCTGTCGCAAGGCACCGAAGAGCCTCGCATCCACCTGACCCGGCGAGGCGCCGTCTGCGAAAAGATAGAATACGACTGCCTCCGCATCCCCGACCTGGCACAGACACTGGTGGTGACGTGCGCCCTGAGCGGCATACCTTTCCGCTTCAGCGGCCTGCAAAGTCTGCGCATTAAGGAGACCGACCGCATCGCAGCCCTTCAGACCGAGCTTGCCAAGCTGGGCGTCTACGTGGAAGTGGAAGGCGACGAGGCCATCGTATGGGAAGGGCCTGCGGCGCAGAGGCAGGGGCCTGTCGCCTATCTGCAGCCCGCCGAAGGGACAGCCATCGACACTTACGACGACCATCGCATGGCCATGGCCTTCGCACCCGCCGCGCTGGTGCTCGGAAGCATTGACATCAACCACCCCGAAGTGGTATCGAAGTCGTATCCCGCCTACTGGGACGACCTGAAACGAGCTGGGTTTGAGATTGAAGAGTGCCCGCCCCGGCCCTAAAGAGAACAGACACCCGACAAGTGATCAGCAATGGAAAACGACAAAGACATAAAGACACCGACTCCCCCACCGGCCAGCAAAGCGCAGGCTGACGCTGCCTCTTTCGTCTGCTGCGGACAACATGCCGTGTGCGAGAAGGAGCTGCTGATGGCTTCGGCCACACAGCCTATCGAATACTTCGACGACGAAGAGCTGGACCGCTTCCGCGGAAGGGCCGCCGATGCCTACAGCGAAGCCGAGGAAGAGGAATTCAGAGAGGTGTTCTACACCATGTTCACACGCGAGGTACCCGACTGGCTGAACAGCCTGCAGCTGCGGGGATTGGAACTGCCCGAAGGGCTGAGAGACGAAGTGCTGCTCGTCGTGCAAGAAAATCAAGAAGCAGCTTCCGCAGCACAATAAAAGCACAACCTTCAGCGTTAATCTATAGAAACACTCCTCTGATACTATATATAATATGAAACGCGCGCACGCGATAAGCCTTTTCTTCCTCCTGCTGACGGCAGGACTCGTTGCGGCGTGCTCCACACAGAAGAACACTGCCGGCACTCGCTTCTACCACAGCACGACGGCTCACTTCAACACGATTTACAACGGACGAGTCGCTTTCAACGAAGGCATCGAGGCACAGGAAAAGGGACACGTGGACAACTACACCGAACTGCTGCCCATGTACATCGTTGCCAGCAAGAAGACGGCCGGCATCGGCAAGGGCAACTTCGAGACGGCCATAGAGAAATGTGAGAAAGCCATCAAGAAACACTCCATCAAGAAGAAGCCGAAGAAGCCCAGCGGCAGGATGTCGGACAAGCAGAAAGCCTACTTCGCACGCCGCGAGTTCAACCCCTATCTGCGCCACGCCTGGATGATGTTCGCCGACGCGCAGTTCCAAAAAGGCGAGTTCATCGAGGCGGCATCCAGCTACAACTACATCTTACAGCTCTACGCCAACCAACCTGCCGTCGCAAGCGTAGCACGTGCACGACTGGCGCGCTGCTACGTGCTGCTCGACTGGCCCTACGATGCCGAGGATGTGTTCAACAAAATCAGCCGAGACAGCATCACACGCCGAGGTCTGAGAGAACTGGAAGCCTCCAGAGCGGCTTATCTGATAGCCACCGAACAGTACGAAGCGGCCATCGAACCCCTGCGCAACAGCATACGCGATGCCAAGGGAAGCCTGCAGAAGGCACGACTGTACTACCTGCTCGGACAGCTCTGTCAGCTGACAGGAAAAAAGGAAGAAGCCTACCGGGCCTTGCGGAAATGCGTCAGACAGAACCCGCCTTATGAGCTGGCCTTCAATGCACGAATCATGCAGACCGAGGTGATGGCCGAGGGACAGGGAAAGAGTATGATCCGACGCCTGAGGCGCATGGCCAAGAACCCCAACAATGCCAACTACCTGGACCGCATCTATTATGCCATAGGCAACATCTATCTGGCTGACCGCGATACCATGCAGACCATCTACGCATGGAAGAAAGGCATCGAGGAGAGCACACAAAACGGATTCGCCAAGGCGGTCGTGCTGGAACACCTGGGAGAGCTCTACTGGGAACGGGAGAACTATATCGACGCCACCGAATGCTATAACCAGCTGGCAAGCCTCATGGACAAGGAGAACGACCGCTATGAGCAGACACAGCTGCGCAGCAAGATGCTCACGGAGATTGAGCCACACCTCTCTGCAGTGAAACTGCAAGACAGCCTGCAGGCGCTGGCCAAATTGCCGGAAAAGGAGTACCTGGCTGCCATCGACCGCGTCATCGACGAACTGAAGAAAAAGGAAAAGGAAGCTGAGAAGCGTGCCGACGCTCAAGGACTGACCGCCACTCGCAACGCACAGGCCGCCGCACAAAGTACGGCCAACAGGGCGTCGACCGCGGCCGGAGCACAGCGGGGACAGAAACAGACTACCTTTTACTTCTATAACCCGCAGACCGTGCAACAGGGTAAGCAGACCTTCCAGAAGCAATGGGGCAACCGACCGAACGAAGACAACTGGCGACGAAGCAGCAAGGCACGACAGGATTCGGGCGAAGGCTTTGAAGAAATCGACTACGCCGCAGAAGACAGCCTGGCCGAGCTGGGAGAAATCGCCGAAGAAGAGCTCGACGAGGAGGAACAGCGCCTGAAGGATTCTCTGGAAAACGACCCGCACCACCGCGAGTTCTACCTCAAGCAGATTCCCTTCACCGAGGAGCAAAGGGCCGAATCGGATGCCCTCATCCTCGACGGACTCTACCACGGAGGCGTACTTCTCATGGAGAAAATAGGCAACTACGCCCTGGCTGAAAAGACGCTCAACCGCCTCATCGCGCAGTTCCCGGACTTCGAGCAGATGGACGACGTATACTATCATCTCTTCCTCTTAGCGATGCGTCGCAACGATGATGAGGCCACGGCACGACACCTGCAAGTGCTGCAAAACAGCTTCCCCGACAGTCGTCTCACGCGCACCGTGTCGAACCCGCACTTCATCGACTACGCCATCCGCGGCCGGCACATCGAGGACTCGCTCTACGCCGATGCCTACAATGCCTATCGCGAAGAACGCTACCAGCGCGTCGACAGCCTCTTCCGGCAGAGCACGGCTGACTTCCCTGAAGGGACGCACCGCGGAAAACTGCTCTTCGTACACGCTATGTCGCAACTCTACAGCGGCCAGCGCGACTCGTTCCTTGTGGAAATGAAGGAAGTGGCGCAGAAATTCTCGAAGGACGAGATTGCTACTCTGGCCAGCGCCATCGTCAAAGGGCTGGAAGAAGGGCGCCTGTTGGCATCGGAGCGCTGGGATGCCAGCAGCATCTGGAGCCGTCGCGGCGTAGAACTCACGGCCGACAGCACGTCCGCGGACACGCTGGTGGCCGACCCGCTCGTGCCTTACGTCTTCGTGCTGGCAT
Source organism: uncultured Prevotellaceae bacterium (assembly GCA_947166655.1). Classification (GTDB taxonomy): domain Bacteria; phylum Bacteroidota; class Bacteroidia; order Bacteroidales; family Bacteroidaceae; genus Physcousia. The sequence goes on from CAMVFC010000005.1 coordinate 10,430, forward strand.
ACCCATCGGGCGAACTCGATGAGGACCAACTGCTTTTCGAGATGGCTCGCTACAACTTCACCTCGTTCATGGCGCGCAACTTCGATATCGAAATCGTCGCGGGCGGCGCCATCAGCCAGCTGCGCGTCAGTGGCTTTCAGAACTACGACGAGGTACACACCTACGCACAGCAACTCTATGCCGACAGCCACATGCGCACACGGCTCGAAGGTATCAGGGCCATCCTCATCAGCGAGGAGAACCTGAAACTGCTGGGCACGCGCTACAGTTACGACGATTACGCCGAGTTCTACGATGCTGAGCTCTCGCCACTCGAGGTGCCCGAAGATGTGAACCTCGACGAACCGGAGGTGGAAACCATCGACCCCGACGACGTTCCGGGACCTGGCGAAGCACCTACCGAGGAAGGTGAGGAGGACGAAGAGGGCACTCCGGCCACCACAACAGATGACGACGAAGACTGGTTATGGTAACTTTCCCCCGCCCTCACCGAATCATGACTTTCGCTATTTATCCTACGCTATGAAAGATTCAATTACTGCCCGCCTACTCTGGGTGGACGACGAGATAGAGCTTTTGAAAGCGCATATCCTCTTCCTCCAGAAAAAAGGTTACGACGTGGAGACCGTGACCAATGGCTACGACGCCTTGGACCGCTGCGCCGAACAGACGTTCGACCTCATCTTGCTCGACGAGAACATGCCGGGCATCAGCGGTCTGGAGACGCTACAGCGCATCAAGGAACTTACGCCGACGACACCTATCGTCATGGTGACGAAAAGCGAGGAAGAGAATATCATGGACCAGGCCATCGGCAGTCAGATCGCCGACTACCTCATCAAGCCCGTCAACCCGACACAAATCCTGCTGACGCTGAAGAAGAACATCCACCGCCGCGAGATCGTGACGGAACAGACACAGACGGCCTATCAGCAGGACTTCAGCAAGATGAGCCTGCTCATCGATGACGCCACGCGCATCGACGACTGGATGGAAGTCTACCGCCGCCTGGTCAGTTGGGAACTGCAGCTTTCCGAGACCGACAGCGCCATGAAGGATATGCTCTCCATGCAGAAGAGCGAAGCCAACCGCCAGTTTGCACGCTTCATCACTAAGCACTACCTTAACTGGATTCAGGATGCACAGACCGTGGGCCGGCCCGAGGTGATGAGTCCCGACATCTTCAAGCGACGCGTGTTCCCGTTGCTGGACCAGGGCGAAAAAGTCTTCTTGCTCGTCATCGATAACTTCCGCTTCGACCAGTGGCGCGTACTGATGGGCGAGATTGCAGACCAGTTCCAGATTGACGAAAGCCTATACTGTTCCATCCTGCCCACAGCAACACAATATGCGCGCAACGCCATCTTCTCAGGACTGATGCCGAACATCATCGCCGAGATGTTCCCTAACTTATGGGTGGACGAAGACAGCGAGGAGGGCAAGAACCTGAACGAAGCGCCCCTCATCCAGACACAGTTCGACCGCTACCGCCGCAAGCATACCTTCACTTACCACAAGGTGAACGACTCCGCAGCTGCAGAACGGTTGACACAACAGCTGCCGCAGCTGGCGAAGTACGACCTCACGGTGTGCGTGCTCAACTTCATCGACATGCTCAGCCATGCCCGCACAGAAAGCCGCATGGTGCGTGAGCTGGCATCGAATGAAGCGGCCTACCGCAGCATCACGCAGAGCTGGTTCCGCCATTCTGCCGTCGGTGACCTCTTCCGCGCCTTGGCAGCATCAGACTATCGCATCGTCCTGACGACCGACCACGGCAGCATCCGATGCAGTTCGCCCATCCGTGTGAAGGGAGACAAGAATACCAACACCAATCTACGCTATAAGCTCGGGAAGAACCTCGACTACAATCCCAAAGAGGTGTTCGATATCACCGACCCGCATCAGGCGCAACTGCCTGCTCCCAACCTTTCCACACGTTACATCTTCGCCACGGGCGACGCCTTCTTCGCCTATCCCAACAACTACAACTACTACGTCAGTTACTACCGCGACACGTTCCAGCACGGAGGCATCTCCATGGAGGAAATGCTCATTCCCCTCATTGAGCTTACGCCAAAGAGGAGGTGAGAGGGACGATGAAAGGTTGAAAGATTGAAAAATTGGAAGGTTGAAGAATTGAAACGTTGGAAGGTTGAAGAATTGAAAGGTTGAAAGATGGAGAAATTGAAAAGTTGAAAGAATTGAAACGTTGGAAGGTTGAAAGAATGAAAGTGGAAACGTTAAACCTATAATATATATAGCCCCTTCCCCGAGGCTGCCGTCCTGCCGAGGAGCAGACCGCTGGAAAGAACATCAAGTGAACCGGCAAAGCAGACGTAGAGGGGATTCGGGGCTCTCACCAAGTCCTATCATGGAAATAAAGATTACCCACATCGAAGATATCGACGCTGCGGCACGCGAGTTCATCACGGCCGTCGGCGACCGCCGCATCATAGCCTTCTACGGCACGATGGGAGCGGGCAAGACCACTTTTATCCGCGCCCTCTGCAGCGCCCTCGGCGTCAGGTCACAGGTCACTTCGCCTACCTTCGCCATTGTCAACGAATATGAGATTGCGGGCGACGACGGCACTCATTCGTCACTCCATTCCTCCGTTTTTCATTTTGACTTCTACCGCATCCGCCGCTTGGAAGAGGCCATGGACATCGGCTTCGAGGACTATTTGTGCAGCGGCCATTGGTGTCTCATCGAATGGCCGGAGCTGGTGGAGCCTTTGTTGCCCGAGGAGACACTCTGCGTACACCTTACCGTAGGTCCCGACGACAGCCGTCTGCTGTCATTTTAACCTATACACAAGCTGCAACTGCAAATCCGTTTTCCAGGCCGAGCGTATCTGCGTCGGCCCGGAAGAGATGGCGTTGCGGTCGTCATAGTGCGTCAGTCCCAGTTTTCCCTGAACGGACAGACGACGGTCTGCCGCCTGCCAGCGCATCGTGAGCGCCAGCCGCTCGCCCCGGCCGTAGAGGCTGACCAGGCCAAAAGTCTGGGCCAGCGACGGTTCATAGACAAAGAGTCGTGCGTCGAAATCCGTGGTGTAGAACCACATCGCCATCAGCGAAGCGCGCCATCGTCCCTCCCGTTGCCGATAGTCTGCCCGCGGCGCCAGGACATAGCCGTGGCTGTCCGCCCCATTTTCATGAAAGAGATGATACATCGCCACACCCTGCAATTGCCACGTCAGCGAGAGCGGATGCACATACGTGGCCCGCAGTCGGTGGCTGAGGTAGCGGCGGTCGCTTCGTTCCTTGCTCTTAGCACGGTAGCGCAATGTCAGCGTCTGGTGCTGTGGCAGCTGCCAGCGCGTCTGCACCATAGCTTCCCACCCCGTTGAATAGTGCGTCATGCCGTAGCGAGGTCACGGTGAGTAGAACGCGTCGAAGTAAGTCTGCAGGTCCATTGGCCCCAGGCGTTCCGCATCGAACAGCAGACAGAGTCCGCTCTCGTTCTGCACGCGGCTGTTCTCTCCGTAGGCCGAAGCCAGCGCCGAGTAGTACCTGCTGCCGTAATAGCGTTGGATGACTGACAGCTGTGTGGAGGCGTTCATCCGCCACGCAGCCTTGTTCAGCATGGCCAGACCATGGTTGCCGTCGGCCATACTCTGCGCCACTTCTCCGCTGACCGTAAGGTGCGAGAGGCGCAAGCCATAGTCCACCGAGGCATTGCCGAAGAGGTATCCCTGCGGTGCCGTCTGCTGATAGAGCGCATTTCCGCGTACGAAGCGACGGTTGTAATACTGAAAGAGCCCCGTTGCCCCCAACCACCACGGCCCCTTCGCCCACGCCACATGCACGGCAGCCGTCTGCGCTGTCAGGTTGTGGCGCCTTTGCCGCTCGCTTTGCGTGCGGTGCATTCCCGAGGTGAGCAGCGTCTGCACCGAGCCGTCGTCCCGCAGTGTGGCATCCAGGCGGCGGCGGGAATAGAAGGCTGTCACGCGTCCGTAGGCTCCAATACGCCATGTGGTGGCCAGGCCGCGCAGGTAGTTCACCTCGTCCGCCGAGCGATGCGGCCGCACTCCGCCTGCCGTGCGCCACACGCCCGTCATCTGCTTGCCCAGGCGGAAGCCATTGTTCACCACCAGTCCCTCGCCGAACCCCGCCTTGTAGTCCCCCAGGATGAGCGTCTCCATACGCCCGATGTCACTCAGACATACGTGTCCGCCCATCTCGTCCCACAGCACCCGCTCGCGGCACAGCAGCGGTTCGCCGGCATCACTCTCCGCGCGCAGTCCATAGCTCCAGTGCGGACCTGCCTGTCCGTTGTATCGCCATCGATGAGCGATGCCCTGCTGCCAGGGCCATCCCTCGCGGCGATAGAACGGCACATCGACGCGTGTCTGCCACTCATGCCGCAGGCGAAGCCGCCGTCGCAGGCTGTCGCGTCGGAACGAAGACGGCCGCGTCGAGGCCTCCACGGCGACGAACTGTCGCAGCCAGCGCCTCTCGCGCAGCCCGAGGGAGCCGACAAACATCAGCTCGCCCAGCGAACGCATCGGCCCATGGGTGGCCAGGTAGTCCACCAGGTCGTCCACCTGTTGCGCCGTGAGGAACGGCAGCTGTCGGAAAGCATCGCGGGGCGTCGACGGCGCAAGCGCAAGGGGATGTTCATGCAGATCCATCAGTTCCTCCACCACACTCTCGTCCATCTCCGCGTCCCCCGCCTCATCAGCGAGTGCCGCCATCAGCTCCTCCCACTCAGGATTTTCCTGAGCACGAAGACTGATGGCGGCACCCGACAGCAGGAGCAGTATCAGACTAACGTACCAACACCTTCTGGCCATTAATGATGTAGAAGCCACGATGCAGGCGTGTCGAAGCGTTCATCTTACGTCCGCTGAGGTCGTAGACGCCCTCGACCTGCTTCTCCGGCAAGTCGGTCGGCAGTTCGCGAACGGCATTCACCACGTCGTCGAAGAGGCCGATCTCCTTGACGCCGGCAGCCGTGGTGGTGAAATAACACTCGAAGGGCATGGCCGGGCGGGAGTCTGCGAACTTCGTACGCAGCACGAAGGTACTGCCGTCATCGCGTCCTGTGCTGTTCCGGAAGAAGTCGTTCTTCACATTGAGAAGATAGTAGGAAGGTACATCCTGCGTCTGGAAGTTGGCATGCAGCGTGCGTGAGCCGCGTGTCACGCTCACCTCCTCCGTCGCCGGTATCCAAGCATTCTTGGCAGTAAAGGTCACCTTGCCAGCCATCTGGTAGTCGGCAGGATACTTGGAGTTGTTAGGCATGGAGATGATGTAAGGCTGATTGGCACGGATGGAGTCAGCCTCGACCCATGCCTTGTCGCCGTCGGCGCTGTACGTGTAGAGCCAGAAGGGATGTGCGCCATGGATGACATCATCCTCCGAGACGGTGGCATACGGCACGATGTCGCGGCGAAGGTCGCTGTGATAGACGTTCTTCACCGTGAACGGCAGCACGAGAGTTTCCCATCCCTTCGCTGTCTGAGGCTGCGTCTCCATCGTGAACTGATGGACGTACTCGATTTGCGCAGCATAGAAGGGGATGGGACAATAGAAGTCGAAATAATTGATTCCTTCCTGGAGGCGAATCACCTTGTTGCTCTGATAGTAGTCGTTGTCGCCCTTCCAGAGGATATTCACGCCGCTGTTCTGCGGAGCATGCGAATTGTACTTCGTGTAGAAGAGCAGGTTGGGATTGCGGAACGAGCCCATGGCCTCGTCGGGGAACGGAAGGGTGCGGTTCCATACGATGGCCGCCAGATGTGTGCAACCGTCGAAGAGGTTGCTTCCCACAGACTGTATGGTACTGGGGAGGCTGACCGATCGCAGCTGCTCGTTACCTGCGAAAGCAGCGTCTTCGACGGACGTCACGGTATAGGTCGTTCCGTTGCGCTCCACCGTTTCGGGAATCAGGACGTCGCGGTTCAGGTAGTTACGTGGCATCACGCGCACCTCATTCTTCGTCAGATCGGGAATGCCGAAGGTGCAGTCGTTAGAGGCAAAAGTCGGGAAACCTTCGACAAACTGTATATACATCGAATATACACCATCCACAAGGTACTCCGTGAGGTCGAGATTGCCGTTACCATCCACAAGGTTGGTTACATCATCGTCATTCACGGCCACTTGGTTGAGACGGGAGCCTGCATCGGGTTGTAAGTTGAAGAGGAAATTCTTCATCTTGGAAACATCGAGAATCGCCAAGCCAATAGCCGAGAACGTCAGAACCTCTCCGTTGAGTTTTACAGTTCCTTTACCCTCACGCAGTAAGTTCAACTCTACACTTCGCTCCACGAAAGTCACCGTCAGCGTGGTGCCGTCCCGATAGACGCCCATAGCGAATGAGCCATCTTCTTTCAGTCGCGACGTGTAGTCCTCCACTGCCGTCACCTTGTCGTATTTAGCCTCAGCGTATCGATAGCCCTCGGCAGCTGCAATATGGAAGGTGACAGGATTCTCATCTTCGAAGATGGGAATGGATGTAGAACCCGTTCCGGCGGTGAAGGTCTGTCCGTAGCCATTGGTATAGCTGAGGGAGCCGTTGCCCACAATATTGACATTGAGATGCCATACCTTGCGCTCTGCGAATGTCACCGTCAGCGTGGTGCCGCCACGATAGACACCCATGGAGAGAGAGCCATCCTCTTTCACGCGCGAGGTGTAATCTTCCTGTTCTGTTACCTTATCATAGACAGCCTTCTCAAAACGAGAGCCCATAGCTGCAGACACCTGAAGGGTAATGGGGTTCACATCTTCATCGAGGGGAATATCCGTTGACCCCGTACTGGCAGTGAAAGTCTTTCCTTCGACATTGGTATAGCTGACCGTGCCATTGCCCTGCACGACAATCGTGATGTACTTGCCCGTAGCATCAAAGACATTCTTGAAGCGGCTCCAAGGCTCAGTCGAAGCGTAAGCCGCCTTTCCGCCTTTGTTCAGACGCAGTTCGGCATTCGTATAGGTATTAGATGCAAATGAGGTGCTCTGTGCCGTGGGCGGCGTTTCGCTGTTGACTGTCACCTGAGTGATACCTGAAATACCATAGAACGCATAGGAACCAATCGAAGTGACGCTGGCAGGGATATTGATGGTTGTCAGACCCGTGGCATAGAACGCGTATGCCCCGATGGTCTGTAAAGTCGATGGCAGCGTGATGTTCTCCAGTGTTTTTATGTTTTGGAAAGTCCGATCTCCGATGGCCACGACGGTGTAACCGTTGGCCGTCGTCGGTACTGATACAGACGGTGAAGCAGCGCCGCCTATGACGCTACACGTCATATTGTTCACGCTCAAGATGGTGTACTCCAAGGGAACACCTTTATAAGTATAGCTGAAGGTGTCGCCGTCTTTCGGCTCCGTACCGTCTGTGATTGTTGTGAAACTGCTCCAAGGCGAGGCGTTCTGGTAGGCGCTTTTGCGGCCTTCGGGTACCGTCAGCGTGGCATTCGTATAGACGGCTGTTGAGAAGCTGGTGCTCTGTGCCGTGGGCGGTGTGGTAGCACGAACGGTGATGCTGGTGATGTTTCCGTTGCCGAAGAAAGCATAGCTGCCGATGCTTGTTACTTTCGCTCCCAGGGTAATCTTCGTCAGATTCGTGCAGCCGTAGAAGGCATAATTGCCGATGGTACGCAAGTTGGGAAGGTCGGGGAAGGTGGCGAGTTGACTGCCGCGGAAGGCATTCTGGCCGATGGTCTGAATGGTCGTTGGCAGGTTGATGCTGGTAAGGTTTGCATTCTGGAACACGCCATCGCCGACAGCAACAACGGTGTAATTGTTGGCTATCGTGGGAACGGTCACCATTGACACATCAGCGCCGCCAGTGACGCTGCAGGTCATATTGCTTGCACTCAAGACCGTGTACTGCAGCGTGACTCCTTGATAGGTATAGCTGAAGGTGTCGCCGTCCTTCAGTTCCGTGCCGTCTATGATGGTAGTGAAACTGCTCCAGGGCGAGGCAATCTGGTAGGTACTCTCGGTGCCTTCGGGCACTGTGAGCGTGGCTTTCGTGTAGACGCCCGAAGAGAAGATGTTGCTCTGTGCCGTGGGTGGCATGGTGCTCTGAACAGTGACGCCGGTGATGTTGGTATTGCCGAAGAAAGCATAGTTGCCGATGCTTTCCACGCTGGGCCCGAGGACAATCTCTGTCAGGCTGGTGCAGCCGTAGAAAGCGTAGGCCCCGATGGTGCGCAGGTTGGGCAGTTCGGGGAAAGTGGCCAGTTGGCTGCCACGGAAGGCATTCTTGCCGATGGTCTCAATGCTCGCGGGCAGGCTGATGCTGGTGAGGCTGGTCGACGAGAAGACATCCTCGCCGATCTCGTTGACCTGCAGCCCGTCGGCTTGTTCCGGAATCGTGAGTCCGTCGATATCGGGAGCTGCCGTGAGTGCACACGTGGTGGCACTGGTGACGGTGAAGGTCAGCTCGTAGCCTTGCGCATTGGTGACGGTGAACTGGTCGCCGACAGTGCGTCCCTCCTGGCCTGTGTTCCCCGTGGTGAGGGTGAAGCTTCGCCAGGCGGTCCACCCATCATTCTCCGTGGCGGCTCTGATGCCTATGGTGATATCGCCTGCGGCAGCCATCGTGATGTTGAGGCGGTTGACGCCGTTGCCCGCGTTGAACCAAGCGTTGGCCTGAGCGCGATTGTTCACGACATCCGATCCCACCGTGACGAGCGGGATGGATGTCTCGCCGGCGAAGAGCGTGGCCGTGTATCCCGTGCGCGTGAAGGCGATGGCGGTCAGCGTGTAGTCGCCTGCGGGCAGGTCGTGCAGGGTCTGCTGAAGCACATACCCCTGGCATCTCCAGAACTCGGCACAGCGGTTGTCGGTGTCGAAGGCATTGGGCTGACCATTAGGAGTTTCCCAGCCGTCGGTGCTCGCATACGGGGAGGGGTTGGTGATGTAGGCGGTCGTGATGTCCTTGTACGTTCCTCCCTGCGTGGCGTTATAGGCGGCCAAGGCGGCACTAAGGTCTGCGGTTGCCTCGACAATCTGTTGGGCGGTGACGGAAGTAGCGTTCACCGTGGAGTTCGCTGTGGCGATGGCCAAGTTGAGCGTATTCCACGCATCGCTGGAGTGGTCAGTGATGGAATCTGTCTGTGCAACTACGCTGAGGTAGTTCGCGTAAGGGGTAACCAGCGTCTGCGCCTCAAGGCGGGTGTTGCGCACGGCCTCGATAGCCGTGTTGTACTGGGCGGCTGTGGTATAGGTCAGGTCATACTGCGAGATGGTAGCGCTGAGGCGTGTCCAAGCGCCGGAGGGGATCTGTGTCTGCAACGCACGAGCGGCCTCAATCTCCTGACTGAGCTCTGCGGCCAAGAAGGCGAGTTCGTCGCCGTCATTACCGTAGTACGTCAGGCGGAAGTTGTCAGCGGCCAGCCAGTTGATGTTCGTGCTCTCTGCGCGGACACCAATGGTGATGTCGCCCGCTGAGGTCAAGCTGAAGCTGAGTTCGAAGTGCTGAGGGTTTTCGTTGCCCGTGGCCAGAGCATGCGTATGGCGAGTGCCCGTGGCATCCTCGGCAAAGAGGTAGGCGCCCGTGGCCGCTGTGCCATTGTACTGATCCACGGCGATGCAATCCACTTCCAGACGGTAGCGTCCAGCCGGCAGTCCACTGAGAATCTGCTGGAAGCCGCCGTCTGACAGGGGTGCATAGGTGCTGGAGCGCCAAGACTCGATGAAGCCACTCATCGTCGCACCGCTGTCACCAGTGTAGGAAGCCGACTGATACATCACATTACCCTGTATGCTCGAGCCGAGGGTCCAACCTTCGACAGACCATCCGTTGAGGTTACCTTGACTGAAGTCGGCATTGGTGATGACGTAGTCGGTGATGTCCACGGGGTTGTCGGAAGAGGCACCTTCGATGAGCGAAGAGATATTTGTAGAATGAACTTGCTCCCTTAACACTGCAGCAGCGTCACGAATTTCATCGGTCGATGCTGTGCTGTTATTATAAATAGCCTCGGCTGCCGTCGTGCTGACACCTGCTTCATAAGCGGCATTGAGCGCAGCATAGAGTTCGCGCAAAGCTGCATATCGGGTAACATCCAGAGATAAATCTGAAGCATAGAGACGCCACTCGCTGTATTCATCGATAGAAGTTGCATTGAAAATTACTGGGGCGCCTGCCACGTAGGCTGCCGCATATTGAGAGGCAGCATCGGGGAAATAAGAATCGCCTTCTATCGTTTGGATGAAATAATAGCCATTCCCGTTAGGGGTGAACTTCCAGAGATAGCCATGCTCCGAACGATTGAGGTCAACAAAGCCGCTTTCTTCGGAGTCCCGGAACAGATAAGTATCGCCCACAAGCCAATTAGTGCGAGTTACGGGTTCTGAACTATTGACATAGAAATCTCCATCAACCTGTATCATATATCCCTCATCGAAGGTAGTGAGCGATCGATCATAGGTATACACATTCTCACGAAAGATGTAGGAAACATTTTCGCCCGAATTTCGCCAAGACAATCGGAAGCGCATATATGGCTGGCTGTCTGTGCCCAGGCTGATCTGGGTTGCCCAACGGTTCGCCGCTGTTAGGAACTGCCCCGTACCTACATTCATGATAAAATAGCTTTCGCCATCGATGGGCGAGGAGCCAGCAGGTGGCGTGGGCGGAGTCCAAGACTGTGCATGGGCGGAAAGACTCAGGGTAATCAGCACCGCACTGAGGAGTGCAGGGAATAAGTTTCTAAGCTTCATCTTGTTTATTATTACTATTTTGCCGACAAAGATAGCACTCTTTGGCGGAATGGCCAAAGAAAACGGAACAAAAAAACGGCGAGGGGGCCAACAAAGTTGTCCTCAGCGTTTTACCGAGGGCCCGGCGGGGGCCAAATGAAAAGCTGACGAGTTTCCGCCGAAAGTCTTAAGGGTTTCAGGAAAAAGTCTTGTGATTTTTTGGCAAAAGTCTTAAGGGTTTCGGGCAAAAGTCTTAACACTTATCGCCATTTCTCAGTCATTTTTTTCTGAATGTGCAGGCACTATCGGAGGAGACTCACGGCACATCGGGCTGCCGAGCGCAGCACTTTCTGCGGACACCTGCCTCTGAGGCACTGCTCCCCGCCTGCGGAAGGCTGCAAAAAACTGGGGCTAAAGTTTGGTGCTTCAGGCAAAAGCGCCTATCTTTGTCCGCAGAAAACGACATTCACCCACGATGGAAAGGACAAGAATCTTCGCCTGTGAGAGGCCCGGAACGCACCGGTGCCGCACGCCGTGGCGCACACTGCTGGCCGCCCTGGTCTGCTGTCTGGCGGGCGGGCCGCTGGCGGCACAGCCCTACCTGTACGATGCCAAGGCTATCCGCCTGTACGAGCGGGACTTCGTGGACACGATACCGCTGACGATCGTGGAGGGCCGGCTGTACGTACCCGTGCGGACGGGCGGCGAGGAATACCTGTTCCTGCTGGACACGGGCAACGGCCTGGGCGAGATACACGCCGAGGGGCATCTGCGACCGCAGAAGCGGCTGGGCGAGAAGACGTTCTTCGACTTCAACGGGACGACACAGACGCTGCCCGTGGTGGCGATGCCGCCCTTCCGCCTCGGACACATCGAAGTGGGCAACTTCCCCGTGAGCCTGACGCAGCGGCCGCTGCCGCAAGGATACGAGGGTGTGCTGGGCTTCGTGCTGTTCCAGCGGGGCGTGGCGGCGAAGATCGACCTGCGACGCCGACAGCTCATCCTCACCGACCGCAAGAAGTTCTTCCGCGACGAGGAGGGCCACAGGCTGAAGTACCGGCTGTATGGCTTCACGCCGCAGGTGGAGCTGAGTCCCTTCGAGGGTTACACGGCGGAGGCGGTCTTCGACACGGGCAACCCGCATCTGTTCCTGCTGGACAAACGGCTGCTGGAAGAGTGGGAGGACGACCCGAAAGTGGCACGACAGGTGACGGAGTGGCGCCAGGGGCAGGAGCTGCGCAGCGCCTACAGCCTGGAGCCGCACGGCGAGATGGCGGACCTGCGGCTGGACCGCCTGGCATGGGGACGCCTGCACCTGCGCGGCGCCAAGGGACGCACGAAGCAGGGGATGTCGAACCTCGGAGCGGCCTTCCTGCGCTATGGCTCCATCATCATCGACCCGTGGCGCAAAGAGCTGGTGTTTCAGCCATATAAGAAATGACGAGTGACGAATGACAAATGACGAATAAGGTTTACCTCAGGGAACCGCTTGATTTCAGTAACTCATAGAAACTTTTATTCGTCATTCGTCATTCGTCATTCGTCATTCCCCATAGGACTGCCATAAAAAAGAGATGAGAGACAGCCACGCAGGGCTATCCCTCATCTCTCATTTGTTATCTCTAATCTTGACGATTATTCCATGTCGTAGTCGAGGATGGCGCGGCGGTTGGAGAGCACACGGTCGTAGTCCTCCTTGCTGCCGACGACGATGCGCTCGAACTCGCGCAGGCCGGTACCGGCGGGGATGAGGTGACCGCAGATGACGTTCTCCTTCATGCCCTCGAGATAGTCGCTCTTGCCGTTGATGGCAGCCTCGTTGAGCACCTTGGTGGTCTCCTGGAAGGAGGCTGCGGACATGAACGAGGTGGTCTGCAGAGCGGCACGCGTGATACCCTGAAGGATCTGCGTGGACGTGGCAGGCACGGCATCGCGCACCTCCACAGGACGCAGGTCGCGGCGCTTGAGCAGGGAGTTTTCGTCGCGCAGCTTGCGGGCCGTGACGATCATACCGGGCAGCATGGTCTCGCTGTCGCCGGCGTCGGTGACGATCTTCTTGCCCCAGATGCGGTCGTTCTCCTCGGCGAACTCGAGCTTGTCCACGATCTGCTGCTCGAGGAAGCGGGTGTCGCCGGGCTCGTCGATCTGCACCTTGCGCATCATCTGGCGCACGATGACCTCGAAGTGCTTGTCGTTGATCTTCACACCCTGCAGGCGGTAGACGTCCTGCACCTCGTTGACGATGTACTCCTGCACGGCCGTGGGACCCTGGATGGCCAGGATGTCGGCGGGCGTGACGGCACCGTCGGACAGCGGCGTGCCAGCGCGGACGTAGTCGTTCTCCTGCACGAGAATCTGCTTCGACAGGGGCACGAGGTAGTGGCGCTGATCGCCCACCTTGGAGGTGATGATGATCTCGCGGTTACCACGCTTGAGCTTGCCCATCTTCACCTCGCCGTCGATCTCGCTGACCACTGCGGGGTTGCTCGGGTTACGGGCCTCGAAGAGCTCGGTGACACGCGGCAGACCGCCGGTGATATCACCGGCCTTGCCGACGGCACGGGGAATCTTCACGAGGACATCGCCCGCCTTGACGGTCTGCTTGTCCTCGACAGAGATATGACCGCCGATGGGGAAGTTGTAGGTGCGGAGCAGCTCGCCGCTCTCGTCAACGATGTGGCACACGGGCACCTTCGTCTTGTCCTTGGACTCGATGACGATGAGCTCGCGCAGGCCGGTGGCCTCGTCGGTATCGACACGGTAGGTGACACCCTCGATGACATCCTCGAACTCGATGCGACCGCCGCTCTCGGTGACGATGACGGCGTTGAAGGGATCCCACTTGGCGATGATGTCGCCCTTCTCGACCTTGTCGCCGTCCTTCTTATAGAGGGTGGAGCCGTAGGGGACGTTCTGCGTGAGCAGGACGATGCCCGTGTTGACGTCCACGAAGCGGACTTCGGCCAGACGGCTGACAACCATCTTGGCAGGCGTGCCGGCATCGTCGAGGAAGTCGACGGTGCGAAGCTCCTCAAACTCGAGCTTGCTCTCGTACTTGGCCTTGATGGTGGCGTTGGCGGCAGCATTGTCGGCCACACCACCGGCGTGGAACGTACGGAGCGTCAGCTGCGTACCCGGCTCACCGATGGACTGTGCGGCAATGACACCGACGGCCTCGCCCTTCTGAACCATGCGGCTGGTAGCGAGGTTGCGACCGTAACACTTCATGCAGACGCCGTGGCGGCTCTCGCAGGTGAGCACGGAACGTATCTCGACACTCTCGATGGGGCTGTTCTCAATCTCCTTGGCGATGGGCTCGGTGATTTCCTCTCCGGCAGCCACGATGAGCTTGTTGGTGGAGGGGTTGATGATATCGTGAACGCTGACACGACCGAGGATGCGGTCGTAGAGCGAGCTGATGACCTCGTCGCCGTTCTTCAGGGCCGTGCAGACCAGGCCGCGCAGCGTACCGCAGTCCTCCTCGGTGATGATGACGTCGTGGGAGACGTCCACCAGACGACGGGTGAGGTAACCTGCGTCGGCCGTCTTCAGAGCGGTATCGGCCAGACCCTTACGGGCACCGTGGGTGGAGATAAAGTACTCCAGCACGGACATGCCTTCCTTGAAGTTGGACAGGATGGGGTTCTCGATGATCTGCGCCTCGGCACCGGCTTTCTGGGGCTTGGCCATCAGACCACGCATACCAGAGAGCTGAGAAATCTGACCGGCACTACCACGAGCACCGGAATCGAGCATCATGTACACGGCGTTGAAGCCCTGGTCGGCCTCGCGCATGGTCTTCATCAGCACGGCCGAGAGGTCGTTGTTGACGTGTGTCCAGGCATCGATGACCTGGTTGTAGCGCTCCTTGTCGGTGATGAAACCCATGTTGTAGTCGCCCATGATGCGCTCCACCTCGTCGTTACCACGCTGGACGAGGGCTGCTTTCTCCTCGGGGATGATGATGTCGCCGAGGTTGAAGGACAGGCCGCCGTCGTAGGCGAGCTTGTAACCGAGGTTCTTGATACCGTCGAGGAACGAGCAGGCCTTGGCCACACCGACGGTCTTGATGACGTCGGTAATGAGGCCGCGCAGGGTCTTCTTGGAAATGATATCATTGAAGAATCCTACTTCGACGGGGATGATCTCGTTGACGATGACACGACCCACGGAGGTCTCGACCAAGCGGGAACCGATGGTGCCGTCCTCGAGCTTGTCCTGCACGATGACCTTGACGGGAGCATGGACATCGACGCGACGCTCGTTGTAGGCGATGATGGCTTCTTCGGGACCGTAGAAGGTGAGGCCTTCGCCCTTGGCGCCCGGGCGCAGCTTGGTAATGTAGTACAGACCGAGCACCATGTCCTGAGAGGGCACGGTGATAGGTGCGCCGTTGGCAGGATTCAGGATATTATGGCTCTGCAGCATGAGGATCTGTGCCTCGAGAATGGCCTCGTTGGACAGGGGGAGGTGCACAGCCATCTGGTCGCCGTCGAAGTCGGCATTGAACGCCGTACAGGCGAGGGGGTGCAGCTGGATGGCCTTGCCCTCGATCATCTTAGGCTGGAAGGCCTGGATACCGAGGCGGTGCAGTGTCGGGGCACGGTTCAGGAGCACGGGGTGACCCTTCATGACGAACTCGAGGATGTCCCAGATGACGGGGTCCTTGCGGTCGACAATCTTCTTGGCACTCTTCACCGTCTTGACGATGCCGCGCTCGATGAGCTTGCGGATGATGAACGGCTTATAGAGCTCTGCTGCCATGAGCTTCGGCAGACCGCACTCGCCCATATTCAGCTCGGGACCGACGACGATGACGGAACGCGCGGAGTAGTCGACACGCTTACCGAGGAGGTTCTGGCGGAAGCGGCCCTGCTTACCCTTCAGAGAATCGGAGAGGGACTTCAGCGGGCGGTTGCTCTCGCTCTTGACGGCACTGCTCTTGCGGCTGTTGTCGAAGAGGCTGTCGACGGCCTCCTGCAGCATACGCTTCTCGTTGCGCAGGATGACTTCGGGAGCCTTGATCTCGATGAGACGCTTCAGACGGTTGTTACGGATAATGACACGACGGTAGAGGTCGTTCAGATCGGACGTGGCGAAACGGCCGCCATCGAGGGGCACGAGGGGACGCAAATCGGGCGGAATGACGGGCAGTATGGTCATTATCATCCACTCGGGCTTGTTGCGGCCCTTGCTGGCACGGAAACTCTCGACGACCTGCAGGCGCTTCAGGGCCTCGGTCTTACGCTGCTGGGCCGTGTCGCTGTTGGCACGGTCGCGCAGCTCGTAGGACAGTTTGTCCAGGTCGAGCTCGACGAGCAGCTGATAAATGGCCTCGGCACCCATCTTGGCGACGAACTTGTTGGGGTCGTCGTCTGGAAGGTTCTGATTGTCGGGCGACAGGCGGTTCAGGTGGTCGACGTACTCTTCCTCACTCAGCAGGTCGAGCTTTTCGAGGTGAACGCCTTCCTCTTCCTCTTTCAGGAAGGGACCGGGATTGATGACGACGTAGCGCTCGTAGTAGATGACAGCGTCCAACTTCTTCGTGGGCATACCCAGCAGGTAGCCGATCTTGTTGGGCAGACTGCGGAAATACCAGATGTGAGCCACGGGCACGACCAGCTCAATATGGCCGCTGCGCTCGCGACGCACCTTCTTCTCGGTCACCTCGACACCGCAACGGTCGCAGACAATACCCTTATAGCGAATGCGTTTGTACTTGCCGCAATGGCACTCGTAGTCCTTCGTGGGACCAAAGATGCGCTCGCAGAAAAGGCCATCGCGCTCGGGCTTGTAGGTGCGATAGTTGATGGTCTCGGGCTTCAGCACCTCGCCATAGGAATTCTCCTTGATCTCCTCGGGCGATGCCAGCGAGATGGTGATCTTGGTGAAATTGTTCTTGGTCTTATTATCTTTCTTGTAAGGCATAGTAATTCGGATGAAGACCCCCTCCTCACTCCCCACAGGGGAGGATGGCACGTAGCTGAGAGGGTGCAATGTTCTTACATATATTCTTTTTTATTGCTCTTGAAAGGGTTCCATGCCCTTACCTTTACGGAAGGGCGGAGGAGGGTCTTTTATTCCAGGGTGATGCTGAGGCCCAGACCGCGTAACTCGTGCAGAAGCACGTTCAGCGACTCGGGGATGCCCGGCGTAGGCATGGGCTCGCCCTTCACGATGGCTTCGTAGGACTTGCTGCGGCCGGTGACATCATCGGACTTCACGGTGAGAATCTCTTGCAGGACGTGGCTGGCACCGAAGGCCTCGATGGCCCAGACCTCCATCTCTCCGAAACGCTGGCCGCCGAACTGGGCCTTACCGCCGAGCGGCTGCTGGGTGATGAGGCTGTACGGGCCAATGCTGCGGGCGTGCATCTTGTCCTCGACCATGTGACCGAGTTTGAGCATGTAGGACACGCCCACCGTGGCCAACTGGTCGAACTTTTCGCCGGTGGCACCGTCGTAGAGCTGCGTGGAGCAGTAACGCGGCAGGCCGGCCTTGTCGGTCCACTCGCAGAGGTCGTCGAGGGAAGCGCCGTCGAAAATCGGCGTAGCGAACTTCACACCGAGCTCCTTACCTGCGGCACCGAGCACGGCTTCGAAGATCTGACCGATATTCATTCGCGAAGGCACACCCAGCGGGTTCAGGACGATATCCACAGGCGTACCGTCGGCCAGGAAAGGCATATCTTCCTGACGAACGACCTTGGAGACGATACCCTTGTTACCGTGACGACCTGCCATCTTGTCGCCCACACCGATCTTACGCTTCTTAGCGACATAGACCTTGGCCATCTGAATGATGCCGGAGGGCAGTTCATCGCCGATGGTGATGGCGAACTTGCGACGCTTGAGCTCGGCATCCAGCAACTTATACTTCTTGATGAAGTTGATGATGAGCTGGGAGATGAGCTGATTGCAGTGCTCATCGCTGGTCCAATGGCTCAGCTGAACGCTCATGTAGTCGAGGTTGGTGAGCATGGCCTCGGTGAACTTGGAGCCCTTGGCAATGACCTCGGCACCCATGTTGTCCTTGATGGACTGCGCCGTGTGGTTCGCCGTCAGCTCCAAAAGCTTGTCGATGAGGATGGCCTTCAGGTCTCCGACCTTCGTATTGAACTCCTCGTCGATCTTCGGCAGACGAATCTTGTCCTGCGCCTTCTCGGCACGGGTCTTGATGGCACGAGAGAAGAGCTTCTTGTCGATGACCGTTCCCGAAAGAGAAGGAGAAGCTTTCAAGGAGGCGTCCTTGACATCGCCGGCCTTGTCGCCGAAGATGGCACGAAGAAGTTTCTCTTCAGGCGAAGGATCGCTCTCGCCCTTCGGCGTAATCTTACCGATAAGGATATCGCCCGGCAGCACCTGCGCACCTACACGAATGATACCATTCTCGTCGAGGTCCTTGGTGGCATCCTCGCTGACATTGGGGATATCGGCTGTGAGTTCCTCCACACCGCGCTTGGTCTCACGCACTTCGAGGTTGAACTCCTCGACGTGAACGCTGGTGAGGATATCTTCGCGGACGACACGCTCGTTGAGCACGATGGCATCCTCATAGTTGTAACCCTTCCAAGGCATATAGGCCACCAGGAGGTTCTTACCCAAAGCCAACTCACCGTTCTCGGTGGAATAGCCTTCGGTGAGGATGTCGCCCTTCTTGACGCGCTGGCCTTTCTCACAGATAGGACGAAGGTCAATGGTCATATTCTGGTTGGTGCGACGGAACTTGGGAATACGATATTCTTTCAGCGCAGGCTCGAAGCTGACGAACTCTTCCTCCTCGGTGCGGTCATAGAGGATGCGGATGGTGGTAGCATCAACATACTCGACGACACCGGCACCTTCAGCGGTGATCATCGTACGGCTGTCCTCACACACCTGCTTTTCGATGCCGGTTCCCACGATAGGAGCTTCGGTGCGGATGAGAGGCACAGCCTGACGCATCATGTTGGATCCCATCAGCGCACGGTGAGCATCATCGTGCTCGAGGAAAGGAATGAGGGAGGCGGCAATAGAGGCGATCTGCTGCGGAGCCACATCCATCAGGTTAACCTCAGAGGGCGGAACGACAGGATAGTCATCGTCCTGGCGGCACTTGACGACCTTGCGGATGAAGGTGCCGTCGTCGCGCAACGGAGCGTTACCCTGACCGATGATCAGGCCCTCTTCTTCCTCTGCCGTCAGGTATTCGACGCCTTCGTCGGTAAGGTCGACAACACCGTCCTTCACCTTGCGGTAGGGCGTCTCGATGAAGCCGAGCTCGTTGATCTTGGCATAAACGCAGAGAGAGGAGATCAGACCGATGTTCGGTCCTTCAGGAGATTCAATAGGACAGAGACGTCCGTAGTGGGTATAGTGTACGTCACGTACTTCGAAACCTGCACGCTCACGACTCAGACCGCCAGGACCAAGGGCAGAAAGACGACGCTTGTGCGTCACCTCGGCCAAGGGGTTCGTCTGGTCCATAAACTGCGACAGAGCGTTTGTGCCGAAGAAGGAGTTGATGACA
Organism: uncultured Prevotellaceae bacterium; assembly: GCA_947166655.1. Taxonomy (GTDB): domain Bacteria; phylum Bacteroidota; class Bacteroidia; order Bacteroidales; family Bacteroidaceae; genus Physcousia. The sequence goes on from CAMVFC010000005.1 coordinate 29,608, forward strand.
CTGGAGATTGTCTTGGCGTTGATAAGGTCTGTGGGTGAGAACACTTCGTTGTCGCGGACATTCATGCGCTCGCGAATCGTGCGGCTCATACGGCTCAGACCGATGGCAAACTGGTTGGCCAACTGCTCACCCACCGTGCGCACACGGCGGTTGGAGAGGTGGTCGATATCGTCGACCTGTGCCTTGGAGTTCACCAACTCAATCAGATACTTGATAATCTCGATGATATCCGTCTGCGTAAGCACACGCGTCTCGGGATCGATGTCCAGATTGAGCTTGCGATTGATACGATAGCGGCCTACGTCGCCCAGATCATAACGCTTCTCAGAGAAGAAAAGATTGTTGATGACCTCGCGTGCGCTGGCATCATCTGCAGGATCAGCATTACGCAGCTGGCGATAGATATACAGGACGGCTTCCTTCTCTGAATTAGAGGGGTCTTTGGCAAGCGTATTGAAGATGATGCTATAATCGCTGGCATCAGCTTCCTCACGGTGAATGAGAATCGTCTGCTCGCCGCTTTCGAGGATATCGTTGATATTCTCTGCATCGAGCACGGTCTCACGATCCATAATGACTTCGTTTCGCTCAATGGATACCACTTCACCGGTATCTTCATCTACGAAGTCTTCAACCCACGATTTCAGCACACGGGCAGCAAGCTTGTGGCCGATATACTTTTTCAGATTTGTCTTGTTGACCTTGACTTCCTCGGCCAGATTGAAGATCTCAAGGATGTCACGGTCGTTCTCAAAGCCTATGGCACGCAGAAGAGTGGTAACAGGCAGCTTCTTCTTGCGGTCGATATAGGCATACATTACATTATTGATGTCAGTAGCAAATTCAATCCACGAGCCTTTAAAGGGGATGATGCGCGCGCTGTAGAGCGGCGTGCCATTGGCATGAACGCTGGAGCCAAAGAACACACCAGGAGAACGATGCAACTGACTCACAACGACACGTTCCGCACCATTGATGATGAACGTACCATTGGCCGTCATGAAAGGAATAGGACCAAGGAAGACATCTTGCGTAATCGGGGAGAAGTCTGTGTGGTCTGGGTCGGTGCAGTACAGATGAAGCTTGGCCTTGAGAGGAACGGCATAAGTAAGACCACGCTCCAAACACTCCTCGATAGAATAGCGGGGCGGGTCGATGTAATAGTCCAAAAACTCAAGGATGAAGCTGTTGCGCGTGTCGGTGATAGGGAAATTCTCCGCGAAGACCTTGTACAGACCATCGTTCTTGCGCAGCTCTGGCGACGTATCCAATTGCAGGAAGTCATTGAAGCTCTTAAGCTGCACTTCGAGGAAGTCGGGATAGGCCATCGGGCTCTTCACCGAAGCAAAGTTGACTCTTTGATTAACAATCTTAGACATCAATAATGAAATATGATATGAAAATAAAACAGAAAGATTTCAGACGCAAAAAGTAGAGGACTCTCTACCAGAGAGTTCTCTACCTGTTGTTATCCAATAGGATAGGGTTGTGGAAAGAGCTTACTTCAGCTCGATCTCAGCACCAGCTTCCTCGAGGGTCTTCTTCAGAGCCTCTGCGTCAGCCTTGGGCATGCCTTCCTTCAGGGTGCTGGGAGCTCCGTCAACGAGTTCCTTAGCTTCCTTCAGACCAAGGCCACAAGCTTCCTTCACAGCCTTGACGACCTGGAGCTTAGCAGCGCCTGCGCTCTTGAGGACGACGTCGAAGTCGGTCTTCTCCTCAGCAGCGGGTGCACCAGCTGCGGCGGGACCAGCAGCAACAGCAACAGCAGCTGCAGCGGGCTCAATTCCATACTCTTCCTTCAGGAGGTTCTTCAAATCGTTTACTTCCTTCACTGTCAAGTTAACCAACTCTTCAGCGATTGCTTTGATATCTGCCATAATAATTGATAAATTTTGTTGTTTGACTTTGGGGTGATTGTTGTTTATTCGCCCTTCTCGGCGAGAGTCTCAAGTACACCATGAATAGTGTTGGCTCCAGACTCGAGTGCAGAAACGACGCTTTGCATGGGCGACTGCAGCATAGCCACAATCTCTGCAATAACCTCGCTCTTGCTCTTGATGGCGCAAAGGGCATCCAGCTGGTCAGCTCCTACGTAGAAGCCTTCTTCAGCATAAGCAGCCTTCAATGCGGGGGTCTCGTCCTTGGAATTCTTCATGAAGTCCTTCAGCATCTTTGCAGGTGCATTGGCCGTATTCGTGAAGACGACAGCTGTCGTACCCTTCAGGACGTCATAGAGCGGAGAATAGTCAATCTCGCTGTTCTCGAAAGCCTTATGAAGGAGAGTGTTCTTCACCACCTCCATCTTCACCTCACTCTTGAAGCACTGACGACGGAGCGCGCTCGTGCGGGCAGCGTCCAGGCCGGTAAGGTCAAAAAGATAGAAATGAGGGAACTCCTTCAGTTGTTCGCCGAGTTTCTCGATAATGAGAGCTTTATCTTCCTTTCTCATGATAGTAACGTCTTTTAAATTTCGTCTACAGTCTTGGTATCAATACGAATACCACGGCTCATCGTACTTGAAAGAAAAATGCTCTTCACGTAGGTGCCCTTGGCAGCAGACGGCTTCAGCTTAATGATGGTGTTGATGAACTCGCGTGCATTCTCGGCAATCTTCTCCGCAGAGAAAGAAACCTTACCAATGGATGCATGCATGATGCCCGTCTTATCCACCTTGAAGTCAATCTTACCCTGCTTCACCTCTTTCACAGCCTGAGCCACATTCATGGTCACAGTACCGCTCTTGGGGTTAGGCATGAGGCCACGGGGACCGAGGATACGTCCGAGGGCACCAATTTTGCCCATGACAGAGGGCATGGTGATGATGACATCCACGTCAGTCCAGCCGCCCTTGATCTTCTCGATGTACTCGTCAAGACCTACATAGTCGGCACCAGCCTCCTTTGCAGCAGCCTCCTGATCGGGGGTGCAGAGGCAAAGGACACGAGTAACCTTACCTGTACCATTGGGCAGGGAAACAACGCCACGAATCATCTGGTTGGCCTTACGGGGGTCAACGCCCAGTCGCATGTCGATATCGACAGAGGCATCAAACTTGGTCGTGGTAATATCCTTGACCAGCTGAGCTGCCTCCTTGAGGGTGTACTGTTTCCCTGCTTCAATCTTCTCTGCGACCAGCTTCTGGTTTTTTGTAAGTTTAGCCATAGTTTGAATCGGAGTTAAAAGTTTAAGCGGGGAAGTCACCCTTGACAGTGATACCCATACTTCTGGCCGTGCCAGCAACCAATCTCATAGCAGACTCAACCGTGAAGCAGTTCAAGTCGGGCATCTTGTCGGTGGCAATAGCACGAACGTCATCCCAGGTGATAGAGGCTACCTTCTTACGGTTGGGCTCTGCACTACCACCCTTCACCTTTGCCTTCTCGATGAGCTGAACAGCCACGGGAGGAGTCTTGACGATGAAATCATAAGACTTATCAGTGTAATAGGTGATGACCACAGGAAGCACCTTGCCGGCCTTGTCCTGAGTTCTGGCGTTGAATGCTTTGCAGAATTCCATGATGTTGATACCCTTGGAACCCAGAGCAGGGCCCACTGGGGGTGATGGATTCGCAGCGCCTCCTTTAATCTGTAGTTTGATTAATCCAGCAACTTCTTTAGCCATTGTGTAAATACTGTTATTGATTATTTATTTGCAGAGTTTCTGGTGCGTAACAATCACCTTACTCCTTTGCGACCTGCATAAAGCCAAGTTCGACGGGCGTTTTGCGTCCGAAGATCTTAACCGACACTTTCAGTTTCTTCTTTTCGTTATTCACTTCCTCAACGATGGCATCGAAGCCATTGAAGGGACCATCAGTAACCTTGACTGAATCACCGACGACATAAGGAATCTGCACCTCTTCAGGCACATCCGCCAATTCGTCGACAACGCCAAGCAGTCGCTTCATCTCATCCTCACGGATGGGCATGGGCTTGTCACTGCCCTTGGTCTCTCCAAGGAAGCCGAGCACATTCGGAGTATTGCGCAGCATACCCTGCACTTCACCCCTAAGGATACATTCCACCAAAACATAACCAGGAAGATGGCAGCGCTCCTTCACTACCCTTTTGCCGTTGCGTATGCTAACGACTTTCTCGGTAGGGATAAGCACCTGAGAAACATTGGCGCCATAGTCACCTTGGGCAACTTGGGCGTCAACATACTCTTTTACCTTGCTTTCTTTTCCACTGATAGCACGCATAACGTACCATCTCATTTCATTTTCAGCAGCCATACCAATTAGTTAGGATAGACAAACTCCATGATGTGCTGGAAGGTGAAATCCATAACGAAAACGATCACCGCGATGAGTAGGGAAGCAGATAATACTACAATCGCGCTGTTAATCAGTTCTGAACGCGTAGGCCAAGTGGTCTTATGCACGAGTTCTTCGTATGATTCCTTGCAGTAATTAAGAAATTTCATATTGCTTGCTTGTTTTAGCACGGGAAGAGAGGCTCGAACTCCCGACACCTGGTTTTGGAGACCAGTGCTCTACCAACTGAGCTATTCCCGTATGTAAGGGAGTCCCACGGTTTCTGGGCCTTGGAACTCCCTATAATAATCTTTAGTTCTGTGAACTTTCGAGATATTAATCGTCAAGGATCTCGGTGATCTGACCAGAGCCTACCGTACGGCCACCCTCGCGGATAGCGAAACGAAGACCAACGTTCAGAGCCACAGCGTAGATGAGCTCAACCTTGATTTCGACGTTATCGCCGGGCATCACCATCTCAGTGCCTTCGGGAAGATGAATCTCACCCGTGCAGTCCATGGTGCGGAGGTAGAACTGAGGACGATACTTGTTGCCGAAAGGAGTATGACGACCACCCTCTTCCTTCTTCAGGACGTAGATAGAAGCCTTGAAGTTCTTGTGAGGCTTGATCACACCCGGGTGGGTGATAACCATACCGCGCTTCACTTCGTTCTTATCGATACCACGGAGCAGCAGACCTACGTTGTCGCCAGCTTCGCCTTCGTCAAGAATCTTACGGAACATCTCGACACCGGTGATGACAGACTTCTTGTCCTCACCCAGACCGAGGATCTGGACCTCATCGCCAACCTTAACGACACCAGTCTCGATACGACCGGTAGCCACGGTACCACGACCAGTGATGGAGAAGACGTCCTCAACAGGCATCAAGAAAGGCTTCTCAACGTCGCGGACAGGCTCCTGAATCCAGTTGTCGCAAGCATCCATCAGCTCCATGACCTTCTCTTCCCACTCGGGCACACCATTAAGAGCACCAAGAGCGGAACCGCGGATGATAGGAGTATCCTCCTCGAAGTCATACTGAGCAAGAAGATCCTGCATATCCATCTCAACGAGCTCGAGCATCTCCTCGTCGTCGACCATGTCGCACTTGTTGAGGAAGACGACCAGACGGGGCACGTTCACCTGACGAGCGAGCAGGATGTGCTCACGAGTCTGAGGCATCGGACCGTCAGTAGCAGCAACCACGATGATAGCACCGTCCATCTGAGCAGCACCCGTTACCATGTTCTTCACATAGTCGGCGTGACCCGGGCAGTCCACGTGAGCGTAGTGACGCTTTGCGGTCTCGTACTCCACGTGAGCGGTGTTAATAGTAATACCACGCTCCTTCTCTTCGGGGGCGTTGTCGATCTGGTCGAAGCTCTTGACCTCGGAGAGGCCCTTCTTAGCCAAAACAGTGGTGATGGCGGCGGTCAGGGTAGTCTTACCGTGATCGACGTGACCAATGGTACCAATGTTTACGTGCGGCTTAGTTCTTTCGAATTTTTCTTTAGCCATAGCTGTTTTTATTAGAGTTTTGTAATTGTTATGTCTCTTGTCTCGAAAAGAGCTGTTGACGAGGATTGAACTCGTGACCTCTTCCTTACCAAGGAAGTGCTCTACCACTGAGCTACAACAGCAACATATCTTGTTCGAGTAAGAGCGGAAGACGGGGCTCAAACCCGCGACCCCCAGCTTGGAAGGCTAGTGCTCTATCAACTGAGCTACTTCCGCATATTCTCGGTGGGCAAAGATGGATTCGAACCACCGAAGGCGTAAGCCAGCAGATTTACAGTCTGCCCCATTTGGCCACTCTGGAATTTGCCCTGGCCGGCATCGCGACTAGTGTCGCTTTTGCCGTTGTTTTTAGTGCCTTTGCAGCCGTTTGGACAGCAAACCATCTCGAAACGGCTGCAAAGGTAGGTGTTATTTTCGGAACCGCAAAATTTTTGAGCAACTTTTTTAGCGGGCCTGATGTTTTTCTTTATTTTTTTGCAGTTGCTTCAGTAAAGCATCCATGCAATTGTCTATTGCTTCTTCAAAAGTATCGCAAACTTTCTCGGCAAAAAGCTCCGTAGTTGTAATCACACGAATCGAAGCTTCCTTGTTCATGGCCGTTTCTGGCTTGACGACTTTCAGTGACACCTCAACCTTTCTTATTTCGTCGCTGAATTTTTCGAGTTTACCCACTTTCTTGTGGATGAAGTCCTGCAGTTTTTCTGTAGGTTCGAATTTGATAGCCTGAACTTTAATTTCCATAATATACCTCCTTTATTTAGAGTGTGAATTAGGTTAAGCCCTCGGATGGGCATCTTGATACACTTTTTTCAGTTCCTCAAAGGTGATATGAGTGTAAATCTCAGTAGTCTGCAGCTTGGAATGTCCGAGCAGCTCCTTGACCGACTCCAAGTCGGCATCGTGGTTGAGCATTGACGTGGCGAAGGAGTGCCGAAGCACGTGGGGGCTACGCTTCTGTTGGAAAGTCACCAGCCCCAGCTTCTCGCTGACCATTCGCTGAACGGTCCGGGGCGAAATGCGCTTGCCCTCACGGGTGAGGAAGAGGGCCGTTTCAGAGGTCCCTGTCGCGGTTTGCAGTTTCGTCCGTCGGTCCAGATAAGCGTACATCAGATGTGTCAGTTCTTCTCCGAAAGGAACGATTCGCTGCTTCTGTCCTTTTCCATGACGCACTTTTAAATTCCGTGTGATGAAGTCTATGTCCTGGACGTCGACTCCTATCAATTCACTTAATCGGAGACCTGTCTCGTAGAACATTGTCACAATCAAACGGTCACGCTGTCCTTTGAAAGTATCGTTGAACGCCCGACTTGTATCCAGCAGGGTGTCCATCTCATCCTCCTGCATGAAAGCAGGCAGAGGCCGTTCCTTTTTAGGAGGCGTCAGTGCCCGCGCGGGGTTATTCTCGACGAGTCCCCGGCTGTGCAGGAAACGATAACACGATTTAACAGCAGAGAGCCGCCTCTGCACGGAGCTTGCCTTATGGCCTTTCTCCATCATGTCCACCACCCATCCGCGGATGATGTCCGTGTCAACAGTTTGCCACGTTATCTCGCCGTCCAGCCCTTGGAAATACGCCCTGAACGCCATCAGGTCGTCTCGATATTCATTCTGAGTCCTTTGCGAGGCATTGCGCTCGTAGCGCAAATAATCGAGAAAGGTCTGTAACAGCATCTGAGTTCCTCATTTTTGATGTTTCACCGAGGCGAAATTAGAGGTTTTTCTTCAGACTGCCAAATAATTCAGCAGATTTTCACTTTTTTTGTCGAATCTCACGACATTAGTCTTCTGCGCGACGAAGCTGCTGCACGTAGATAGCGTGCTCCATGGCCAGGCGCTTGAGTACAGAGGGCTTGTCGAACTGCTGACGGCGGCGGAGTTCCTTCACCACGCCCGTCTTCTCGTACTTACGCTTGAATTTCTTCAGCGCGCGTTCGATGTTCTCGCCTTCCTTAACAGGTACTACGATCATGTTGCGTTGTTTTTTTGAGTTAAACAATGAGGTTGATAAACACGTTTTGCACCGACAGGGTCGAAATGCGGGCGCAAAATTACAACGAATATTTTGATTGACAAAGAAATCTGCTGTATTTTTGACGAAAAACTTGCTCAAGTCGCTTTCGTGTCGTACCTTTGCAGAGGTATTCTTCAAAATCCGAACTTTATGCGAACCTATCATCTTTTATTAGGAGCCTTTTTCGCTCTCGCCGCCTCATTTCCCTGCAACGCACAGAAGACGCCGGACGGCGGCATCGACGCATCGATGCTTCAGGCCATTCGCCGCACCGATGCTGGCCAGCCAGCCAGCCGTGCCCTGACCAATGCCATTGCCGCCAATGCCATTGACGACCTGGCACGCAACCGGGCCAACGCCGGACTGTTGGACACAGAGTTTAGCGTAGAGACGCCCAAGCAAAGCATCACCGACCAGAAGAGCAGCGGACGGTGCTGGATGTTCTCTGGGATGAACGTCCTGCGCGCTGACTTTGCACGCCGTCATGCCGACACCCTTTCGGTGGAGTTTTCACAGGACTACCTGTTCTTCTTTGACCAGTTGGAAAAATCGAACCTCATGCTGCAAGGTGTCATCGACTGCGCTTCCGAGCCTTTGGAGAGCGAGCGCGTACGTTTCTTTTTCCAGCATCCCATCGGCGATGGCGGCACCTTCTGCGGCTTTGCCGACCTGGCGGCGAAATACGGGTTGGTGCCTGCAGCCATCGCACCCGAGACCTATTCTTCCGACAACACATCACGCATGCGGGCTCTGATCTCTTCCAAGCTGCGCGAGTTCGGTCTGGAACTTCGGAAGATGGTGGCCGACAAGAAGAAGCCTGCTGCCCTTCGCACTCGCAAGACCGCCATGCTGGCCGAAATCTACAGGATGCTCTGCCTGACATTGGGCGAACCAATCACAGAGTTCACCTACGCATTCCGCGATAAGGCCGGCAAGGTCCGCATTCCCGCGCGCACGTATACGCCCGAATCCTTTTATAAAGAGGTGGTCGGACAGCCACTGGCCGGCACCTTCATCATGGTGATGAACGATCCTCGCCACGAATACCACCGCACCTACGAGGTGGAGTGGGACCGCCACAGCTACGACGGCAGCAACTGGCGCTACCTCAACCTCCCGATGGAAGACATCGAGCAGTTGGCCATCGCCCAGCTCCGTGGCGGCCGCAAGCTCTACAGTTCCTATGACGTAGGCAAGCAGCTGGACCGCAAACGTGGCTACGCCGACACGGAGAACTTCGACTATGAGGCCCTCATGGGCACCACCTTCGGCATGGACAAAGCGCAGCGCATCAGCACCTTCGACAGCGGATCCACCCACGCCATGACGCTCACCGCCGTGGATCTCGATGCCGACGGCCGTCCACTGAAGTGGAAGGTGGAGAACTCATGGGGCGCTGCCTGGGGCCAACAGGGCTGCCTCATCATGTCGGCCCGTTGGTTCCGCGAATACATGTTCCGCCTGGTGGTGGATAAGGAATTCGTGCCCGAGCACCTGCTGCGCGAAGCCGAGCAGAAGCCTGTCATGCTGATGCCAGAGGACCCGTTGTTCCTCCCCGACGAATAACCTCCCCTCCTCCACCCCTCCTAAAAGACTTCGACTATCATGTTTACCATTCCCAGTCCGATACGGAAGACCCGCCTTGAATGGCTCGATGCCCTGCGCGGCTTCACCATGCTGCTCGTCGTGGCCAACCACGTCTACGGCAGCAGCCTCAACGCCAACACGGATCGCAGCATGTTCATGTCGCTCTGTCTGATGTTCCGTATGCCCCTGTTCTTCTTCGTCAGCGGCTTTCTCGCCTATAAAGCCTCGATGATATGGTCTGGCCGCGAGACACTTGCCCTGATGTGGAAGAAGGTGAAGGTGCAGCTCATCCCCACCTTGGTATTCATGACAGCCTATGTGGCACTGGTGGCCAATCATTTCTGGGAGCAGTTCGTCCACGCCTGGTCGACGCCCACGAAGAGCGGCTTCTGGTTCACCCTCGTGCTGCTGGAGATGTTCGTGGTCTACTACGTCGTGTGCTTCATCGTCCGCCGCATCGTGTGGCTGCGCGACCGCGAGGACGACCCCTTCGAGCTGGTCGCACTGCTCGTCGTATGGGCCATCTCCTTCTTCGGCTATACCACCATGTACATGCCTGCCTGGTTCACATGGCCGAAGGAAGAAGTGTGGCAGTGGACCAGCCTCACCGAGTTCGTGCGTTATTTCCATTTCTTCCTCTTCGGCAACCTCTGCCATCGCTACTGGGACCGCTTCCAGCAACTGCTCGACGCCCCCTGGTTCTATCCCCTGCTCGTCCTGATAGCCTTCTTCTGTGCCGGCGACTATCTCGTGTGGCACACCCTGCGCCTGCAGTGGGCCAACCTGCCGCGCACGCTGGCCATGTACACGCTGGTCGTCATGGTCGTCGCCTTCTTCCGCCACTATTCCGACTCGTTCAGCCGTGAGACCCGCGTCGGCGCCACCCTGCAGTACATCGGCGTGCGCACCCTGGACGTCTATCTCCTCCATTACTTCTTCCTGCCGCATCTTCGCTTCCTCGGCCCGATGTTCAAAGCCCGTCCCACGAGCTTCGCCATCGACGCCACCCTGTCGCTGGCCCTCACCGCCCTGGTCGTCGGCCTGGCACTGCTGACGAGCAACATCCTCCGCGTGAGTCCCTTCTTGAAGAAGTGGCTCTTCGGGCGGACATAAGGCCTGTTCAAGACAGACGTTCTCCGCAGACCCAACGAGGTTTGCGGAGAACGTCTGTTTGGATTCGACTTACTTATTGAAGCAGTATCACCTGCGCTGTACTATTGTCCATGCCCTTCATCGTAACGCCTGGACGCGGATCCCAGTTCGTGGGATCACAGACATAATAGAGCTTATCATCCAGCCGGAAGGCATTGCCATTGCCCATCGAAGGTGGCGTGTCGAACTGAACTGCCGTGGCCAGATGGCCCGCTGTGGAGCCTGGCGTCGAATAGTAGACCAATAGTACATCCCGTCCCAAGAGATCACGGACGAGACGGGAGAACAGAATCGCATGGTCTTCGCAGTCGGAATACGGGTAGAACAACGTTTCCTCAGCAAAGAACGCGCGGTCTCTTCCCCAAGCTTTTTCATCCAGTCCATAGACCAGACTCGTCTCTGGGTCGTCATAGTGACGCGGCTGCACGAGGCTCAACAGCCTGCAGACCTGCTCATCAGCAGGAAGACCTTGCAACTTTTCCTTCAGGTACGGGTAAATCTGCTGTTTCACCTCGTCGGCCAGCGGTGTGTTGGCATAGATCGCCCAGCGCGTCAACGCATTGTCACCGATTTGCGACGACGGGTAGTCGTTGAAGTAGCGGATAAGGTTCTCGTTCACGCTCACCGTCATCTGCATCTCGGGATATTTGACCGAACGTACCACTCGCGACTTGGACCGAGAAGATTCCAATCGCGGTTCATCCATCAACATCAGCGAGAGCGGCTGTTCACGTTGATTGATAGCTTCCTCGCAGGTATGAATCGTCTTGACTCGCCGAAGGTCACCCGTCAACGTATAGAAGTTACGTTGCCCGATAATCCAGTAGCTACGGCCATAAATGGAGTGGCGTGTGTCATAGAGCATCATCAACCGCCCTTCATCCTCGCCGAGGCGGATGCGATAACCCGACTGGCAGAAGATGTAGGCAGCCAAGAAAGTACTCTCGTTCGAATCTTCTCCGAATGCTGCATTACCCAACGCACGCAACATCTGCAGATAGCCCCAATCGCCCAACTTATACTCATCGCGCAAGGCGAGGCAGTCCTGTATGAGTCCTTCATAACGAGGGCGAGAGCAAAGCGTCCATGCCCCGGAAACATTAGCTGGCGTTGCCGACGGCAAATGAAGGGAATCCCGCAGATGCGCCATGTCCACCTTCATTTCTGTTCCGTAGTAATCGAATGTGAAAGGGTCGGAAGTCCATCCTATATCCTCTTGAAGCGGTTTCTCCTGTTGTTGAGAATGCTCCTTCACGGGCTTTTCTGCCTCCTTCTCAGGACGTTCCCGCTTTTTCACCATTGGTTCAGGGGGTTGCAAACCTCTGAAGAAATTACGAACCGAACTGATGATGCCCTGCACGCTGAAAGCCGCGGTCGGCGCCTCCTGTGTCCGCACGATTTGGTGCTCGGGGTTACGCATCTCCTCCAGCACCTCTTCCGGCAGACGCATCTCCTCCTTCGGTGCTTCTATCGGAGCCCGTCCCTCAATCGAACCCCACGCCTTGGCCAACACTTTGGCATAAGCCGCATTGCAACTGTCGCGGAAATTCGCATAGCGCGTATTCACCTCGGTGCGATGTCTGTTGTAGAGGGCATTGATGCTGTCACGGTAACGATCCATGGCCGTCTGCGCCCCAAGAGAGGTACAGACAGCCATGGCTATGATAAGAGCTGAAAGTCGTTTCATACGCACACTATTTTACCGGAGCGCCAGCAGCATTCACCAACGATTCCCGCGTGCCTTGACCGAACTTCGTCTTTTCCAAGACAGCCTGCATCGCTTCCTTACGAACCTGCTGGGCCTTGCTTTCGTCCACGAGGAAATATGTCTGCATCTCGTAGTAGCCTGGGTTATTCTTGCTTTCACGGATGACGCTGTACTTCTCTTGGAGCTGACCGCCGATGCTCTGCTGTATCTTACTGGAGAACATCGAGTTGAAATCCTCGACCTCCTTCTTTTCGATGCTCTTGAGTTCATCGGTCACCATGCCTTCCACCTGACTGCTCGTTTTCTGTGCATAACTGCGGGCTGCATCCACCAAAGTCTTCTGATGAAGCAATGTCTTATTGGCGCTGTTGTCACCGTTACCCATCTGCTCCGTGTAGTTTCCGCCCGTGCGAAGCAGCTTGTCGTAGTAGTCATAGAGCACCATATCCAGCGTCTGCGACGTGCCGAACAGTTCCCACCCGCCTTTCTTCAGCTCCTTCTTCTTGGCCTTGATAGCCTGATTGATAGCCTTTTCCACAGGGTCTGCTGCATAAAGCGTGGCCGATGCCGTCAGCACCGCCAGCATAAGAATCAAAATCTTTTTCATAGTTTAACTTGTATTAATTTTACTATTAACTTATTATAACGAATCTGCATTTGTATCGCCTTATGATACACTCTTTTTGTTTCATCTGAAGGAACTACATATAGTCCTTCAAACAACCCTCAGCTACTGCGTCAAGGACATGTTCCTCACACAAAGCCAACACTGGTCAATTTATAAAGGAGGGCTAAAGAGCAAGACGAAAACCTATTCTAGCCGTATAAGAAGAGGGCGACAGACTCCAACGATTTGCCACTCGACAGTCTTTTTCCCCGTTTTTTGCACCAATACCTCCACCACGTATCACGCGATTCGTACCTATATCTGGGCCCATTGGGTTTGTATTCGAAGTATTGGCATAATAGTTTTCGTCATACCAATCAGCACACCATTCCCACACATTTCCACTCATTTGATAAAAGCCCAATTCATTAGCCAATAGAGCTTTCACCGAATTGGCAGGAGTTGCAGAATAATAACCTTCTATATAATCAGCGACTTCATTAGCTTTGTTACTCCCCGCGTATATATATCCCTTCGATTGATTGCCCCCATGTGCAGCAAACTCCCATTCAGCCTCCGTTGGAAGTCGGAACTGCGAGCCCGTAATATAATTAAACTTCATGAGAAAATTCTGGCAATCATCATAGCTAATGTAATAGGCGGGATAATTATCACCCATTCCATAAGATGTGCTCCATTGACGTCCTTTAGCGGGCGACTGCCCCATCACAGCATACCATAGTGCTTGAGTCACCTCGGTCTCACCCATGAAATAATCCTTGGTCAACGTTACTTGATGAACAGGCTTCTCATCATCTTCACCATCTTCAGAACCCATCTGGAATGTTCCGGCTTCCACCTTAATCATTTTAAACAGAACTCCACCAACCATAAAGATCCTCTCCACATTTGTAACAGACCTCCATCCATTTGAATCATCTTTTGTGGGAATATCAACGAACCCACTTTTACCTTTTGCCAAGACTGACGTATCGAAACGTTTGTAACAATAAAGTTTATTATCCTCATCTTCCACAAGAAGCTGACGAGCAGAATCATCAATAAACGATGTATATACATAAGGAGTAAATCCATCACTCCCTACAGTAAGCGTAAAATAGCTGCCGATTTGCCAAAGCGAATCATTTATGACGTCATAGCGATTACTCCATTTCATGCCTGATAATGTAAAAGTGCATCCTACAGGTCCACGGAAACGTATGCGCCCTGTCATAGGTGCTAGATGTGCTTTTAAAGTGATTGACCCATCATTGAAAAAATAGGTAGCTAAAGAATCTTCATAGGGCGCAGCCAAGTGTGAAATGCTTATCTCTTCAGAATTGTCTGTCTCTTGGCCTTCAAAGTAATAAACCTTACATTTATTTAATTCACCTTTGGTAATTACTCCATAATAATTCATTTTCCATTCACCTGTCTGGCTGTTATAAACAGCCTTGCCATCAACCCGTCCCTCATCAGTCTGGAACTGGATGTAAATCTTCTCACCATCTTTCCAAGCGGAAGTGGCGGCACGAGTCTGAGCGTCAAAACGCTGAATATCGCCTTCAAAACGGAGAGTTGCTGTGTGAAGTGTGCGATCTTCATTATGGGTCGTCATTTCCTCCACATCAGATGAACAGGCAGCAAACAACAGCAAACCTGCTGCAAATAAAGAATAAAATAAAGTCTTCATAATTCTTTCATTTTACAAAGTTCTATTTTTCAGTTCCAGTTCTCGTCTTCAGGATAAGTCACACGATCCACATCGACTTGCGTATTTGGAGCATCATTCCAGTTTTCCTCTGAGTTCCATTCATCGTGTTCAATGCTAGTGACTTCTTCGTAGACAGTCGTAAAAGAGATTTCTTCACTGTAGGAGATACCGATTTCATTGACAGCATATGCCCGAGCGAAATAAGTGGTTTCGGGCGTGAGTCCAGCGATCTGGGAACTGAGAGAGGTCTGTGTTCCACATTCCACTTTACGGTCTGTCACGGTAGGCGTTTCGTGCGTGGCAATCACAAAGCCTGTGTCAGATAAATGTCCTCCACCTGTAGAAGTGATAGTAGCCGTCAGTGTCGCACGCGCACCACGGATATCAGAGGCTACCGGTTTGCTGATAGTTGCAAAGGTGATTTGTTCGCCTAAATTGTTAACCAGCGTCCAGCCATCGTGACTCTCAACTGTGGGAATGGTGACATAGCCACTAGTGCCTGCTTGCATGACTCCCTCACCGAAGGTGCGCCCCAACCCACTCCCGGCGGTCAGGTCAAAGATGAGTTGACGCTTCTGTTCATCGGCGAAGGCACCATAATAATAAGGTGTATAGCCGTCGGCAGCACAAGTGGCGGTTAGTTTATTGGGAGTAAGTCCGAATTTGTGGGTCTTTAGGTCAAAGAAGCTTGCGAAGGCCAGTCCTGTGACAGTGCATGTCTGTCCTTCTTGTCCCTTGAAACGGATACGGCCCAAGGCTGGTGAGAACTGAGCCTGCACAGTCAACATATCATCGTACATCTGATAGGTCGCTACGACGTCGGTATATATACGGGTCTGCTGGGTTAGGGCAATTTCCATGTTTGAGATTTCTCCTTCAGCAAGGAAAAAAGCAAGCTGGCATCGACCGTTTTCTGTTTCTGAAAGAGCCTTGGACGGAGTGATTTTCCAAAGGTTTGTGGCCATATCAAAAACGGCAGTCCCAGTTATATCTGCATTGTCCTGATGAAAGAGGATGTACAGTTTATCCTTATCCGCAAAAGTATAGGAGCTGCTACGCGTATCCTGACCATGAAAACCAGCGATGCTGGCATCAAGGCGCATCAGATATGTTACCCGACCTTCGGAAAGGATGTTTTCTGCATTGTCCTTACAAGCACTGACTAAAGATAAGATTACCATAAAAGGCAATAGACAGTATAAATATTTTTTCATTTTAGTGAACTTTATGTTGGTTATTGAGCATCCCAAGAAGTGTCGTCTGAATAGTCATCAAGGTCAATCTTAGTGTCTCCTTTCCGTTCCTTTGTTACAAATATCTCTTCTTCGCTATAAGCCACTCCCTTTTCGTTCTCTGCAAAAGCACGAACATAGTAAGTGGTCTGAGGTTCAAGGGAAGAGGTAGTGGCGTTTAGGGAGGTCACCTTTCCACAATTAAGGACTACGTCGGAAATAGTCGGATTAGGCGTTGGAGAGTAGCAAAAGCCTGCCCGCCTCAAGGTGCCATTGCCCAAGGATGTAACGCTGGATACAAAGGTCGCTTTTTTCGAGGTAACGTTCGTGACAGAGAGGGCAGAAAGAATCGGTAGGGTTATTTCATAGGTTGTCTGAAATTCAACTTGTTCTCCATAGTTGGTGCCACGTTCGTTGCAGACGTATGCACGGACATAATAATGGGTATTCTCTTTTAATCCTGAGAGTACGGCACTAAAATTAATGGAGGACAAGTCACAACTGACATGGCTGTCTGAGATAGTAGGATTCGCGGTTGTGGAATAACAGAAACCACAGGCACTCAGCTTACCACCACCATCGCTTGTCACAGAAGCGCTTAATTTGGCTGTGTTTAGACCAACTTCAGAGACAATAGTCGCTGATGCCTGAGGCAGTTTAACCTCCGCCATGGTTTTGAACTCCACATCCTGCCCATAAAATGTTTCACCCGTTACAGCAATGACATAGGCCCTGACATGATAATTAGTCTGCTCATGGAGTTCTGTCATCTTCAGGCTGAAATCTTCAGAGTTACTATCACTGGCTACATGATTATTGGCTAATGTAGGATTACTCTGTATATCCCAGCAAATTCCGCATTCGCGGATTGTATTACCTTGGAGTTCCAATATACGTCCACCGCAAGTAGCTTCGTTATAAGTAATGCTACTGACATCGCTTGTCGTAACCTTTATCTCACCAACTGCAGTAGTAAATTGAATAACATTGCCATAGTTGACGCCATAAACATTACGTGCATAAGCACGCACATAATATAAAGTTCCTGGATTAAGGCCAGACAGTGTAGATACGAAACTACCCGTCTCTGACCTAGAACCCAGTTCCGTCTTGGGACCGTCTATTGTAGGTTCATTATTTTGGCTGCTCCATACATGTCCATACTGGGTGACCCCTGACTCGTGCCCGAGTTCGATGAGGTTACCTGCCACGACAGCACCTGATGAAGTTAATTGCGAAACAGTACCCGTTTCTACCCTAGGACGACCAGCTGAAACATCGGTAGTAAAACGTTCCTCACGGCTGCTATAAACCGTACCCTCGGCATTGGAGGCAAAAGCACGAACATAATAGGTTGTATTGGGTTCAAGGGTGGAGGCACTAAACGTATAGACTTGTTGGGGACTGTCTGTCGCGCCCAAATCCTGATGGAAACCCTGCTCTAAGGAAGGGTTATGCTGGGAACTCCAACAAAAGCCATGGGCGGTAACGCGAGATGTTCCGATTCTTACTAAGGAACCACTGAACGTTGCGGCTACATCTGTCACTCCATCAACACCAAGCATGGATACTTGAGGGAGGGAGGCTCCAGCAACAGCTACGGCAACATTAAAACGAACTGTTTGACTTCCACCATCTTTGGAAGTAACAATTATTGTGTTATTATAAGTCCCTTTGGCTAGGGTTGAACGATCAATAGTTACTACCACTGATGCCTTCATCCCTGTTTGGATGGTTCCGGATGTCGGGGTACATACCAACCACTCAGTATCCTCTGATATATGCCATTCAAGAAGAGCCTTACCCGTATTTTGAATGTCAAAACTGAGGTTTGTGTCAGTGGAACCAAAGTCCAACAATAGCGGGCTGACAGAAAGAGAAGAGTTGGCTCGGTTCAGAGAGAAATCAAGCGTTGAAGTCTGACCAACACGTACAGTCACTTTTTTAGAATCTGTAACATAGTTTGTTTTGCTAGCTTGTACTTCATAAGTGCCTTGCTCTACGCCACTGAAATAGAAATGACCATCTGTTCCAGTTGTGGTACTGAGGTTCAAACCGGTAATAGTAACATTAACTCCCTGGAGGGGAACACCTTCTTGATAGGAATCATAGATGGTACCTGAGATATTACCTGTCGTATCTACAGGGTCGGACTTGCAAGACATTAAAAAACAAGTCAACAAAGAGAGAATTGATAATAATAACTTGTGTTTCATTATGATTATTTAAATATCTTTTTAACGGCCATATACGTGACGGTGATCTTTAGTATAGGAAAGCCAATGCGACACCGAGGCCAACAACATTCGGTGTAGTGACGGCTTCAGGGCGAATAGCAAAGGAAGTGGAAGAAGATACTTTGATACGGGTAACACCAGGCGTAACAAACGCATCGACAACACTCCAGACAACTAGTGCAGCAGTGGCACCAACGGCAATATTACGTCCTGTTTCCCAGTTATTGGATTTCTTGCTCCAATCGCTAGCGAATTTAGGTTGCTCAATGATGCGCGTCTGATAGTAGCTACGTCGATTCTCACACAAGACAATGCCGCCGACACACAGAGCGGCAGCGCCAAGCATAGCAAAGCCCTTTATCTTTTGTCCCTTATAGAGCTGACCAGCACCAGGAATGACGGACATTAATGCTGCACCAGTGCCATAGGAACCTGTTTTTTCGAAATGATCAAAGATAGGCTGAACGCCTCGCTCTGAGACTGCATAAAGTGCATAATATCGGCATTCTTGCTGGCCGCTGGGAAGAGACACGTATTCCCAATAGTCATCCACCATAGAGGCATAGAAAGACTCCGTTTCAAACGAGTTCTGAAAGGTCATGCGGAAGGTCTCATGCTCGCTTATCGTCCCATCCGCGACCTGACTCTCCATGTCGGTCTGAACCATTCCAGTCAGCTGATTACGTTTGCCAATAGCATCTGCCAATGATTTGATGCTCTGTTCTTTTAATATTTGCAAATTGTCACCTGCTGTCTTAATAGCCTTAAAATAGTAAGTATTATTGGTACGATGAGAGTTTAAAGAAGATTCCCCCTTACTTACCCATTGCGGACGGCTAACAAGACGACTACCTGCCATAGCTGGAATCACAGCAGACAGAATCGTCATAATAAAAACCATAATCCTCACAAATAAAGAAACTTTCATCTCCATATTCTTAGGGTTAAACATTTCCAAGCGCCTCTGGATTTATGGTGCCACAAGGCTTATTGTTATGTTACGATGCTCATGCACCATGTCTTTATCATGTGTCAGCAATTTGCCCAACCATTGATAAAAGGCTTCTGCCGATAATTCGGGATGTAAATCATAGGTATAACCATCAACCGTGCGCTTATCTCGGCCCTTCATCGGAGCTTGCTTAAAGGCGTTGGGCGAGAATAATACGTGAATGGTACAAAACTCCACATCCCCATAAGGGATTAAGCGAATAGCTTCCGGTGCCCGCATGCCATCCTGATTGTCATGATCGCGAGAGAAGAATACATATTCTTTTCCGCCTTTTATGCGATAGATTCCCGTGCTTTCCAGATCGTGCGGAATGAGACATTCAGCCTTCTCTTTTCCATCAATGAGGTACACAGCAAGAAAGCCATCACATGGAGCTGTGAAAGACATATAAAGTCTGTCATTCTCATAGAACTCTCTCGCATCTGCATGATCCTCTGTACTATTACGCATAAGATGCCAATCCAATGAAATCCTATGACTATCTATCTCTCGGACCTTTCCTTTTACA
The DNA here is from genome assembly GCA_947166655.1 of uncultured Prevotellaceae bacterium. Classification (GTDB taxonomy): domain Bacteria; phylum Bacteroidota; class Bacteroidia; order Bacteroidales; family Bacteroidaceae; genus Physcousia. The sequence continues at coordinate 49,153 of CAMVFC010000005.1, forward strand.
CGGCAGACAATCGTCCAAACGTCGTTTGCATCGTCATATTCGGGGCGTCCATACCATGGTTCTTTCACATCAGCTAACCATTCTCCTCGCAATTCACTGAAAGTGATACTATGGAAGTTTGAAGCAGTCTTTGTTCCGTCTCTATTTGCTTCGCTCTGTTCCATAACGTTGATCTCGGAATCAAGCACGCCGCTGAAAGCCTTCTGTATCGCCGCACGTTTTGCTGCCTCATAAGCAGCTCTTTTAGCTTGATTAAGCGTTACATCCGAAGTATAGTAATACTTGTGTTCCAACTCAACCGTCTTCACCGTTTGCCCATATGTCCAGGTGGACAGGGCAAAGGTGAAAAGGAACAGTATCTGACGTAAAACATTCATAATCTACTTCGTTAAAGCATATTCAACTTCAAAAGTCATATATACGCCTGTAAAAAAAATGAATTAGATAATATCACCTCCTATGAGGATTAGGCACAGTGGCTGGAACTATCCTATTTCAGAAAGCATAACCGATACCGAAATTAATATCTGCCACTGGATCTTCACCCAAACGGAGTGTTCCACCGATATTCAGCATAAGATGATTCTGTATCTTAAACAACAGGCCCAAATCCAAGGCCGGAGCGACGCCATTGGGGAACCATCCTTCATCATAATCATCGTAATAATAGCCCTGGGCTATGCCCAATCCAAAATGTAAATATATGGGAGTCTGTGGTGAAACGCTTTTATTTCCAAATCTATATGACGCACCAAGTATTAGATTAGGACACTCCAAATCATCCTCCAGATCGTAGTACTCATCACCCGCTACATCAACTCCTCCCTTAAAATACCATCCCCAACGATGATTCCATCGCTCCAACTGGCCGAACATAAGTTCTACGGAAAAGGCATTTGCAAAACTATATCCACCAACAGC